>JAKSQP010000009.1 GCA_024404025.1 Clostridia bacterium | reverse complement strand
CACATTCGTTACAGTAATCTTCACATTCGGGGCAAATTTCTACTTCACCGCTGCACTTTTCGCAGGTCGGACAGTGGAAGCCGGCATCAAGCGCACATTCCAGACACAGGCCACAGTCATCGCACCAGCCCTCTGCGCAATCACTGCAATACTCCTCACATTCCGGACAGATTGTTACATCGTCATCGCACTTTTCACATGACGGGCAGTGATGCTCATTGCCGCAACTGGAACCGACAGCACAATGACTTCCGTTATCGCACAGATAATCGTCCCAACGGTACTCACCACAGTATTCGCATGTCGCACCATCTTCATAGGCTGCTAATACCGATACAGGCATATATGACACACATAGCAGGATACTAAGCAAAATACTGAGAATTCGTTTTTTCATATTACATTCCTCCTAAAATTGAATTCAGCAGAATAATACAGAACTCTGAAGCTGCATATTATTCATTTTAATCAAACTAAAATAAGAGTGTTTCTGTCTATATTACTTTTGCATATCTGAATACGCCTGTGCAATAACAGGCAGTTTTTTGAAAAGTGAACGGAAGAAAGCTATGAGTTTTGCAAAGAAGCCGGTGTCCACATTGACTTTTTCGGCCTTGGACTCTGCAAGCGTTTCGCCGTCCAGAATGTATTTGGCCTGGATGGTGTAGGATTTCTTGGCTTCCTTCACAGTGATTTTGTCTCCGGTGCCTACATCCTTGCCGTCCACGAACCAGTGAATCTGTGCACCGGCTGTGGCATTCTCTACGGCTGCCGAAAATGTAACCGTTGCACGATAGTCCACTTTCATACTTTCCGCATAGCGATCGATCTCGACCACGGGCAGAGGTTCCAGCCCAATCTCCAGAACGCCCGATTGTGTAATGTTGGAGGTCAGATTCATTCTGAAAGCCGGACGAACGCCGTAATATGTGCCGTAAGTTTCAAAGTCGTAATTCACCCAACCGAGCTCATCGACACCGCAGGTAAGGTAACCGAGATAACCGGCGGAACGCAAATACCAGTACGGGTTACCGTTCTCATCGTGAAACAGTCCCTGACAATCGGCGTAATCGGTGCCCTTGGCCACACGAGCGGAATCGCTCTTAAAAGCGGTGGAGGTGAAACCGTAGTTTTCGTTCAGGGCATCCTTATAAGACAGCAGGAAGATTTTGTCCGTAGTGGAGGGAGCATCGAACTCTGCATTGGAGGGCGTACAAGCTGAGTTATCCAGCACAGTGTTCTGCATCTCCTTGCGTTGCGCTGTAGAAAAGGCGGTGTTCAGAAAGCTGTCTCCGTTCCACCCCGTCAGCCACTGCCGCAGGGTACTGTGGGCATAGTTGTTGGCATAGTAAGGTTCATCGGCATCATAGAAGGTGGTCGTGACCAGAGAAGAATGATAATTGATGGGCTGGCTGTCGATGATGGTTTCACACAGCACAAGACCGGTGGAGGGGTCAAGCACACGCCATTTCAGCGGCTCATATTTGAACCAGTAAATCGCATTTGGGGTGTAGCCATTGTCATCCTGATAGGTGTTATCCATGGAGGATTCTTTGCCGGTTTCGTATGGTCTGTATTCCGTAAACCTTACACCACGATACATCTGGCCGTACAGCTCAATATCCACATAGCGCATAAAACTGCCGGCAGACAGTTGGCTGATGTACCAGTAACTGTTCCATTCGTCCCAATCCGGGGAGCTGCCGTAAAGTCGTCTTATGATATTGCTGTCCGTGACTCTGGACTGGGGGTACCAGCCGTACTCGATGATATCACCACGGCTGTACTGTGTGATTTTTTTTGCGCTGGCTGTCACAGTCAGCTTAAGCATAGGTGCTATGCCAAGCATCAGTACCACGCAGAGTATCACGGATAAAACTCTCTTCATTTTGTTTTCCTCCTGAAAATATTTGAGATTTCTGAAAAGATTACAAATCTCATACAATTTGCTTTTCGACCTTTCTTCTTTACTTTTCGAAAGAACGAAAGACAATTAAACATAATAATTATATGTTTAAAATAAAAAAGCACATCTGCCAATCGGCATATATTTTGTAAAATCTATAAAAAAATAAGGCTCTCTTGAGTAAAAGAGAACCTTAGCAGATTTATTTAATTGCAATTCCCAATGCTCTGGCATGGGCTGCAAGCTCGGTGCGGGTTTTGAAGCCTGTTTTATAAAGCATATGCTGTATATGAATTTTTACCGTTCCTGCTGACATTCCCAAACGTTCGCCGATGGTTGTGTTGCTGTCGCCTGTGATAATTTCACGGAGGACATCGGTTTCTCTTTCTGTAAACTCATGGTTGTTTGAAAGACCGATTTTAATTTCAGGAGTATCAAGAGGGTAAATGCTTTCACCCGCCATTGTCTTATCCATAACCGAAATAATGCTGTCCTCGCTTGCCTCCTTGTACCAAAAGGATTCTATCCCGATTTCCTTTGCACGGGACAACCACGAAGCCTCCGGCATAGAGGTTACAACAATTATTTTTATGTTCGGAAATTGCTTTTTGATTTCCTGTGATGCATCAAGACCGTTAGAACCCAAATCGGTTAAAACATCCATTAAAATTAAGTCAATTTTTTGCGATTGGCAAATTTTAATGGCTGTGTCGGCATTGGTTATTGATGCAACAAGGTTATATGAATTTGAGGAATTGATATGAATCTCCAAAAGTTCTCTCGGCATTCTTTGATCCTCAACAATTAAAACATTATACATTTTACCATCTCCAAAAGTATTATACAAAGATTAAAGAATTTGCACATCTGCCAATAGGCATATTTCAGAATCACTTTTCGTCTGAAAGCGGAATATTAACTGACAGCACAAACGGCTTTGATGATATTGACATTGTGCCGCCTGTTTTTTCTATTCTTCTTCGCAGTTCTTTCAACCCGCCGCCCTCAACAATATCGTCAAGAGGATTTAATCCGTTATTGGTGTAGTTTGCCGAGAGTAAAGTTTTGTTTTGATTAACGGTTATATAGACATCGGTTGCACCTGCGTGCTTAACGGCGTTTGTCATAGCCTCCTCGCTGATTAAAACAAACAAGCGAAGAGCGTTGGCATTATCAATTTTCGGCTCACTATCAATATGAATATTTATGCCAATCAGCTTTGCAAGCTCATACAAATCGGATAAAGGGTTTTCTTCATTTTCGCTCGCCTCAAGACAAAGAAGAATAGTGTTTTGCATCCAGGTGTCAAGGACCCGTTCTCTTTCTTCCTTTGATTTAATGCTGATTGCGTTATCCGTTTGCAGCAGAAGCTTATTCATTTCGTTATGAATATTGATTTTGCTTTTCAATATTTCCTCTCGTCTGACGGCTTCGTTGATACGCTCGCCATAAGCTTTCATTTTTGCATTGCTTTGTCGAATCTGTTCGTTGCCTGCCTTAAGCTCCTTTGTTTTTTCGTAAACCGCGGTTACATCATCGGCAAGAATTTCGTAAAAAGGCTCATTTTTATGGTTCAGTTTTCTTGTAGTAAAATGATAAACAACACCGTCAATTTCTTTGATATTATCTGTCATGACAAGCTTTGCGAATTCTGTTCCGTTTGATATCGGCTTATCAGTTAAGGCAACAGCTATAGTATTCATTGTATTATTGGTTAAAAACGGATAGCCGTTTTTAGTGTAATAGCAAAATCCTGTCGGCATATCGTCTGTTGCCTGTTTAATCGCAGAGGGAGTTATATGCGTTTTGCTGTATTTCCTGCCGAGCTGAAAGCGAACAGCAAACAAAACTGTAAGCAGAATATATACAAATATAAAGGCAGCATAAGGCAGCTTTGCAAAAATCTCTGCAATGCTGTTAAGCTCACCGCCAAGATAATAATCAGAAACCTCTGCGCACACATGGAACAAGAAAAACGGAGCAAAAAACTCTATAACAGATTCTGCCATGTAAGCAAATCGCCTTTGGATAATCGCCTGAATAGTATTAGCAATAAAGCCCATCATCAAAATAACCGAAACAGTGCAGAACAAACTTCTTGCACCCGATGATAATTCCATAAATTCCGTCATACAGCTGCCTCCTTCCGAACAGAAAGAGTCACAAAGCTTGTATCTTCGTCAATTTCCACCGGCACATTCGGCAAATCAACAGCAGCACCCTCAACGAATATTTTAACATCATCGTCGCCGATGATAACGCTGATTGCTTTTAAATTATCGGCAGCCTTTTCAATCAGAGATTGGAACGCTTCATATAAATAAACCGCCTGTGATGATGAAATATAATCATCCTCAAACTGCGCAACAACATCAGCAACTACTCCCGTTTTTCTCAAAAATCTTGCCGATTCGTTAATTGATAAAAGCAATTCAACTTTATTGATTTTTTCGTTATCTGATGCAAGCAGCATCAGGTTTGCCATTCGCTTGATATATGCCGCATAAACGCAGACTGTCATCATATTTCGCTCAAACATTTCAGGTTGTCTCTTTGCCTGCTTTGACAGGCTTTTTATCATCATTGACTGGTTATAAACCTTGACGGCAATATTATCATACACCTTTGATTTTTCGTCAATTTTTGCTCGCTTTTCCTTCAGCTCATTTTCAAGGCGAATTATCTCCGTTTCCTCCGAAAGTGTTTCCTTAACAACCTCAAGCTCACTGTTAATCGCATTAAGCTCACTGATGTCAACCTGCCAATAAGAATATCCTCCGGGAACATTTTTTCTGAACATTTTTGTGTTATCATCCAGCATTGCTTCTGTTTGCATCATTTGTTCCTCTGTCATATCAACGGCAGACTCGCTGCGATAGACAACCTTGTAGTCTGCATCAGCAATCTGAGCGGAAAATCCAATGGTTGAAATCAATTTGTCATAACCGATATTAGACGGAATAAGACCAATGCTGATACAAAGAGCAAGGACGCCACCCATTAAAAATGACAGTATTTCCGTAAATTCGCCAAAATGCTGACCGTTAACTGTCGGGCGAAGGCTTGACACCGTTAACGGCATCCAAACCGAAAATATTGCAATATAAAACACTAAAACAACTGCCAGTTTTTTATTGGCGGTAATTGAGCATTTGCGAATAAGAATTATTATTGCCGAGATCATTATCACCAATGACCACGCAAAAACGACATAATATATCGGCTGATGTGTATAATCATCAACATTTTCAAATCCGTTACTAAAACTGAACATAAGTTGGTGAAAATCGTTAGTTAATGTAAGAGTGAGCAGCACAATTGAAACAGCTCCGCTGAAAAATGACAGTTTTGATTTTTTGCTGTTGCTTTTTCCGACCATTAGTGACAGCGAAAACGAAAGATGCGGTATCATAATTGTCGGGATATAATATGCATACCAAAGGTATCTTGATGCAAGCGTGCTTTCCTTAAAGGCAACATATTTTTCAATACGCAGGAACAGACAAAATGCTATCATACTACCGATGGCAATGATGTAATTCTTTATTTTTTCATCAACAACTGTTCTATAGAAATACAAAATCGCAACCAGTGACACCGCAAGGAAATAAATTGATGATGAATCACGGAGCAAAAATGTTTCGTGAAAAGGTAAAATGTCAATAAAACATCCAAACGCAAAGAGAAACAGCAATAATATTGCAGTGCCGACAGTTCGTCTTGTTTGATTCATATAAACTCCCCTTCGTATCAATCTGCAATTAAAAAATCATATTCTGAATTTACAAGATATTAAATCTAACCTTATTCTAACAAATACAATTCGCCTAGTCAAATGATTAACAGAATCTGATACTGTACTTCATACTGAATTTTAATCCCTTTTCGTTAATTTGAGAAGGGCTTTTTGTTCATCTGCACGATGGCAACCATTTCTTTCTTATGTTCAAGAAGGTAACGCTTATGACGAATGCCCCTATGCCGATTTTTTTAGTTTTATCCTCGTCGGGCAAAGTAAAATCGGGAATATAATAATCCCCCCTGAAGTGTGCAGCTGATACCGTTTATTGGTACATATATTTTGATATGCATATACTGTGAAATATCATAGAAGATGAAGAATAAAACTTAATTTGCAAATCCGTTTTATATAATAATAGCGACCCATGTAGGCACAAACATTGCCCGTCAGCATAATATCAGAGATAAAAGAATAACGGATAAGGAAAGTCATATTGATCCAAACGGCATACACGAAGTATGGTTCGGTGCTGATCTGACCGAGCGTGAAGCGTATCATAAGATTTTTGATAAAACTGTTGCGGAATACAATATGAAACAGAAGCGTAATGACAGAAATATAGCGGATTACTACGAAAAGATAAAATCGGATAAGCAGAAACATACCGCCTATGAAATGATAGTATCCGTCGGTAATAAAATACCCTTGAAAACAAACAAAAAATTATCCGTGGAATTATCCGCATAAATGATAAATTTTAGTATTTTTTTGCGTTTTTTGACAAAATTATAATCCCTTGTGAATCTCTGAAACCGTTGATACACAAGGGATTTAGTGGTCGGAGTGGCGGGATTTGAACCCACGGCCTCTTGGTCCCGAACCAAGCGCGCTACCATCTGCGCTACACCCCGAAAAGATATTAAATTGAATTAGGTTGTTCTTTTTTTATTTCATCTTGCGAGCCGCTGCGCTTCCGTAGGGCACGGATTTATCCGTGCCGCATTGATCTGCTCCGGCATTTTACCTGCGGTCAAACGGTCAGACGGTCAGCATAAATGCTGACCCTACGGCGGTTTCATCTTGCGAGCCGCTGCGCTTCCGTAGGGCACGGATTTATCCGTGCCGCATTGAACTGCTCCGATATTTTGCTTTCGGTCAGCCGAATGGCATCGGAATCAAGCGACTTAATGATTATATTACAAATTTTTTGAAAAATCAAGTCTTTTTTATTGCCATAAATATTTTTCCGTAAAAAAAGGAAAAAGCACGCATCGCCGTAACGGTGCGTGCCCTGCATAAAATTATTTAATTGCAAAAACGAGGTAAGAAGTGCCCAGCGTATTAAGCGCAATTCTGTATCCCAGATGCTCATATTCCGAAGAATTATGTATTCTGATTCCACGGTTTGTCAATTCAATGCCGAGCGTTGTTCCCATGCTGCCGCCGATTGCGCTTGAAACAATGTTCATTCTGCCGTTAAAGTCATAATCCGAAATCGGAAATCCGGCTCTTGAAACGAATACGAATCTGGGCCTGAAACCGAGAACACATTCTTCGCTGTTTCCGCCCGTTCCGAAATATGCGGTGCAGATTACGGGGGAGTCAAGAAACTCCTGCTGTTCGAGGGTCAAGTGAATGTTTTCATCTCTGATATGCGAGCCGCAAAGCAGATCTTTTGAGAAAAAAGAGGGGAGCGGAAGAGATGATGTTGCAGCGGGGCAGAGGTTTGCTTCGACTTTGAGCCATGCACGAAGAACGAAAGCGTCTGTGTCTCTGTCTGAAATAATATCATCGCATCCCGAAGTGAGAATATTAAGGCCTGATTCAAAGGTAAGGCAGTCTATGATGTTTGCGAATGCTTCGTGGCATGCGCTGCCTCCCGCCGAAAACGGAGCATGGATCGAAAGGCGAAGTGTTATTTTTGCAGTTCTGCAAAATTCTTCTCTTTCAAGAATACCTTCATCATTTTCCGAAAAAGCATCAACGATTTCCATGCCGTTTATTCCTACGGCAACCGTTGTATGCTTAAGCGGAACGGCTTTTTTGATTGCCGGGAATTCTGTGAGAAATATTATTCCCGAAAGCTCCTCACGGCTCTTGAGCCATTCAACAATGCCGGATGGCAATGCGCTGATTTCGCTCATTATTCATCATCCTCCTCTTCAATTTCAACCATCTCACGGATGATTGCCCATATATAAAATACCGTGTTTCCTTTATATACCTTTTCGGCTCTGTCAATGCGGTATTTTTTTGTGTTGCAGAGAATATACTGACCGTCCTCTGCGGCGGTTATGTCGGGCGACGGGGGACCGATATAGAGATAATGTCCCTGTGAGTTATAACCGATGTCCGTGTTGACGCCGTAAAGATACATTTTATTTTTGTATCGGAGCGGACTTATAAAGGCGTTCATCGTTTCGTCTGCCGTGCCCGAAGCCGAGCAGAGAGCGGCGTTTCTGCCGAATTTATCAAAAAGCGGCTGCAGATTCATATGTTCACCTGCCCGAAAAAGAAACCGTCATCTATGAGCAGAGGCAACGCTCTGCGAAGAGCATCATCTCTGTCCGCTTTGGCGGAAGCAACGGCTTCCGATCCCGAAACGCTTATGGAAACATCGCCTGCCTTGAAAGAGGAAATTCCGCTTTCGGAATAAACGCTTCTGGCGTTCAGACGGTAGTTTGCCATTGCGGCGGCGGCGCAGACAAGCCTTATGTCGTTCGGATCTGCGCCGGGCTTTATCATTGCGGAAAGCTCCGAGGAGGCCGCTTCGCAAACCGGAAGCAGCTCCTCATCGCTCATCTGCGGAGCATAGTAATCTTTAAGCAGCGAAAGCACATTCCAACTGTCTGTCATGCCATACTCCTCCTTTTTGATTAAAGTGAAAGAACCTGAGAGGCGTCATCAAAGAGCTTTGCAAAGCCTGCGGTGCAGCTGATAACGGCTCTTTCAAGCTGACGGTCAATGAGCTTGTCATATTCGGTTGTGATGTCACCTGCCTTGACCATTTCAAGAGCGGCAGTCTTATCAAGACCGATGATTTTGCCGGTGCTTACTGCTGAAGATTTGAGAAGCTTTGAGCCGAAAGGAGTGACCATCTTGCCCGTGCCGTGGAAATCAAGGCCTGCGGGAGCATCTCTGAACTGCTGAAGGTTGAGGATTGCTGCAGTCATATCGGGGCTTGCGATGATGGTGTTCAGCTCGTAGGGATCAAAGCCGTTCCAGAAGCCTACAAGGTCCGAATAAGCAAGAGTGTTTGCGGTTGCGCAGTTTACGGTTGAAGCTGCATTGTTGTTGCCGTCGCCGTTTTCAAGCACATTGATGGCATCCTTGAGAAGCGTTCTTGCGATGTATGCGCCGATCTGGCGAAGAGTGACCGTAAAGAGATCGAGGCGCTGGAATCTGATAGCTTCATAAGAAGCAACAAGGCTTCTGCCTCTCTTTTTGAGGCTGACAAGGTTTTCTTTTGTCTTGATGCCGGTTTCGGGAATGAATGCGCCTTCTCTGACAACCTTAAGCTCTTTTTCATCTTCCGAGGGAACGGAAGAGATTGAGCGATAGTCAAGGCCGTTGATAAGGGTTGTTGAAGCAACGATGCCGGGAAGGATATCCGCCTGCTCAAGTCCCTGCTTAACGGCTCTTGAAACATATTCGGGGAAGAGAACGGCACTGTCTGAAGTTTTAAAGAATTTGTCAACAACATCGCTGCCTGCGCCGCTTACTCTGATGTCAAATCTCTTAAGCTGACGCTGATAAGCGTCAAGACCTTCGAGAGAAGTGCCCTTGTAGTTTTCGTCGGGATCAAGGCTTGCGAGAGCCTTTGTGAAATTGCCTGAAGAATAAAGACCTTTTTCAAGTCTGATATTATCAAAATCTGCCATTTTTGTTTCTCCTTTCGTCAGATAAGAAATGTGACTTTGCTTCCGGTTGAGTCAACAGAGATAACAAGATGTTCTCTGCCGGAATTGCTTGCCTTAACGCCGGTGCCGTCTGAAACAAGAGAGGCAAAGCCGACTGACGGAGCCGTGCCGGTATAGGGGACGGTAACAACGCCTCTGACCTGAACTGCGGCGTGGCTGCCGTCGTCCGAAACAACATATCCGCAGAATTTGTCGCCGTCGGAGCAGGCGGCAACCGTGCCGTTTGCGGACATCTTTACAAGTTTACCTGCGGTAATGGATGCTGCTGTTTTGAATGTTGCGGTGCTTTCGAGAAGACCGCCGAATGATACTGACATAATTTATCCTCCTTAAATAAGATAATCGTTAATTTCCTCTGAAGAATTTTCAGAGCGTACCTCAAGCTGTCTGACAAGAGGCAGCTTTTTCTTCGCTTCAACCGAAAGAGCATCTCTCATATCACGCAGCTGGCTCAATGTGAGCGAAGAGCATATACCTTTGAGCGTTTCGGGGCTGATGGAGGGAATGACATTTGCGCTGTCTTTTACGATGCAGGCAGTCATTTCTTCTTTATATTCAGCTGCGAGAGCTTCAAGATCCGGGTCAGCCTTTGAGCGTACATAGGATTTTGTCACTCCCGCATTTTTCTGCGCAGGGACGGCAACAAATGACCATTCATAAGCATCGGCTGGGTCTGCGAGCAGATAGCAGCAGAGCTTTCCGCCGTAAACATTTCCCTTGATATGCTCGCAATGTTCGGAACGGATATTTTTTCCGCAGACGGAGCAGATAACGCTCTTTACGCTGCATCCGACGCTGGTTTCTTTTTTTATCCCAGCATCAATTTCCGCAATGAGGTCCTTGTTTTTTTCTGTTCTGACCATATATGCTTTTGCCGAAATATAAGTATAGGGCTCGCCGTCAGCGGTCTTCTTTGTGTCATCCGTTCTGATTTCGGTTGAATAGATTCTTGCAGTCTGATCCTTGCTGCTCATATCGTGATCAAAGATTCCCGTTTTGCCGATGAAAAGCTTTGCAAGCTCTTCAAGAGCCGAAACGGTGAATTTTTCGTTATCTCTGTCGATTTCGTTATCGCAGAGAATGAGAGGAAAGACATAAAGCTCATCCCTGCTCATCTGTTTTCTGGTAAATTTACCGATAAGGCCGAGATCCTCATCGGTAATGATAGCTTCGTTGTTTTTCATTTATTCACCTCTTGAAATTTTTTCTGCCTGCGCTCTGTAAAGCATTGCTCTGCTTTCTTCGACCTGATCCTGAAGAGTAATATCATCCCATATTACTTTTGTGCCGGAGGCGAAGCCTCTGCTTCGTATAAAAGCATCGCAGATCTGCCGGATAACCGGTGAAAGAGTGCGGCGATAGGATTCAAGCTCGCTCGTCAGAGCATCCGCCTGCTGCGAAGACATTCTTTCGGTGCTTGACCACGAAATGCCGAGCATAAACGGCGGCAGACCGGTTTTTGCGATTATCTGTTCCATTATCTGTCTGACGGGAACCTCGCTGTCAAGAATCTGATTATCTGCGCCGATTACCTTTATCTGAACATCTCCTACGGCGACAAAATCCTTGATCTCGGAGCCGCTTTGCATTGCTTCTCCCCATTCTTTTGCAACCTGCATCGCTCTGTCTTTTGCATAAGCTCTGTCCATTGCATCGTTCTTGGGATTATAGGTAACGGCGAATCGCAGATTTCCGACTCTGTCCCAGTTGGCGCCGATGCTGTTGAATATCTTGAGCAGAATGCCGCTTATGAACGGCAGACCCTTGAGCAGCGAATTGCCGGTGAGCGAGCCGGGATCGGGGTTGAGGACGCTGAGCAGACAAAGCTCGGGTCTTTCTGCTTTTTTCAGCCCGCCCTCTCCCTGAACGAAAATATCTATATCAAAGCCGTTTTCCGCCCGTTTAAGTTCGATACCTTTGAGCGGAGCGTTGAAAAGTGCGCACGGCATACCGTCTGTGTCGGTAACTATCTCACCCATTGCCGTGCCGCAGGTGAGAAGCTGTTCAAAATAAGTTTCAATAAAAGCATTCAGACCTCTGCGGTTTCCGCCTACGGGCACATTGCCGATGAATTCATCAAGCATCTTCTGCGCCCCGGGGTCAGCCGACACAACCTCGAAACCGCCAACAAGTCTTACGATTTTAAATATCGCTGCATCAATAACCGGCACTGCTTCACGCAGAGCATAATAAAGTCTGTTCTGCGGTGCCGAAAGAGGAGCATAGCCTTCAAGAATTCCGAACGGGTGCCGTGTCATTGCTTGTGTCACGGGAGCCGAGATTCTTGAGGCCGTTCTTTTTTTCAGAATTCCCAATTACAACTCTCCTGTTTTCAATTTCTTTTTGCCGCAATGGCAAAAAAACCTTCATTTCCGTCATCCGCCGCAACGGTGGAAACGAAATAGCGTATGTCATCCATAGCGTGGTCATTTTCTTTTCTCACGGAATCCTTTGAGGAATTTTCTTCCCAGCGGTAAAGGCCGAATTCCCGTATAGAAGCCTTGCATTGCGCAGAAAAAAGCAGATTTCCGCTTTTGAGCATATCCGAAACTCTGCGTATGCCGTCAATAACATCATTTTTGGCCGGAATAACACGGAATTTTCCGTTTCTTCTGATGCACTCGATGAAGCTTGCGGCAGAGGGGTCAACGATAACCGCCTCGATTTTTCTTTCGCCTGCAAGCTTTTCAAGATGAGAATAATGCTCAGTATCGGTCCGCTGGTATCCTTCCGCTCTGGAATCAAAATAATATTCCTCTGTTCTGTACCACTTTCCGCCGTTCAGCCCCCACAGACCGAATGAGGATGGGTTGACCGTTCCGTAATCGCAGGAAATATAATATTTTTCAAAGCTTTCGGGCAGAGGCACAATATGCTTTTCGTGAGAAAATGAGGGATAAACGCAGCCCTGCGCCGCAACCCATCTGCCGAGCACATATCTTTCATAGAATGCGCCCGAATAAAGCTTTTCGTATCTTGCGATTATTGCAGGAGTCAGAGAGGGATTATCCTGCATCGTGAAGTGAAGATAGAGGCAGTTTTTTTCTTCGTGGCGAAGGATCCACTCCTCGTGAAACCAATGCATCGGATGTTCGGGATTGCAGTTGAACCAGAGCTTTGAGCCTTCAACAGAGCATCTTGCGAGCGCCTGCTCAACGAATGAACGGGGCATGAGGGCAACCTCGTCAAGAAGCACTCCAGAAAGAGTCATTCCCTGAATCAGCGAAGCCGAGCTTTCGTCCTTGCCGCCGAAAAGATAAAATCTGTTGATCTTTCCCGAGAATTCGATTTCAACAAGATTCTGCGAGAGCTTTTCGGTGCATATAAAGCCGATTTCACGAAGGATAGGAAGCAGAACGGTGATAACATTTCTGCGCAGGGAGGCAATCGTTTTGCCGCAGAGTGCAAATGCCGAATCGGAAAAATTTGCAAATGCCCAACTCACAAACGAAACGCTCATGCAGAGCGTTTTGCCCGAACGGACTGCGCCGTCGCATATTACGGCATCATAGCCGTGAAACGGGCTTTCGGGCATCCACCAGCAAAGGACGCACATCTGCTTTTTTGAAAACGGACTGAATGTTTCCCTGCTGTTCAGAAGGCATCATCCTGCATCAGACGGTCGGCGCCCATCGAAAGAGCCTTGATGAAGCTGCTCTGCGGATTATCGGAAGGTGATTCAAGAGTGGCAAGCTTTTCAAGCGCTTTCTGACGGTCAAAGAATTTGATTTCGATTCCGCCGCCCTTTGGAATTTTTATGTCCGAAACATTGAAAAGGTCGAGAGTTTCTGCATCTTTTTCAGATAGTGAATCGGGATTCAGAATCAGCTTCAGGGCATCTGAAACAGAGCCGAAAGCGAGCCTGTAAAGCCCCTTTTCCGCGCAGCCTCTTGTGTTTGATCTTTGTTTTTCGATTTCGGAGATTTCTTTTCGGATATCATCCCTTGAAAGAAGCTTTGCGGCGCTTCTTCCGGGAGAAATGATATATCCGGCTCTTGCGGCGCTTCCCCGGGCATCGCCCGAATAAGCGTAATCTCTGCAAAAGCATCTTTCCTTTTCGGAAATAGATTTTTTCATTATGACCTCCCTTTTATTGCTGTTGAGAGAAAAAGTTCTCTCAACCTAACTTTAAAAAACCGTTTTTTTAAACGCAAAAAGGTTTAACGAAATGAAAAAAACAAACGGATGCAATCATGAAAACCCTTGATATGCAGCCGTTTGAGATGATTTATAATTTTTTTGAGAAATTTTTCAGCGGTCTGTTTTTGTTGACAAAACAGATGTTTAATGTTAATCTTAATATATTATTAATATCAGGAGAAAAGAAATGCTGTTAAAAACTTTTATTCAGAAATGGTTTTTCAGACTGTTTACATTAATTGTTTCCGCAATGTTTGCTTCGGGAGGAATCGCTTCTCCCGCAAAAGATGCTCCGATAGCTCCGCAGAGCGATCCGGATATGGTGTTTATTGCGTTCGGAGATCCGCAGATTTCAAATTATATGTTCAAACGTTATCCGATTTTTCAGGCTGCCTGCGAGGATTTTCATAATAACAACGGCTCATTTGATGCGCTGCTGATGGCGGGCGACATTGCCGAAAACGGACTTGCCGAGGAATATCAGATAGTTTATGACGGAATATCCGGCCTTGATTGCAGGTATATCGTTTCGCAGGGCAATCACGATATAAGGCTTCGCAGCTATAAACAGTCAACGGAGAGATTCACTTCTTTCGTCAATGCTCTCAACGGCGATGATGCGATGAAATCATTCAGGCATACCGAAATCGTTAACGGATATAAGTT
Organism: Clostridia bacterium; assembly: GCA_024404025.1. Taxonomy (GTDB): domain Bacteria; phylum Bacillota; class Clostridia; order Oscillospirales; family Acutalibacteraceae; genus CAG-177. The sequence goes on along the minus strand of JAKSQP010000009.1, from coordinate 76,765 downwards.
CATTATTCTCGGAGCGGACAAAACCGCATTTGAGGCGAACTGCATAACCGATGAACAGCTTGAATGGCTCGATAATGAAATTGCCGCCGAAAACGGCAAGCCCGTTTTTGTTGTTGTTCATCAGCCGCTTAATTATACCCATGGTCTTCCGGACACATGGAACAGTCCTGTTGAAACGGCGGGCGGAATCGGCAAATCAAGCGAAAAACTCGAAAAGGTGTTGAATAAGCACGATAATGTTGTGTTTATAACGGGTCATCTTCATTCGGGATTCGGCGAATATTCCTATGAAAAGATCGGAAATTTCCATTCTGTTAATCTTCCTTCTCTCTGCTGCAACAACGATTTCGGAGATTATAACGAGCATGGAATCGGTTATGTTGTTGAAGTGTCGCCCGAAAAAGCGGTTTTCAGAGCGAGAGATTTTATGCAGGGCAAATGGGTTGCCGATTGCGATTTTTCAATTGTTTTTGATGTGAAAGGATAAATGATCATGAAAAAAATATTTTTCAGACTGATAAGCCTTGTTCTTTGCGCCGCTCTTATTTTCGGCGGAGCATCATCGGCTTCGGCAAAGGAAATCAAAGAATGCGATAAGGCATTTCGTGTTTCCGTTGCCGTTAACGGCGACACGGCAACCCGCAGAGGCTTCTGCTGGTATTCGTCGGCAAATCATAAGGCAAAGCTTACGGTTTCCGAAAACGGCGTTACCGTTAAGGAATATACCGTTGAAGGCTTTGAGTGGGAAGGCAACTTCTGCTATAAGCAGGTCGTTGACGGCCTTTCCGCAGGCAGAAATTACGATTATGTCATCGACCTTGTTCCTGAACTTGCGGAGCCTCACGAAACCGTAAACGGCTCGTTCTCAACAGACGATGCCGACAGCAAGGTTGATTTTATCGCCTATGCAGATATTCAGGCAGGCAATCTCGGCAACTTTCAGAAGGGTGCGGACACCGTTGCCGCTGCATTCAGAACGATGCCTTCGGCTGAATTTATGCTCAATATGGGCGATTTCACAAATGACAGCACCAACGAGGAATGGGATTTTTATGCGCAGGCAATGGATGGCATCAATGTAACAACTACCATTGCCCCCGTTTCGGGAAATCACGACGGTCTCGGCGTTTGGAACTGGTTCAACAATCTCTTCTGCCTTGACACATCCGAAAGCGTTCAGACTCTCAACGGCGTTAACTATTCATTCGATTACGGCAACGCTCATATTGCCGTTCTTAACACGAATGATGTGCTTTCAATCAGCCTTTCCCAGCTCAGATGGCTTAAAAATGATATGAATTCAACCGATAAGGATTGGAAAATCGTCTGTATGCACAAAACTCCCTATACTCTCGGCAAGGACGGCAAGTGGCCTGACGCTCTCTATCTTCAGAAATCGCTCACGAAGGTGCTTGATGACTGCAATGTTGATCTTGTGTTGAGCGGCCACGACCATCAGTATCTCCGCACAAAGCCTCTCACGGGCAACAAGCTTGATGATAACGGAGTTACCTATGTCCTCTGCGGAACGGCAGGCTCAAAGAGATATGAGGTCCGTTCATTCCTTGCAAATAATTTCCTGAAGCCCGAATTCATCGGAATGCTCAACATTCAGAAGAACGGCTACGGCAACTATTGGAACGGTACGGATTGGAGCAGTACAAGAGAAACCAACATCGGCGGATGCTTCAATACGGTTTCGATTGACGGCGGCACGCTGACCTTCAATTCATATATTCTTCAGGATGATCTGACGGAGCAGGGTGTTCCTGCTGAAGACAGACCCGTTACCAATACCGATTCATTTACTCTTACAAAGGAAGAGGGTCTGAACAAAATCACATTTACCGGCGACAACACAACGAGCGAAGCGGAATTCTATCTTGGCGTTATCCCCAGCTTCTGCGCTCTTGCTGCCTATACATTCAGCATCTGGCTTCCGAAATTCTTCATTATGCTTCCGAATCTCATAAAGGTTTATGTGAATGAGGGCACATTCTGATTTTCATAATTAAAATATAAGAGAGATGATTTCAGGGCTTTTGCCCGAAACCATCTCTCTTTTTATTAAATATATATTATCTTATTCTGAACCAGATAAGCATATCCGATTCGCCTCTGTTTGCAAAAGCAAAATAGGGAATGAAACGGAGCTTTCTTTCGGTGACCGCATTCGGATCATAGGCTGAATAAAGCTTTTCAGAGGGCGCATCTTCAAATCCGTTTGTTTCAATAACATAGGCGTTGAAATCGTGATTGAATCTGATTTCCGGCTCAAAATTTGAATCAATGCTTAAATTATTGAGCGAAACGTTTCCGTTGTCGATTTCCTCTGCGCAGTAAACGATGGGGCCTCTGCATACGGCAACTCTGCCGATATCCGCCTCAACCTCGGGATTAGCGGAAACAAGCCTCGGCTCCATATCGAGATAAAGCTCGATATCCTGCTCATCATCTTCAATTGCGATAAAGGCATAGCCGTTTCTGATTTCACCGGTGAAGGGCTTGCCGTTGACGGTGAAATAATCGCACCAGCCGGGAATACGCAAAGCAAGGTTATCGCCCGCCATACCCTTAACGGTGAACTTTATATCGCCCTCGTTGGGATATTCTGTTTTCTGAATAATCGAAACGCCGTCAAATCCGGCTTCGCTTTCGATATAATGATGAACATAAACCGTGCTGTCATTATATGTATAGATATAATCTCCGATCGAGGGAATAAATCTGACAATGTTAGGAGGGCAGCATGAGCATCCGAAAACTTCGATTCTCTGCGTAAGAAGATTCTGGGATGACTTATACCATTTTTTATATTGATTGAATTTGCGGACATTGATTTCAAGCGGATTTACATAGAAAAATGATTTGCCGTCAAGCGAAACGCCGCTGAGAATGCAGTTATAAATTGCAGCTTCGGCAACATCATCATATTTTGAATCCGGTTCAATGGCGCTCATTCTTTTTGCAAACATTGCAAGGGCGATTGATGCGCAGGTTTCGGAATATGCAAGGTCATTAGGCAGAAGATAATCCTCCGTGAAGGCTTCGCCCTGGTTCGTTGCACCGATTCCGCCGGTTATATACATCTGCTTTTCGGCAATGTTGTCAAAAACTCTTCTGCAAGCGTCAAGAAGCTCTTTGTCGCCTGTTTTGGCGGCAAGGTCGGCCATGCCGGAGTAAAGATAGCAGGCTCTGACGGAATGACCTTTTGCACGAACAAAATCTCTTACAGGCTCGTCGGACTGAAAATAGATCTGGGTTGCCCATTCGGGAATGCCGGAATCCTTGTCGCTCGTGCCTCTCGTATTTATGAAATGAGCGGAGAGGTCAAGATATTTCTTATCTCCCGTGCAGTCATAAAGCTTAATGAGAGCAAGCTCTATTTCTTCATGGCCGGGGGTTGAGAATGCCGCCGAATCTTCAACATAGAAAACCTGATAGATATAATCTATATATTTGCGCATGAGATTGAGAAATTTATCCTTGCCGGTTGCGTTATAATATGCAACCGCAGCTTCTGTGAGGTGACCTGCGCAGTAAAGCTCATGGCAGTCACGGTTTGAAAATCTCTTTTCAGGCGCAACAACAGTAAAATAAATATTGAAATAGCCGTCTTCTCCCTGGTTTTTTTCAATCAAATCAACAACATCGTCGATCTTCTTTTCAAGCTCTTTATCGGGAGAAAGAGCGATTGAATATGCGGCGCCTTCAAGCCACTTTGCAACATCGGAATCCCAGAAAAAATGGGGCTTGAGAGGTTCGCCCTCTTTCCAATTGCATTCAAACGCTTTGAATCTGCCGGTGTCATTGAATCTGTCAAAAACAGAGGGAATGGATGAAATGCGGTTTGTTTCAAAACGGTTTTTCCAAAATCCTCCGAGCTTGATTTTATCAAATGAAACTGATTTCATAGCCGATATCTCCTTATTGAAGTGCCGTTCAGCGGTTTACTTTTTCTTTTTTTCGGATTCGCCATTGTCGCCGAGCTCAACAAGATAATATGCGCCGGTCCAGACGATTATAAGTCCCATAATGATGATGAATGCATTGTGGAAACCGCCGAGCATAAGTGTATCAACCTGAATAAGTCCGCCGAGGATGGATGAGAGAAGTCCTTCTCCCGCAAGAGCGGTGAGCTTGATCTCGCCTGCGAGAATCGGTGCGGCTGCTTTGTTGAAGCAGATTATCATTGCAATGCTGAAAATAACGCCGAGAGCGCCGGCAACAACAACGGGGATTCGTTTGCTGCTGCAGCATGACCATATTATAATGAAAAGAGCGGTAACAAGCACAAGAGCAAAGAAAACAACAAAAGCAATGAGCTTTCCGTTTATGGGATCAAAGATTTCGGGCCATTCAAAATGACCGGCTTCTCCGAGAACAATTGTTGAAAGGCGGTCATTGCCCATAAGAATATCAATTACTCTCTTGAGCGTGATTGATTCTTCAAGGCCGTAATCGACAACGGTTGCCGAAACCTGAAAGAAAATAAGGTCAAGAAACAATGCGGCGGGGAAAATGAGAGCCGCAAGAATACCGTTTACTATTCTGTATAAAGCTTTCATAATATTACCTCTGAAAAATTATTTCCATGAAGAATTAAGAGCAACGGTGCGGTTGAAAACGAGTTTTCCGTCTGTTGAAGTTTTGTCAACGCAGAAATAGCCCTGGCGCATAAACTGGAATGTGTCGCCTGCCTTGGCGTTTCTGATGCTTCCTTCAGCAAGGCAGCCGGTGAGAATTTCAAGAGAATTCGGGTTGAGGTTGTCAAGATAATCAACGCCCTCTTCGCCTGCGGGATTCTCTGTGTTGAAAAGTCTGTCATAAAGTCTTACTTCGCAGGGAACGCAGTCCGATGCGCTGACCCAGTGAAGAGTGCCCTTGACCTTTCTGCCGTCGGGCGAATCGCCGCCCTTTGTTTCGGGATCATAGGTGCAGTGAAGGCAGGTTACATTGCCGTCATCGTCGGTTTCATAGCTGTTGCAGGTTACAAAATATGCACTCTTGAGGCGAACTTCGTTTCCGGGATAAAGGCGGAAATATTTTTTTACGGGCTCTGCCATAAAGTCATCCTGCTCAACAAAAATTTCTTTTGAGAAATGAACTGTTCTTGTGCCGAGCTCCGGTTTATCGGGATTGATCTCAACCTCAATTGCTTCAACCTTGCCGTCGGGATAATTGTCGATAACGACCTTAAGCGGATGAAGAACAGCCATTGCTCTTGCTGCATTTGCGTTAAGGTCTTCTCTGACGCAGGCCTCAAGCAGGCCGTAGTCAACAACGCTGTATGCCTTTGAAACGCCGATTCTGTTGATGAATTCACGGATTGCGGAAGCGGGATAGCCTCTTCTTCTCATGCCGCAGAGAGTGACCATTCTCGGGTCATCCCAGCCGTCAACGATGCCCTTCTGAACCATTTCAAGGCATTTTCTTTTGCTTGTTACGCAATAGTTGATGTTGAGGCGGGCAAATTCAATCTGTCTCGGCGGCTCTTCAAAGCCGATTTCGTTGATAAACCAGTCATAGAGAGGTCTGTGGTTTTCAAATTCGAGTGAACAGAGGGAATAGGTAACGCCCTCCCTTGCGTCTGAAAGGGGATGCGCAAAGTCATACATGGGATAAACGCACCATTTATCGCCGGTCTGATGATGGTGAACATGAGCTATTCTGTAAATGACGGGATCACGCATATTGATGTTGGGCGAGGCCATATCGATTTTTGCACGGAGAGTTTTCTCGCCGTCTGCGAATTCGCCGTTCGTCATTCTTGCGAAAAGGTCAAGGTTTTCTTCGATTGAGCGCTCTCTGTAAGGGCTGTTTTTGCCGGGCTCCGTGAGAGTGCCTCTGTATTCTCTGATCTCATCGGCTGAAAGGTCGCAGACATACGCCTTGCCCTTTTTAATGAGCTTGATTGCGCATTCATAGATGAAATCAAAATATGATGAAGCATAGAGGACCTTATTCCATTTGTAGCCGAGCCATTCAATATCTTCCTTTATTGCGTCAACATACTCAACATCTTCCTTTGAGGGGTTAGTATCGTCAAGGCGAAGATTGCATTCGCCGCCGTATTTTTCGGCAGTGCTGAAATCAATGCAGATAGCCTTTGCATGGCCGATATGAAGGTATCCGTTCGGCTCGGGCGGAAAGCGGGTCTGAATTCTCGAATTCTTTCCTGCTGCAAGGTCTTCATCAATAAAATCATATATAAAATTTGAGTTGGTGGTTATTTCGTCCATCGGTATCATTTCCTTTCTCGGATTATTTTGAATAGAAAGCAAGTGCATCGGCAAGGCGTGCCTTAACCTCATCGGCGCCGAGAAGCTTTATTATCGAATAAAGGTCGGGAGTGTTTCTGCGTGAGGTGAGAGCAATGCGGATGACCGTTGAAATATCGCCTACATGGCCCTTGAATAATTCGGGGGTCTTTTTGTATTCTTTAACATTCGGGGTAAAGCCGAGAGGTTCGCACATATCCTTGATTTTTGCAAACCATTGATCTTTATCGTCTTCAAGCGAAACGATTTTTGCATATTCCGCAACGATTGCCGCTGCATCTTCCTTTGAAATATTTTCGGGAAGAGTGAAATCGGGAGCATAAAGCTCTTTATAAAGATATGAGAAATAATCCCTGACCTCGCTCCATTTTGCAATATCCTTGCGGGGTTTCGGATTTTCTCTGTCTATGTTGACGGCAGCTGTTGAGAATGCGGAATCTGCGGTGAAAATCTTATAAAATTCTTCATCGTATGCCTTTGCCCATTCTGCAACCGCTTCATAAACTTGCTTTGCATTCATAACGGAGATAACATTTTTGCTCACGTCGTTGAGCTTAACAAGGTCAAAAAGGCAGCCGCTTGAAGCCATTTTCTTGAGGTTGAACGGATATTCCATTGCCGGAACGCCGGGATTCGCTCTTCTCCAATCCTCAAAGCCGGAGCTTATAAGAGTAAGGAGATATTCTATAAGGCTCTCTTTCGGGAAGCCCTCTTCAACGAAATAGCTTACTGCCGCTTCGGGGTCTTTTCTCTTTGAAAGCTTGCGCTTGTCTCCCGTTTCTTCGTCGATTTTCATAACCTGGGGAGTGTGGGCAAACTTGGGAGCCTTGTATCCGCAGGCACGGAAAAGAGCAATATGCTTCGGAACAGAGGAGATCCATTCCTCGCCCCTGATAACATGAGTTGTTCTCATAAGGTGATCGTCGCAGACATGAGCGAAATGATAGGTCGGGATACCGTCTGATTTGAGAAGCACCTCGTCAATGATGTTTTCGGGCATTTCGATTTTGCCTCTTATCATATCCTCAAAGGTGATTCGCTTGTTTTCATCTCCGTCTGAACGGAAGCGGAGAACCCATGGCTCGCCGTTTTTGATTTTTGCTTCGATTTCTTCGTATGTAAGCGAACGGCATTTTGCCCATTTGCCGAAATATCCTCTTATGAGTGCGCCCTCTGCCTCCTGCGTTTCACGAAGGGCGGTCAGCTCATCTGCCGTGCAGAAGCAGGGATATGCAAGGCCCTGTTCAACAAGCGATTTGGCAACGGTCTGATATATTTCAACTCTCTTGCTCTGCATATAAGGACCGTAATTGCCTTTTTCGGCGTTGAAGCCCGTGACGCCCTCGTCAAATTCAACGCCGAATGCGCCGAGACCGTTTGTGATTGCCGAAACGCCGTCATCTATTTCTCTTTTTTTGTCGGTATCTTCGATTCTTAAATATGAAACGCCGCCGGAAACCTTTGCGGTCAGCACATCAACAAGTGCGCCGAAAAGTCCGCCGATGTGAAGATAACCTGTGGGCGACGGAGCAAAACGGGTTACTCTTGCGCCTTCGGGAAGACCTCTTTCGGGATAAATCTCTTCAAGGTCGGCGGGAGTTTTTGTTATTGCGGGAAAAAGAAGTTCTGCAAGTTTTATATTATCCAAAGGGAACACTCTCCTTTTTATTTATACCTTATTATTATCGCAGAAAACTATGCAAGTATCAAGTAAAATTTTCAAAAAACATCAGTAATACCGTAAATTTATCTGCAAAAATCCGCTTCATTTTCAACATAGTAAATAAAAGCGGAATAAACGGCGGCAAAAAAGGCCAAAATAGAAATAAATTCAAGGAGGCGTAACAGGATGAAAAGACCCAAATATCCGAATATATATTTTGCGATTTTTATAAGCCTTGCCGCAATTGCCGTCGGCACGGCGGTGAGCATAAAATCCGCAAAAACGAATTCGGCGCAGGCAGAAGCAGAAACATTCAGAAGAGTGACCGTTGAATGGAGTGACACGGCACAGGTCCCCGAAACAGATATTGTAAATGCTCCCGTGACGGGTATTCCCGATGAAAGAAAGCAGACAGAAGCGGAAACGGAAGAAAAAAAACAGTTTGTTCTGCCGATGGGTAAGGACATAATCAAAGATTTCAGCAACGGCGATATGGTCAGGAACGAAACGATGAATGATTGGAGAGTTCACAACGGAATCGATTTCGGCGGAAGTGAGGGGAACGCTGTTGTATCGGCGGCAGACGGAATCGTAATTTCCTGCAGAAATGATGAATTCTGGGGCGGAGTGACCGAAATCGACTGCGGCGGCGGAATGGTTATCCGGTATTGCGGGCTTGTTTATGAGAGCAGCGTTAAGGAGGGCTCGCAGGTTTGCTGCGGCGACAGAATAGGAACTCTCGGCAGCATTCCGATTGAATCGGCTGACGGCGGCCATCTTCACCTTGAGGTTGAAATCAACGGAAAAGCCGTTGACCCGCTTGAAGCGATGGGAATTGCATACAGTGCAGAATAAAAAATCACCGCAGGTTTTTCCGAACCTGCGGTGATTTTTTTATGCTACATATTCCATTGAGAAGCAATGGGAACGGATTTTCATATCAAGAACATTGCTTCTGAATTCATTTCCTCTGACTTTATAATCTCCGATGTATATGTATTCAACATATCCCGTTGTGCTGTTGACGGCTGAATCGTGCGATTCAATTCTGACCCAGTTTTCCGGGTTGCTGTCAAGATTGATGGTTTTGCCTTTTTCCTTTGCATAGCTCTGAATATAATTTTTCATTTGGTCAACGGTGATTTCAACGGTGGTGATTCTCGGCTCTTCGGGGCTTATGTTGCCGCCCGTAAGATAGGGATAATTTCCGCCGCCCCATACGCTTGTTGCAGAGGTCGTTTTGCCCGGCGACGAATCAAAATAGCAGGTGAACGCCGCAGAACCGTTATAATCAACATATTTCGCTTTCGGAGTGTCCGATTCGGAGCTCATTCCGAGAACAGCGAGAACGGCGTTATAAACAGCCGTGCCCTTATAATCAAAGGAAGATTTATATGCGTGCTTTGAGCTTGCAACATTGAATTTATAATATTTTGCAAAAGTATATGCGCATACCGCCTGCGCCTTGAGAGCTTCGGGCTGACTTGTTGCGCCGATTTCGGCATAGGTAGTGCGGCAGAGATATTCAACGATTGGGATTGATTTGCCGCCGTATGTAATGGATTTCGGAGTGCCGGAATCTGTTTTAACGGAGCATCCGGTATAGAAATTCTCAAGAATATCAACATAAGATGAGCCATTTTTTGCCATTGCGATTGCGCCCTCCTGGCTCATTCCGACTCCGTGACCCCAGCCGTAGACTCTGAATATCCATTTGCCTCCGGTTCCGCTTGACGGAGCTTTTGTTCCCGATTCGGGAGCTTTTGCGGTTGTTGCGGCAGCCGTTGTCGATTTGGATGCTGTTTCCTTTGCGGTTGTTGCGGCGCTGCCCGATGTTTCGGGAGCTTTTGCGGTTGTTGCGGCAGCGGTTGTCGGTGCATCTGTTTTCGGAGCCGCCGTTGTGGGAACGGCAGTTGTTGCTTTGGCGGTTGAAAGAAGCGTTGCCGTGATTGTTTCTTTTACCGTTGTTGATATTGCGGAAGTGCCGGTGATTTCAAGAACAGTGGCAAGAGCCGGAATATTCTCGGCTGATGTTTCTTCGGGGATCTCGCTGTCATCAAGGCCGACTCCGCCGATAAGGTTAAAGAAGTCATTTCCGTCTTCAACTGCGGTTTCGGAAGAATTTTTAACGGAAGCGGAGAGCTTGTCCCTGCCTGCGAATGATTTAACGGCGATGAATCCGCAGATGATCATTGCGGCGATAATTGCCGAAAGTACAATAATGATAGGCAGGCGTGATTTTTTCTCGAAAGGAGCTTCTTCATCGGGAATTCCGGTGAGCGAAAATTCGTCAAGCATCTCGCAAAGCTTGATAACTGAAGCCGAAATGAGAAGCATGGGATCTTCGTCTTTGCTTTTTGCAAAAACCTTTGCTCCCTTTGCTCTGATCGAATCGGCAACGCTGACGGTGATGAATTTCCCTTCGTCGCTTTCGGTTATATCCGAAATACTTATTCCGAGCTCCGATTCCGAAGCCTCTTTTGATTCTTTTGCGCATCTTGCGCAGTATTCCTCGTTTGTTTCCTTGCTGCCTCTTTCGGCAACGGTTGAATCGGGCCTGAAAACCTTTTCCCAGCCGGGAACGGACGAAATTGCCGAAACGAGAGGCTTGAAGCTGCCGGAGCCGGCAATGGCAATCGTTTTTCCGTTTCCGATTATTCCCTCAACGCATTCTCTGAATTCTTCGACTGCAGTTTTCTTTTCAACGGGATTCGCAGCTTTTTTGAGGGCTGCCATCATTCCGCTTTCAAGAACCGAAGCGGAAGTTTTGCTGTCATAAGTCATGAAGAAAAGCGTGCCGCCGTCAATGGGGCAGGAGAAGCCCGAATACATACCGTCTGATGAGGGGTAAGCCGTTCCGCCCTCGGGAAGAGCGGCGTGAATATTATATTCCGACTGCTCGTCCGGAGTATTGCAATCCATTGCGGCAATAATTGATGCGCTTTTGCCTACTCTGCGTGAAAGAGAATTGATAAGCGCAAGTTTTGCGGCTGAAAAATCCTCTTTTGAGCAGCAGGAAAGCACGGTTTTGTCTGCTGAAGCAACGGTTGAAGCAAAACCCTCCGGGGAATCAAAATCCATAAAAGAATATTCTATTCCCTCGGCTTCAAGCTTATGTTTCAACTCTGAAATATCGGATTCGTTGTTTTCCGCATTCAGAGCGATTATATTAATTATTTCCGACATGAATGTCACCATTCCTTATTTTTGAAAATTACCATTTTGCATCGCCTGCATAAGGATTTGTTTTTCCTTTTGCGTCATACCACGCCTGGGGATATTTCGGGTTGGGGTTTTCTTTTGCGCCGGAAACATCTATGTTTGCGCTTTCGTTTGCTCTCTTTTCTCTTGCAACAACAACGAGCCTTGCATCGTTGAAATCATAGCAGCAGGTTGAAAGGGTGAGCAGCTTATCCGTCAGTTCAACATCAACGCCCGTGTCATAAAAAGATCTTTTCTTGATTTCTTCTATGAATGAGGCGAATTTAGCGTCATCAACATCAACGAAATTATAAGGGAAAACATATCCGTTGTCTGCACTCTTGGTTGAATTTGTGATGAAAACCGCGCAGATAAACCATGTATGGTCGCCGTAGATGGTGTTGCATTCAATAACGGGATTTGCCTTGAAGTAATCGACTTTGCGGTAATTTTCGAGCATACCGAAAATCAGATCGTCATTCTTCATATTGTGGCCGTAAACAACATTGTTGCGGTGAAGATTCTTGAGGTCGGTCATTCTGTAATCGAAGAACGGAACGCCGTAATCCGCATATTTCTTATAAATATTTCTGTGAAGATAATAATTATTGTCTTTTCCCTTTGTGATCGGGAAATTGATTTCAAGAGCAGGTATTGAGATCCAGCCCGAAATGTCGGGATTTATATCATAGAGCTGCTTATATTTTGCAAGCATCCCGGCAGGGTATCCCGAATCAGCAGCGGATGAAATGACTTCCGTGTTGGAAGCGTCGAAATCGCTTGAAATTTCTTTGGAATCCTTTTTGAATATTGCCGGCTGAATGATATATGTGTTTGCAAGCACGCCGAGGCTGATAACGATAACTATGATCGAAGCGATAAGAACAATTTTTCTGATTATTTCGCTAGTCGGAGCAGCGCCGTCTTTTTTTTCTTCTTTTGATCCGGGTTCCTTTTCGTCAGGCTCTTTTTTCTTTTTCGGCTTCGCTTCAAAAATATCATCAAGCTCAATTGTTTCAATTGCCTCAAGCTCTTCAAGAGGAGATTTTTTCGTATTTTCCGGAGCGGGAAGCTGTTCTTCCGGAGCTGAATCCGTTTTTCCTGCTTCGGGAATTGCGGGCTTTTCGGTATGATTGGTTTCCGACCTTGCGATTTCGGGGTTTTCTCTGATTTCGGAAAGAATATCGTTGAAGCCGGTTTCGCTTTCGGAAGATGATTTGAGAGAAGCTATAAGGCTGAAAATATCGTCCATTGAGCTTTCGCCGTCAAACGGCACGGCCGGGGCTTCGCTCTTTGCTTCTTCCGGAGCTGATTCCGAATCATCGGAAACGGAGCTTATATCCTCAAAAAGAAATTCATCAGCCTCTTCGGAGGAAACGGCTTCCGTAATTTTTTCGGGAGCTTTCTCTTTTTCTGCTGTTTCGGAAGCGATAACAGAAATCGGCTTCGGAACTATTGTTGCGGGTCCGCTGCTCATTATGTCATCGTAAAGGCTCTGAAGCTCGTTTTCAAGATTTTTTTCGGTCTTTTCAATGTCATCGTGGAATCCGACATAAAGATTCGGATCGGACTTATCATTCTGAAGCAGGTCGTCCATTTCTATTTCAGTTGGCTTGATTTCATCGTTGTTTTTGTTTTTGTTGAAATATTCCATAGTTAAATCCTCCGTTTATCAATTCGGTGAAGGCTGCCAGCTTCTTGAATCCTTATAAGGATTTGCGATTTTCCTGCTGTCATACCAGACCTGAGGTCTTCTGTAATTCGGATTATCCTTAACGAGAGACGGATCAATGCTTTCGCTTTCGCCCTCATGAATAAGTCTGCCGACTATAACAAGTCTTGTGTCAACATTCTTGCCGTAATCATAGATGCAGGTTGAAAGAGCGAGTACCTTGTCTGTCGGCTCAAGAGAAACTCCGGTTTCGTAGAGCATCCTCTGCCTGACCTGCTCAATGTAGCCGACCATATTGCCGTCTGACATATCGGGGTAGATATAGTTGAAAACATATCCGCCGTCGTCACGCTCCATAGTTGTTGTGAGAAATACAGCGCAGATCTTATAAGTGTATTCGCCGGTAAGAGTGCTGTATTTCATAAGCGGAGCTTTAATGAATGTTTCTTTGTCTTTATAGTCACGCAGCGAGCGGAAGGACTGCTTTGCAATGCCTGTGTCTCTGCCGGTCGTGTGGCCGTAAATGATCATATTTTTCGAAAGGGATGTTGCCGAGCAGCGGTAATCGAGAAACGGACTGCCGTAGTTCGTTGAGGTCATATCGGAGGTGTATCTTCCGTAAAAATCTCTTTTAAGATAGAAATTGTTGTCGCTGCCTATTGTGACAGCGGTGCAGAGCTCCGTGCCGGGAATTGTCAGAACGCCTGCAAGCTCATGGTTAACGGCGTATGCCGGCTTGAGATATTCAAGAATACCTTCAGGGTAGTCAGTTCCCTTTGCGTTGTTTGAAATGATTTTTTCAAGCGAAGCGCCGGGAGCGTCATAAACAACATCCATATTCATAACCGTTGCAGATGCTGCCTTCTGAACCTTTGCCTGCGGATTTTTCTCTTTTGTGAGATTTATGACCGTCAGCCCGATAAAAGCTGCCGACACAAGCGCAAATAAAACGCATAAAGCGATAAATATTTTTCCGGATTTCATCTTTTATCCTCTCTTCTGCTCAATATATATTCTCACAAGATTGAGAGCACGGGATGCGCTCACATATCTGTTATATTCTCTGTCGTTTCTTCCGGTTTCAACCGTGTCATATTCAGAATATCCTTCGGCATCAATCGCAACATAGATAAGACCTGCGGGCTTGCCCGATTCATCGGAATCCGGGCCTGCGATGCCTGTTACCGATATTCCTATATCTGCGCCGGAGATTTTTCTGATTCCCGCCGCCATTTCAAGAGCTGTTTCCGGACTGACCGCTCCGAATTTTTCGAGGGTCGAATGTCTGACTCCGAGCACTTTTTCTTTGACTGCGTTTGAATATGTTACTGCGCCGTATTCAAAAACGGAGCTTGCTCCGGGGATGTCCGTTATTCTTTTCGGAATATATCCTGCCGTGCAGCTTTCCGCAGTTGCGATTGAAAGCCTGTTTTCTTTCAGCAGAGCAACAACTCTGCCCTCTATATTTTCGCTGTCTATTCCGTAAACAAAATTTCCGAGACGGTTCTTTATGTCTTCAATAACGGGTGCGCACATTTTTTCTGCTTCATCTTCGGTTTCCGCCTTTGCGGTAATGCGCAGAAGAGCTTCGCCCATTTTGGCATAGGGAGCAACAGTGGGATTCTCGTTCTCAAGCAGGTCGGCGCAGATTTCCGCCATTGCGCTCTCGCCGATCTTCATTGTTCTGACCGTATGCGAAACTATGATTCCGCCGGCATATTCTTTTATGAAAGGAACAACGCTCTTTTTATACATCGGAGCCATTTCATAAGGAGGTCCGGGAAGAATAACAAGGCATTTGCCGTCTTTTTTCATTCCGAGGCCGGGAGCAGTTCCGTTTTCATTTTCAAAAACAGTTCCGCCGGCGGGAATATATGCCTGCTTCAGATTTGTTTCGGGCATATCCGTTCCTTTTCTGCCGAAATATGAACGGATAGTTTCGGCAATGCTTTCGCTGAATATAAGCTCAAAGCCGAAAACCTTGCAGCAGATTTCTCTTGTGATGTCATCTGCCGTGGGCCCGAGACCGCCGGTTGCAATAACTATATCGCTTCTTCCGAGAGCCGTTGAAGCGGCCTCACGGAGCCTTTCGGGGTTGTCTCCGACTGTTGTGTGACGCAGAACGGATATGCCGAGCTTTGCAAGCTCCTCTGAAAGAAATCTCGTGTTTGTGTTCAGAATGTCGCCGAGAAGGATCTCGGTTCCTACCGAAAGAATTTCACATATTGCCATACTGCGTTCCTCTTTTAATTCAATATGCGCTTATTGAAACGAATCTTGCGTTTTCGGCAGCTTCTTTTACGAGCCTGTCAACATCAAGAGCCTTTTCGCATTCTTCAACATAATCTATTGTGGGCCTTGTTCTCGGATGCTTCGGCGTGAACACCGTGCAGCAATCCTCATAGGGAAGAATCGAAATATCAAAGGTTTCGATTCTTCTCGAAATGATAACGACCTCATCCTTGTCCATTCCGATAAGCGGACGGAAAACGGGGATTTTGCAAACATTATCCGTGCAGGCGATTGCGGGCATGGTCTGGCTTGCGACCTGGCCGACGCTTTCGCCCGTGATGAGTGCGCCCGCTTTTTCTCTTTCTGCAATTATCTGCGCAACTCTCATCATCATTCTTCTCATAATGACCGTGAAAATATCCTCTGGGCAGTTGTCTTTTATCAGTTCCTGCGTTTCCGTGAACGGAACGACCCACAGTCCTATTCTGCCCGAATATTTTGCAACCTGCTTTAAAAGTGAATGTACCTTCTGCTCTGCTCTTTCGCTTGTGTAAGGGGGAGAAGCAAAATGAACTGCTGTCAGCTCAAGCCCTCTTTTAGCCATCATATATCCGGCAACAGGGCTGTCGATTCCGCCGGAAATGAGAAGAGCGGCTTTTCCTGCGCTTCCCGTCGGCATTCCGCCTGCGCCCTTTATCTGCTTGCCGTGAATATAGGCGAACTGATCTCTGATTTCTATGTTGACCGTCAGCTCCGGCTCGTGAACATCAACCGAGAGGTGAGGATATTTTCTCAAAAGATAACCGCCGACCTCTGCACAGATTTCGGGGGATTTGAGAGGAAATTTCTTGTCTGAACGCTTTGCTTCAACCTTGAATGTTCTTGCCGAAAGCAGATCATCTGCGAGATAATCCTCTGCGCATTTCAGAATGGTTTCCATATCCTTCTCAACTGCGGCGGCTCTTGAAAATGCTGCAATGCCGAAAACTTTTTTAAGGCGCTCAACTGTTTCTTCAAAATCGGCGTCTTCATCAACGGGCTGCGCAGCAATTGTTGACTGCGACTGCGTGAAAGTAAATTTGCCGATGCCTGAAAGCCTGTGGCGCATATTCTTGACGAGCATATCCTCAAAGGTTCTTCTGTTAAGACCTTTGAGGGCAAGCTCGCCGTTTTTTATTAAAATAACTTCTTTCATTTGAAACTCTCCGGATTTTTCTTTTTTTGAAATGCTTTATTTTGTCTGTCTTATTTTCTTTCTGCCCTCTGCAATCGCCGTTATGAGGTAATCTATTTCATCAAGAGTAGTGAATCTTGAAAAGCTTATGCGAAGAGGACCTTCAAGCCTTTTGGCATCGAGATCCATTTTTGCCAGCACATGGCTTTTTTTGCCCTTTGAGCAGGCGGAGCCGCTTGAAACGGATATTCCTCTTTCCGAAAGGAAATTCAGCATCGGCTCGGATTTGGTGCCGATAATTGAAATGTTGGTCACAAACGGAAGAGCATCCTCGGGGGAGTTGATAACAACGCCGTCAATATCTTCAAGATGCGAAACCATATAGTCACGGAGCATTGTAACGTGCTCAAGCTCTTTTTTCGGATCGGGAAGAGCTCTTGCTGCCGCTCCGAAGCCTGCGATTGCCGGCATGGCTTCCGTACCCGGTCTGATTTTCATTTCCTGCGCTCCGCCGAAGGTGCGGGGCTTGATTTTAACGCCCTTGCGGATGTAGAGAGCGCCGACGCCTTTGGGACCGTGAATTTTGTGGGAGCTTATTGTCATAAGGTCAACGCCGAGAGCGGATGGCTTTATCGGCATTTTTCCGAATGCCTGAACCGCATCGCAATGGATGAGGGCAGGTGAACGGGCTGCCATTGCCGCTCTTTTTGCCGAAGCTATCGGCATAATTGAGCCGACCTCGTTATTAACGAGCATCATCGTTATGAGAATCGTGTTTGAATTGACCGCCGCAAAAAGATCTTTTTCGTTTATTTTTCCGTGGCTGTCAACCTTGAGCCTGATGATCTCAAATCCGTCTTCTTCAAGGCGGCTCAATGTTTCATCAATGCTCGGATGCTCAATGCTTGTTGAAACGATTCTTTTTCCGAAGCGCTTCATCTGGTTTGCCGCTCCGATAACGGCAAGATTGTTGCTTTCCGTTCCGCCGGAAGTGAAAAATATTTCTTCGGGATAGCACGAAAGACGCTTTGCGATGCTCTCCCGTGAAAGCTCAAGCAGCTCTTTGGCTTTATTGCCGGTGCGATGAAGAGAAGAGGGGTTTCCCCAGCATTCTCTGAGAGCAAAATTCATTGCCTCGATCGCTTCGGCACAAGGGGCAGTAGTTGCACTGTTATCAAAATAGGCTTCCATTTCTGCGTTTTCCTCCTGTCGGCACTACACCCATTTTAATCATATTTAACACATTATACACTATTTTGTCACCGCTTGCAATATTTTTTTTAATATTTATATTAATAAAGAGCGATCCCCTATATCAGTATATTCGGAATTATCTTCAATGATATATCCCGGGAATTAATCCGAAGAAAATAAAGTGTGAAGAAACGGAAAACATTATTATGATGAAATGTGAATTGAGCGCTGTGTTGAATTATTCACAAATCTGTGATATTATTGTGAAAAAAGGAGGGATGCGCGTGAAAACAAAGGCAAAAAGTCAGCCGAAGTTCAAGCAGATAACGGTTATGTTTTTAATGACATTGTTTCAGATGTTGAGTGCATCCTGCGTGATTTTCAGAGAAAAGGAAATCAGCCTGAATCTTATATATATTTTTCTTGGATATATTGCCGTTGAATGGGTTTATATGACCATTGGCACAACCGTAACGGGCAGCGATTATTTTGAGCTTGAGGCAATAGCTTTTTTTCTTTCGGGAATCGGGCTTACCGTGTGCGCAAGCTTCAGCGAAAGCTATGCAATAAAACAGCTTGCCGCAATCGGCATAGGCCTTGTGATTTATCTTATAATGCTCGCTCTTCTTGAGAATTATAACATTGCCTGCGCTCTGCGCTATCCGGCGGCGATATGCTCTCTCGGAGTGCTTGCTCTGAATCTCGTTCTTGCAAAAGCCGTTAACGGAACATTCAACTGGATAGACCTCGGCTTCTTTTCGATTCAGCCGTCGGAGCTCGTTAAAATCGCATTCATCCTTGTCGGCTCGGTTTCTCTTGAAAAACTTATTTCGAGCGTCAGCCTGACGAAATATATCGTTTTTTCAATGGCGTGCGTGGGATTCCTTTTTCTTATCAAGGATTTCGGCACGGCGCTGATATTCTTTTTCACTTTCGTTCTGATAGCGTTTATGCGTTCGGGCGATATAAGAACGATTATCATCATCTGCGCTGCGGCTCTTATGGGAGCGGTGCTGATAATCTATTTCAAGCCTTATGTTGCGAACAGATTTGCTGCTTACCGCCATGTCTGGGATTTTATGGACACAACCGGCTATCAGCAGACCAGAGTGCTTATTTATTCCGCCTGCGGAGGCTTTTTCGGTCTCGGCATCGGTGAGGGATTTTTAAGAAATGTTTATGCCGCTTCAACCGACCTCGTTTTCGGGCTTATCTGCGAAGAATGGGGGCTGATTATCGGAATAGCAGTGCTTTTGAGCTTTGCCGGAATTGCTTTTTTTGCAATCAGAGCGGCGAGGGCATCCGGTTCAACATTCTATATGATTGCCGCAGTTGCGGCTGCCGGAATGCTTCTGTTTCAGCTTTCTCTCAATGTTTTCGGAATAACGGACCTTCTTCCGCTGACTGGCGTTACTTTGCCGTTTGTGAGCAGGGGAGGTTCAAGTATGCTCTGCTCATGGGGTCTGCTTGCGTATATCAGAGCCGCAGGAGCGCATTTTACCCCGCCGCCTGCCGTTGACCCGAAGAGCATCAAGGTCGGAAAATCGAAGAAAAATACGGCTGCGCCGAAGAAAAGAGGTGGAGCTGCATGAAGATAACCGCAAAAAGAGCAGCTGTGATTTATGCCATCATCGGAGCTTTCCTTGCGGGAGTGATAATATTCGTTGTTCAGCTCGCTATGCACGGCTCCGTCTGGGCTTCAAACAAAGCCAACAGGCATATTTACAGCAACGGAACGGTTATTAACACGGGTGCGATTTATAACCGCAACGGCGAAACGCTTGCCGAGAGCGTTGATAACGAAAGAGTTTTTTCAAAGAGCGCATCGGTCCGTAAGGCGGTGCTTCATATTGTCGGAGATACCTCCGGATATATTTCAACCGGCACACATTACCTTTATCGTGACGTGCTTTCGGGCTATAACTTTGTAAACGGTATATATAAACTGAAAAGCAGCGGCACGGGAACGGATATTACTCTGAATATCGACAGCGAAGCAAACCGCATTGCGTATGAGGCTCTCGGAGATTTCAACGGAGCGGTTGAGGTTTATAACTATAAAACCGGAGAGCTTCTCTGCAGCGTTTCAAAGCCGGCATACGATGTTGATAATGTGCCCAAAGACCTGCTGACCAATCCTGAATTTGAAGGCGTATTTCTTGACAAGGTCGTTTCGGGCATATACACTCCGGGCTCGATAATGAAAATCGTTACCGCTGCCTGCGCAATCGAAAATATTCCCGATATAGATTCAAGAACCTTTGAATGCACGGGAGAACATAAATTCAAAGACGGTTCCGTTATCTGCAACGGAGAACACGGAAAAATCACTTTTCTTGAAGCGATGAACGAATCCTGCAACAGCGTTTTTGCCGAAATCGCCGTTGAGCTGGGCCCCGAAAAGCTGCTTGCAACCGCAGAATCCCTCGGATTTAATAAGCAGCTTGCCGCAAAGGAAATAAGGCTCGGAAAGAGCAGATTCGATCCGCCTGAAACGAGCGCTTCGGAGCTTGGATGGGCGGGCATCGGCCAATCAACGACCTATGTTAACCCAACGCATTTTCTTATGATCGCAGGTGCAATTGCAAACGGAGGAAACGGCTATGCTCCGGACAGAATCAGATCAGCCGGAGTTATCAGCAGCGTTGTGGGCAGACCGCCGGAAACGGTCATAAAAATGAATCCCGCAACGGCGCAGAAGCTCAATGATATGCTCCGTTCGAATATCAGAGACTGCTACGGAGATTACAGATTTCCCGACCTTGAAATGTGCGGCAAAACGGGAACCGCTCAGCAGGATAATGCGGCGAGCCATTCGTGGTTTGTTGGTTATTCGCAAAGGAGCGATCTTCCCCTTGCGGTTGTCTGCATTGCCGAAAATGCAGGTTCGGGAATGCGCACGGCGGTTACGGTTTCTAATAAGGTTATGCAGTATTTTCTCAACAACTTATAAAAATGAACAGCCGGAATGATTTTTCATTCCGGCTGGTTTTTTAATATTCAGGCAAATCCTTTGTTATTTCTTCGATCAGTTCCGAAATATCGCCGTCAGCCCGGTAATTGAAGCCGGTTGAAAACGAGAAAAGATTGAAGAAACGGTGAAGCAGGTTTGAAAACGCAGAGCCGATAAAGGTCACGTTTTCGATTTTTGCCAGCGGTGTTCTTATCCACAGTATCGGTGAACCGTTGACAATGATGTTATCGTGAAAGCTGAAATTCCTCATAGCCGCAAATGACGGAGCGGAGGAGCTTATCAGCGAAATTGCCGACCAATTCATTTTTTCATTATCGTTTACCGATACGCAGTTGCACACCTCATTTCCGGCATTGTAAGTGACATTGTCGAAAACGCAGTTTTTTATAAAACGGGTGTTATCGTGGGAATAGATGTATCTGTAAACGCTGTCGGTAGTCCAGCCGTCAAAGTCAATCGCCATTCCGTCGGTCCGATTTGTTGAGCCTGCGATTTCGCAATATTCAACCGTGACGAATTTTGAATGCCTTATCCAGAGCGGCGCAAAGGCGGATTCCTGCGCTGTTGCACAATCAAGAATGCGGCAGTTGCGGACAAGGCAGTTTTTTACGGCAGCAACAACGATTCCCGCACGCCGTGCATTCTTTATGTATATATTTTCAAAAATATAGTCCGAGTTGTAATCCTCATCGGGACCTTTGAAAATACCTTTGTCGTTTTCGGCGTTTACGCCGCTGGAATGGATAGCCCATGAGGTGTTTTCGATCCTCAATGAATCAAGATGGATGTTATGCAGCCTTGCGCCGCTTCTGTCTATGTTCAGATAAACGGCACAGTAGTTTGTTCCTTCTCCGTCTGGAGATATATCGTGAAAATAGCAGTTTCTCACCGTGATATTTTCAACATTGTTTCCGTTCATGCCGTAGATCATCATTCCGATTCCCTGCGGAGCGGTGAGTTCAAGATTTTCAAAGATCCAGTTTGACACTCCTATAGCCATGAAAAGGGGGATCGGATCTGCGGAAGAGAAAACGGGATTTGCACCTTCGCCATAGGCCGAAACGGTGATTGGCTCTGATTCGGTCCCGTTTCCGTTTGCTGAAAATGTGCCGTTGAATGTGCATCCTCTTTTGAAAAAGATACTGTCTCCTGCGGAAAATGTTTCTCCGCTCAGCCTCGAAACGGTTTTCCATGCTGTTTCCGGCGTTGATCCGTCCGCCTCGTCGCTTCCGGAAACGGAATCAACATAATAGCTTCTGCCGGCTGAAGTGACGGCAAAGGCAGCCGTGCAGGCGGTCAGAGATATAATGATGCAGAGAATCAAAGAAATTGTTTTTTTCATATTTGTCACTCCGTTATTTTCAGGAGATTCTTTTCTTTTTCAGGTTGAATGCCGCACTTACCGCACCAAGGCCGACAACGGTCAGAATGGTTTCGATAAGCATATATGAGCCGTTATAAATAAGTGAATATACGGCAACGGCCTGACCCTCGGGGCAGTATCCCGACCAGACGGTAACTCCGCTTATAAAGTGGCAGAGAAAGCGGATGATGCAGACCGTAAGGCCTCCGAGAATCAGCTCGGCAGTCTGCCTGTTTTTCAGCTTTCCCTTGAAAATTCCGCCGATGCCGAGGCAGGTGAAAGCTATAATATAATCGGCAAAAATGACTGTTGCCATTCCGAGCGCATTTGCGGCGTATGTGACATTTTTGAATCCCATAAACAGCTCGAAAAGAGCAAGCACGAACGCCGCAGCAATGCCGTTTTTAACACCGTGACGATAAGAAATCAGAACTATCGGTACCTGACCGAAAAGAGTGAATCCTCCGCCGTAGGCGAAAGGCCACGGGATAAAATCGGAAATTGCAAAAATTGCTATTGAGAGGGCGACCATCATTGCGCTTTCCGCAAGCACCTGAGTTTTTGCTGTTTTTTTTGACATGTTTTTCACCTTTCATTTCTCGGGGAAACAAAAAGCATCCGGAAAACCGGATGCTTAAAAACTGAGCTCTCTCCCTACGCCCGCATTACCGGGATCAGGTTTCGGGTATGATCTCAGCCGACTTTTGTCAGCACCCCATAGTATTTATTTATTTGCAGTTATTTTTTTTCGCAAATTCCGCTTTTCCTTCGGGAGTATCACGATAAAACTGCGTTTTCGGATTAGGATGGATCGTGTTTTTCCAAAGCTCGTCCGCAACGGGCTGCCAGGCATTCGCAAAGCGGTCACATTTTGCGCAGAGCGTTTCGGCGCTTTCCGGCTCGATAAGGTCAGTTGACTTTGCTCCCGTTTTTGCAATCATTCTGCGCAGACAATCGGGATTTTCGAGCATCGGGCAGGGTCTTAAATGGTTATCATTGAAGGGCTGATCGTGTCTGTACGCCTGAAACAGCGGACTCCGAAGACCTTCAAGAATTGTTTTTTCACGGATGTTGGAATCCGAATAATGAATGAAAACGCATGGCTCCATATCGCCTTCCGAGTTGATGTGAAAATAGTTTCTGCCGCCTGCAATGCAGCCGCCGACATATTCCGCATCATTCTGGAAATCCATAACAAACATAGGTTTGCCGGTTTTTCCGTTCCGGATCCTGCGCAGCCATTTATACATTTCAACTCTCTGCTCAGGGGTCGGAATGAGATCAACGATCGCATCGTGACCAACCGGCATATAGTTGAAATAAAGTCCGAAAAGAACTCCTTTTGAAATCATCAGATCAAGGAATTCATCGCTTGTAACATAAGGAATATTTTGGCTTGTGTAACAAACGGAAATGCCGTAGAAAAGGCCGTTTTCCTTGAGCATATCCATTGCCTTGACAGTTCTCTGATATGCACCATCGCCCCGTCTGAAATCGTTGCTTTCCTCGGTTCCCTCAATGCTTAAAGCAAGCGAGAGGTTGCCGACCTTCTTCATTTCGCCGCAGAACTCCTCGTCTATAAGAGTTGCATTCGTATATGCAAGGAACATACAGTCCGGATTTTCACGGCAGAGAGTGAGAATTTCATTTTTCTTTATGAGAGGCTCACCGCCGGTGAGCATATAGAGATGCGTGCCGAGCTCCGTGCCTTGATTAACTATGCTTCTCATTTCGTTGAGAGAAAGGTTTGATTTATGGCCGTATTCCGCCGACCAACAGCCCTTGCAGCGCATATTGCATGCGCTTGTGGGATCAAAGAGCATAAGGAAAGGAACATTGCACTTATATTTTTCTCTGTTTTCTCTGACTGCCTTTGTTCCGTTGATTCCGGCGCCAAGACCGAAAGCAAGAAGCATTTTTTTCAGCACATCGCCGTCGATTCCGTTAATTACATTCATGGCAAAGGTGTGCCATACATTTTCTTTATCCTGAACAGCATTGCGGAACGCATCAAAATTCTTTTCGGGGAAAATGCCGCTCACGAGCTTCTCGGCAAAGTTGATGAATTTAACAAGATTTTCTTCGGGAGATTTTTTGATGTATTTGTAAATTGCATCAAAAGTGACCGAAGCCATAGAGCGCTGGATTTTATCCTTTGAGGTCATCAAATGCATTCCTCCTTCCGTCAGACTTTGTATTTTACACAGCACTGATTAACAGTCTATCACAAAATTTGTTCCGTGTCTACTGAAATTTCATAAAATGGTTAAAAATTCTTGATATGTTGGGTTTTTTAATGTATTATCATATCAGAAACTAATAATCGGAGTGATAATTTTGAACAAAAAAATTCAGAGAAGCAGTCATGCAATCGGGCTTGCCGCAAGAATAATTTTTGCCGCTGCGGTCATTGCGCTGATTATATGGAAATTCAAAGAGCTTCAGAACATTGATGTCAGGGCGCTGGTTGAATCATCTCAAAGCACCCTTGCCGCGGTTCTGACCGTGCTTGCCGTTTATCTGATAAAGGGAATCACTTTTGTTGTGCCGGCTTCGCTTGTTTATATTGCAGTCGGAATGGCGTTTCCGCCTGTTATTGCTCTGCTCGTGAATTTTGCGGGAATACTGATTGAAATTCTTGTTTCTTATCTTGCCGGAATCATTCTCGGCGGTGATTTCGTAACGAAGAAGCTTGAAAAGAATAAATACGGAGCAAAGATCCTTTCGCTCCGGGATAACCGAAAAAATTCCGCAGTCTTTTTTGTGAGAGTGCTTCCGGTTTTTCCGATTGACCTTGTGAGCCTCTTTCTCGGAGCTGTCAGAATGAAGCTCCTGCCGTATATTTTGGTTTCTCTCGGCGGAATTATGCCAAGAGTTATACTTTTTACCCTTTTAGGTGACGGAATTTATGATTATATCCCGATGAAGGCAATCATTCCTGCCGCCGCAGTTCTCATCGCCGCCGCATTGGTAATATGGATTATAAAATATATAATCAAATCAAAAAAAGCGGAGGAGCCCGTATATCAGCCGCTTTCCGAAAGCGGAAACGCCGTTATTTTCGATACGGATATGGGTCCGGACTGCGATGACGCAGGTGCCTGGGCGATGCTTCTGAAATATGCCGAAAAATATGGCTTTAAGATTCTCGGAGCCGCAAACTGCACCTCAAATGAATATGCAAACGGCGTAATAAGAGCCATTGCCGATTACTGTAAGGCAGGTGAGATATATGTCGGCGGGCACACAGGCTATGAGGTGCTTCCCGACGGAGACAGATATAACAAGGCGGTTACGAAGAAATATTTTGAGAATGTCAGGGAAGCCTGCAAAGCCGATGATGACATTGATTTCTATAAAAAGCTGCTTTCAAAAGCGGAGAAAAATTCCGTGACCGTTATTACGGTCGGTACATTTTCAAACATTGCGAAGATTCTTGATAAAGATCCGAAACTTTTCAACTCAAAGGTCAAAACAATCGTTTCGATGGCGGGCAAGCTTCCCGAGGGAAAGGAATTCAATATCACAAGCGATATTGCCGCCGCAAAGACCGTTCTTGAAAAATTCACGAATACCATTGTTTTTTCCGACCATGGTATCGGCAATGATGTTGTTGCGGGATTTGACAGCGAAAAGGAAAACAATCCCGTTTTCGACTGCTATAAGCTTTATATGGGTAAAGAGCCGTATAAGAGAAGCAGCTGGGATCTGACAGCCGTTCATTACGCCGTTGAGGGCGAAGGCGATTTCTATAAGCTGACGCCCGCAATGAAAGTTACCGTTGATGATGACGGTTGTATGCACACCGAAAAGGACAAAACCTCGAACCGTTATTTCTTAAAACGAATGGTTGCGGCGGATGTTCTTGCTCTGCATTTTGAAAAAGAAATTTTCAATGATTGATTAAATGGTCCGTATCGTATATAATGATTCTGTTAAGGAGGTTGTATGATGAAAAAAATCATAAGAATATATGCCGTTCTGCTTGCTGCCGCAATGCTCATTTCTCTTGCAGCCTGCGGCACGGAGCAGGGCGAAAATAAAGAGCAGACAACGGTTTCGGATGAGCGTGAGGTCAAAACAAGGGTCGCCGTTCAGGACGGATCATCCGGTTTGGGACTTTTGAAATTCAAGGATGATCGTTCATACGCCTATGATGTTGAATATTATTCCGATCCGCAGGAAATAGCCTCGCTTGTTGAAAAAGGAGAAGCCGATATTGCCGCAGTTCCGTTGAATCTTGCAGCCGAATTATATAAGAAAACAAACGGCGGAATTCAGATGATTGCGGTCAATACGCTCGGGATGCTTTATGTTCTTTCATCGGATGAATCGGTCAAAAGCCTTGAGGATCTCAAAGGCAAAACGGTTTATTCATCTTGTCCGGGAGCAATGCCCGAATATATTGTAAATTATATTCTCGATAAAAACGGAATTGAGGATATTGATATTCAATATAAGTCAACCCACAGTGAACTTGCCTCTCTTGCAATTGACGGAAAGGCCGAAATCTGCATTCTTCCCGGATATTTTGCGGCGAAGGTTATTGCCGGAAATGACAAAATGAAAAATATTATCGTCCTTACCGATGAATGGAATAAAGTCAGCGAGGCGGAGCTTGCAATGGGATGTTACATTGCAAGAAAAGATTTTATCGAATCGAATCCCGAAATCCTTTCCGAGTTTTTAGAGTTTGCCGAAATTTCAACTAACTATATTAATGATATCACACGGTCATTGATATTTCTTATTGAAGGTAAATATTTTGAGACCCAGGAAGAAGCCGCATGGGCGGTCAGCGGAAGCGGCGCCGTATTCATTACCGGCGAAAAAATGAAAAACATAGCCGCTCCGGAATTTGAAATTCTGTTTAACGCTTATCCCGCTTCGATCGGGGGAGAAATTCCGAATGATGCGTTCTATAACTGAAAAAACGTCGGCAAAATGCCGAAAAAGCAATAACCGGATTGCGGGTACTTATTTGCGGATAAAAAAATGATAAATTAATAAAATACTTGAAATTCTGTAGGATTTATATTATAATTTCAAGGATGTCTTTTCATGCCCGTTTGAGGTGTGGAATAATTGAATTTCAAGGAGGAAAACAAAATGGCAAAAAAGATTATCGCTATTCTTATGGCAATGGCACTTGTTCTTTCGTTCGCAGCCTGCGGAGCAAAGGATGAGAAGCCCACAGAGCCCGCAGAATCAGAGTCAGCAGCAGAAAACACGTCAGCTCCCGAAGAATCATCAGCTCCGGTTGAAGAATCTTCATCAGAAGCAGCATCAGAAGAAGCAACCTCGGAAGAGGCAACTTCGGAAGCTGCAACAGAAGCTTCAAAAGCTCCCGCAACAACAGCGGAAATCGTTGAATATTTTAACACCGCCGTTAACGGAGTCAAGACCGATGCCAAGAGCGTTACAATGAACTACGAAAAGATTTCTCTTGCCGGCAGCACAACTCTTCCCGGCATTCTTAACGGTGTTCTCAAGCTCCTCGGCGGCGCAGATAATTTCCTCGGCGATCAGCTTGCAAAGAACAGCAAGGGCAAAGAAGTATTCAACGGCTCAAGCGCTATCCAGGGCAGATTCCCCGTTGAGGGTGAAACCTGGGCAAGTAAGCTCACGGAATCTGATGTTAAATCCGCCACCTGCGAAGAGAAGGACGGCAAATATTATATAACCATCGTTACTCTTTCAGACGGCAAAACCGCAGATGTTCAGCACGGTCAGGGCCATGCTCCCAAGGCATTCAATGCAGTTCTTCCCGGAGTTGTCAATGACAATATCCCCGGCGTTGCAGCAAGCCTTGTCGGCACGGCTACCATGAACTATCCTTCAAGTAAGGCAAGCATCGTTGTTGATATCGAAACCGGCCATGTTATTTCAGCCGATTATTTCCTTTACTGGACCATCAACTTCGACAAGGCAGGAGCAATTCTTCCCTTCCTTACCAACAACAACTACGTAGTTACTTATTAACCGGTAATTTTTTAAGGCAACACTTTCGGGTGTTGCCTTAATAGTGATATTAAGGAGTTTTACCATGAAAAAAGAAGTTCTCGTTGAAACATCGGCACGTCATGTGCATGTTTCCCGTGAAGCTCTTGACATTCTTTTCGGAGAAGGCTATGAGCTCACAAAGAAAAAAGACCTTTCACAGCCTGGACAGTTTTCCTGCGAAGAAAGAGTAGCAGTTGTCGGCGCAAAGAGCCAGTTCCCCGCTGTTTCAATTCTCGGCCCCATCCGTCCCGCAACCCAGGTTGAGCTTTCGCTCACAGATGCAAGAAGCATCGGCGTTGACGCTCCCGTAAGAGAGAGCGGCGACATCGAAGGAAGCGGAAAATGCAAGCTTGTCGGTCCCAAGGGCGAAATTGAAATCGACTGCGGCGTTATCGCAGCAAAAAGACATATCCATGCAACTCCCGAGGATGCGGAAAAATACGGCCTTGAGGATAAGCAGATCGTTTCGGTCAAGATTGATTCAAACGGCAGAAAGCTTGTTTTCGACGATGTAGTAGTCAGAGTAAGCCCCAAGTTCGCATTCGCAATGCACATTGATACCGATGAATCAAACGCAGCAGGCGCAGTTCCCGGTATGATGGGTGAAATCCTTTGATTTAATTATATTGAAAAGAGCCGCCTTCAGGCGGCTCTTTCGGTTATAAATCAAGCAGCGGAAAGTTTTGAACTTTCCGCTGTTTTTGAATGTTGATTTTATTCTGCGTCTCTTTCCATTTTTTCCATTGCAGCCCTGAGAGCTCTTGAGCGTTCAAGATCGATATACATTCTTTCACGGGTGTCATGGTCAATGTTGTAGAAAATCATGGGGATGAAACAGAGGGCGTCAAATATAAGCTTCGGACCGAAAGCGGTGAGGAAAAGTCTCCAGCCGACCTGGTCGCCGGGAACGATTTCGGTGCCGGCTTTATAGCCTGCCCAGTCTTCAAGAAGGTTTGCGTTGATGAGGTTGAGAATGATATTTTTGACCTTTGTGAAATAACCGGTGATAAGGCCGACGGTTGCTTCAACACGGAAGCCGTTTTTCCATTCACAGTAGTCAAGAATTTCGTAGTTTATTTCTTCACCGATAACCTTGCCTGATGCATAGAAGAGCATTTCAACGCAGTTACCGACCATAAATGCAAGAGTCATGGGAATCTTCTTAAGATAAAGACCTTTTTTCCTGCCGCCGATTATGCCGACAAGGAAGAAGAGGGTTTCTCTGAAGAAGGTTGAACCTCTGTTGAGGAACCAGATGCCCTTTGTTGACATCTTTTTACGAAGCTTCGGAACGAGAGCATAGCTGTAATACGAAACGGGAGAACCGGGAATACCTGCGATAGTGGTAAGGGTGTTGAAACGAAGAACATCGTTGTAATAAAGGTCGCCGCCCATACCGAGGTTGATATCGTCGATGAATCCGCTGAGAGTATAAATGAGAAGAGGTTTGTTTTTGAAAACTGCGAGAATACCCTTGATGGGCTGAGGCGGTTTTTCAGACTGCGGAACACGTTCTTTACTGGTGATATACCACATGATCGTGGGAACCATTGAGATGATCCATACCATCCATTTGCCGCCGACATAAAGGTTTGTTTTGTTGATATGAATGATATTGTTCATATAAAGGTCAAGGATAATGCCGAATAACTGCGCAGGGAATTTGCCGAGAAGGTCGCCGACGAATTTTGCGCTTACAAGCAGCGACGTTCGCTCATTCGGGTTTGGCGTGAAAACATTCTTTATGTATCCGCCGCCGCCGAAGAATGCGCCGACTGTTTCGTTGGCATAGGCATAAACCATATAGAAGAAAAGTCTTCTGCCTGCATCCATTCCGAATTTATCGGCAATAACGGGGAGCATACAGATATATATGCCTAAAATGATTGCGGGAAGGAGCGAAAGATACTGGAAGGGCTTAAATTTGCCCCAACGGGTGCGGACGTTATCAATGATTGCCGCCGAAAGCGGGTCATTGACCATATCGTAAATCGTGAGGACGCCCTTTGATTTTGCAAGCGCTTTCGGGGAGAGCTTGAACATATCGTATGACCAGAGCTCACCGCCGACATCGTATTTTCCGAGGCCTACCGTGCCGTATGCCGTATAAAGAATATACGAAATTCTTTCTTTTGTTGTGCAGAAAAGACGGTTCATATATGCCTGATTAAGCTGAGGGATTTTTTCAAGCTCTTCGCCGCTTCTTACTTCGGTAGTTTTTTCAGACATTATTATTCACCATCCTTTCCTTCGGAATTGGCTTTTTCGTTCAGCATTTTCTCTTTTTCGTCCTGAAGAGCCTGGAGTCTCTTGTATTGCTCTGCTCTGATCTCTTCACGGGACATCGTTTTTTGCATTTCAAAATATTCTTCAATGGGAATGCCGCCGACATAGCACTGTTGATGCTTGATTTCAAATCCCTTCTTGAAGAAGAGAACATCAATAACAACATT
This sequence comes from Clostridia bacterium, assembly GCA_024404025.1. Taxonomy (GTDB): domain Bacteria; phylum Bacillota; class Clostridia; order Oscillospirales; family Acutalibacteraceae; genus CAG-177. The sequence continues at coordinate 46,555 of JAKSQP010000009.1, read as the reverse complement.
GACTATCTGGCAAACGATATAGAGAATTGCGCCGATGCCGATGGAAGCCTTAACAACTCCGTCATTGCTCATAGCGAGAATGAGAATTGCGGGAATGATTGATGTAACAAGAAGAATTACATCCATTGAATAGTTCCTGATTTTTCCTTTGGGTGAGCAGGCAAGAGCGTTCAGAACGAATCTGACAACGGTTGCGAGGATCGAAAGGAAGAAAATTCCGAAAGCCGCAACAAAGATTTTGTCTGAAACGGAATTTCCCGAGAATAAGCCGAGAACATCTCCGAGCTTATCGAAATTGTTATAAATCGTTATGAAATTAATATCTCCGCTTGCTTCGGCAAGTTTTCCGGAGAAGGTCGCTTTAATAATAGTAAGAAAAAGCGGACCGGCGGGAAGAAGCGATGTGAAGATTCTTGTGATTGCGAGAGGTGAACCGATAAAAGCAGTCTTTATGCGGTCGATTTTTTTCTGAAAATGGTAATTCTGCACCTCGGCGATGTCGGCATCCTGCATCAGCCTTTCCTGCAGGTCATAAACGGTAATGTTTGCGCCGCAGTGAGGGCAGTGCTGCCGCCAGTCGCTGATCTTGAGATGAGCATTACACTTGGGACAGTTCGCCATATAGCTCCTCATTCCTTTCATATATTGATATAATATTATTGCATAACAGCCCGGTTAAAGTCAATATTTTTTTAAAAGTTGTATAAAAACGCCAATAATAATGCGGCAAATATGTTGATTATGCAAAATCTGATAAGCATCACAGAACGGTTGCCGTTTTTGCGGCACATTTACTCCGGAATAAAAAAACCGTCTTTTGTTTATGACAAAAGACGGTTTATGGAGCGGATGACGAGGCTCGAACTCGCTACCTCCACCTTGGCAAGGTGGCGCTCTACCAGATGAGCTACATCCGCAACTGCAAATGGAATTATAGCAAACCATTTGCTGATTGTCAAGAGAAAATTCAAATTATTTTCTGAGATCGTTTTTCTTTATGAAATCAACGGTTTCATCAATCGTTGTGAAGGCGAGGGCAACAGAGGTGTCTGCGGCGCCGTAATAGATTGCGATCCTGCCCGTTCCGGCATCTGCAAGAGCTGCGCAGGGAAAAACAACATTCGGAACATCGCCGCTTGTTTCGTAAATTTCGTGGGGAGCAAGCAGAAAGCTGTCTGCTCTGTGAAGCACCTTCCACGGCTCATCCCTGTCAAGAATCGCAGCGCCCATGCTGTAAGTGAAGCCGTTGCAGCTTGTGATAACGCCGTGATAGAAGAGAAGCCAGCCTTCGTCGGTTTCAATCGGGGTCGGTCCTGCGCCGACCTTTGTCATTTCCCAGTTTTTGACGGGCGACATAACGAATCTGTTTTTGCCCCAATAGGTCAAATCTTTGCTTCTGATGATGAAAATATCGCCGTAGGGAGTGTGACCCTTGTCGCAGGGACGGATAAGAAGCATATATTCATCGCCGATTTTTCTCGGGAACAGCACGCCGTTTCTCGCAACGGGATAACAGGCATCCTCAAGCTGTGTCCATTCCTTGAAATCCTCCGTGAAGGCGATGCCGATCGTCGTGCCGTGAGGAGTATGATTTACCCACGAGAGATAATATTTTCCGTCAATGAGGCAGAGCCTCGGATCATAGCCTTCAAAAATGACTTTTTCCTCAAGCTCCCAATGGATCGCATCCTTGCTGAATCCCGTAACGAGGCGCTGATCTCTGGACATATAGTCTGCTCTGAAAACGCCGGCAAAGCCGTCCTTAAACGGCACAACTGCAGAGTTGAAAATGCTGTTTGCCATAAAAAGATCGTCTCTTGTGATTATGGGATTTTCCGAATATCTCCAAACGGGGTATCTGTATCCCGCCGGTTTATCCTGCCAGGGAATGTTTTTTATTGTTTCTCCGATTATTTTTGCCATATTATCACCGATTATTCATTATTATTTTGAGGCTCTTCGGCGGGAATGTCGGTTTCGGGCTCTTCGGGCTGTTCCTCATAGAGCGCTTCTTCCGTTTCGGAAACCGTTGTGGGAGCCGTATAAACGCTGAGGATTATTTCTGTTCCTTTTTCATAGGTTTTTCCTGAAAGAGGAGCCATGTGGATAACCTCTCCGTCTGTTTTTCCGCCGTCATCCGCCGGAATCTGCTTGATCGTGAAGCCGAGCTCTCCGAGCTTTGCGGAAGCGAGCGTGATATTCCAACCGACAACATCGGGAAGGTCAACGAGCTCTTTGCCTTTGCTTACATAAAGTCTGATAAGAGTTCCGGCCGGAACGGATTCCTCCGGAATGATGCTCTGGTCGGTTATATATCCTTCAGCAATATCGCTGCTGAAAACCTTAACCTCTTCAAAGGCGAAATTCTTTGTGAAAACGGGATTTGCGTTAACATCAACAAAGCTCTTTCCTCTGAAGTCCGGAACGGGGACCATTGAAGCGTCTGCAATTGCGGTTTCTCCGCCGGTTTCGGCTTTGTTTATTCCGAAATTGAATGTATCTTTAAAAACAGTAAGTGCGAGAATAATAAATATCGCAAGTCCGACTACAACGCTGATGACCGCTGCAGTAATGACAACGGGAAGTCCGTTCTTTTTTTGCGAAGATTTTTTCGGCCGGTTTGCGGGAACGGCTTGATTCTGCGGAGCGGGAGCAGGTCCCTGATATTGGTTCACGGCCGCAGTTACCGACGGCGAAGCCGAAAGCTCAGCCCGAAGCTGTTCAACGGTTCTCGTTCTGTCTTCGGGAAGGATCTGAAGGGCATTTATAAGTCCGTTGATAACATACGCCGGAAGCGCTTCGGCAAATTTTCCGGGGACCATGAGGCGGTCATTCGACATACGCTCTTTTGCGGAAATCGGATCGCTTCCGATAAGAGTTCTGTAAAGCACGGCGGCAAAAGCATAAATATCCGTCCATGTGCCCTGCTGGCCCTCAAAACCGTATTGTTCAATTGCCGCATAACCGTCAAAAAGCTGGCTGTTCAGGTCGCTTTTTGCAGTTCTTGCGGCGCCGATCGAAAATCCCGAAATTCTGACTTTTCCGTCCTTGTCAATTATAAGCGTTGAGGGAGAAATGCCTCTGTGGATGATTCCGGAAGAGTGCAGGGTGCCGAGAGTTGAAAGAATGGGCATAAGTATCTGCCTTGCCTTTTCCCAGGGCAGATAGCCCGTTTTGTTGCGCAGAAGAAAATCTCTGAGCGAAAGACCTTCGATATGGTCATAAATCGCATAGCTCGTGCCGTAATCTTCAACAACATCGGTAACGCTTATGAGCGCCGAAAGTCCTCTTAACCTTGCGAGCTTTGTCCAAAGCTCTTCAAAGCTCTGGCGCAGCTCGGCAAAAATGTTTTCGCTGCCCATCATAATATGCAGATTCAGATCTGACGGAGTGCGGATGGAGAACGAATCGGGAATAAATTCTCTTATTTTAACGGGTTTTCTTTCCGTTAAATCCCATCCGATATATGTTGCGCCTTCGCCGTTATATTCAAGGATCTTGCCTACAAGATAACGGTTGGAAATAACGGTGCGCACGGGAAGATACGGCGAAATCTGAGCCGAATCGGCATAGTAGCCGCAATAGGGACATTTTTTTTCGTCGCCTATTTCGTGCATACAGCTCATGCACAGATTATCTGTACTTATCATAATTACACTCCCTGCCGATATTCTGACATTTCAGTAAGAAATTATACAAAAATTCATTGTGAATAATAACAAATGAACGGCGCTTTGTCAATGAGGGTGACACGATTGTAACTTTTATCGTCATATTGCATAAATGTGAATTTGTCATTAAAACTAATGTGATATACTTGAAAATAAAATCAGATATGTTATAATAAAAATAAAATCAGGTAGTGTTACCGGCGCAGAGGAGGTGCCGTAATGAAAAAAAACGAAAACAATATTCCTCTTTATCTTTTTCATGAGGGAACAAATGCAAAAGCGTATGAATATCTCGGAGCGCATCCGTGCGAAGGCAGCGAGAATGCGGTAACCTTCAGAGTGTGGGCGCCGAATGTTAAGTCCGCCTGCGTGGTCGGCGATTTCAATGGCTGGGATGCAGGTAAAAACAAAATGAAAAAAATCAGCGACGGGGTCTGGGAATGCACCGTCAGCGGAGTTAAGCAGTTTGATGCTTATAAATTCAGATTCGTTTCAGCCGACGGAAGAGAATATCTCAAAAGTGACCCTTATGCGTTTCATTCCGAAACAAGACCGGGCACGGCTTCAAAATATTACGGGAACCCGGATTTCAGCTGGTCTGACAAGGGCTGGATGCAAAAAAGGAAAAAGAAAAATATCTATGAATCTCCCGTCAACATATATGAAGTTCACGCAGGCTCATGGCAGCTCTATGATGACGGCAATCCGCTTTCTTACCGTGACCTTGCAGACAGACTTGTTCCTTATGTTAAGGAGATGGGGTATACTCATATAGAACTGCTTCCGATTATGGAGCATCCGTTTGACGGCTCCTGGGGATACCAGGTGACGGGATATTTTGCGCCGACCTCAAGATTCGGCACTCCCGATGACTTTGCATATTTTGTCAACAAAGCCCATAACAGCGGAATCGGAGTTATTCTTGACTGGGTTCCGGCTCATTTCCCGAAGGATGCCTTCGGATTATACGAATTCGACGGCGGACCCTGCTATGAATATTCAGACCCCAAAAAAGGGGAACATTATCAATGGGGAACAAGAGTTTTTGATTACGGCAAGCCGGAGGTCCGGAGCTTTCTGATGTCAAGCGCAATGCTGTGGATCGAAAAATATCACATTGACGGACTTCGTGTTGATGCTGTCGCTTCAATGCTCTATCTCGATTATTGCAGAGAGGACGGCGAATGGTCTCCGAACATCTACGGAGGCAGAGAAAATCTCGAAGCCGTTGCTTTTCTGAAAAAGCTCAATGAAGCGATTTTCCGTGAACACGGCGATGTTATGATGATCGCAGAAGAAAGCACCTCGTGGCCGATGGTTTCAAAGCCGACTTATCTCGGCGGACTCGGTTTCAATTTCAAATGGAATATGGGCTGGATGAACGACTGCCTCAAATATTTTTCGCTTGACGGCATTTTCAGAAAGTTCAATCATGATTGCCTTACTTTTTCATTCTTTTACGCATTTTCGGAAAATTTTGTGCTTCCGATTTCTCACGATGAGGTCGTTCACGGCAAATGCTCTCTGATAAATAAAATGCCCGGCACTTATGAAGAAAAGTTTGCAGGAGTGAGGTCTTTCCTCGGCTATATGATGTCCCATCCGGGAAAGAAGCTTCTGTTTATGGGCAGCGAATTCGGTCAGTTCATTGAATGGAATTATAAGCAGGAGCTTGATTGGCTGCTTCTTGATTATGAAGCGCACAGGCAGATCAAAAAATATGTTGCCGATCTCAATGCGTTCTATCTGAAAAACCCCGCATTTTGGGAGATAGATTATGATTGGGAAGGTTTTTCGTGGATAGTCAGCGATGATAATGTGAATTCGGTCGTTTCCTATCTTCGCAGAGATAAATCGGAAAACGAAATCGCCGTTGTCTGCAATTTTACAAATGTCACAAGGCAAAAATATCGCATAGGCGTTAAGAAGCCCGGAACTTACAGAGTTGTTTTCAGCTCCGCAGAGCCGGAATACGGCGGCAGGGGCGAAAGCACAAAAGGCTCGTTCAGAGCCAAAAAAATCCCGATGCACGGATGCGAATACAGCATAGAGCTTGACATAGAAGGCTTAAGCTGTATGTACATAAAAAACACATCAAGAAAGAAACAAACGGTTTAATCAGATATAAAGGAGGAAACTGAAAAATGGCAGTTAAACCCGAATGTATAGCAATGCTTCTTGCAGGCGGACAGGGAAGCCGTCTCGGCATTCTCACAAAGCAGATCGCAAAGCCGGCAGTACCCTACGGCGGCAAATACCGCATCATAGATTTCCCTCTTTCAAACTGCGTTAATTCAGGCATTTATACGGTAGGCGTGCTTACGCAGTATCAGCCGCTTGAGCTTAACGATTATATCGGCAACGGACAGCCGTGGGATCTTGACAGAGCAAACGGCGGCGTGCATATCCTTTCTCCTTATCAGCAGATAAAGGGAACGGAATGGTATAAGGGAACGGCAAACGCAATTTATCAGAACATCAATTTCATCGAAAGATATGATCCCGAATATGTTCTCATTCTTTCGGGCGACCATATCTATAAGATGGATTACGCAAAGATGATCGAATACCATAAAAAGAAAGAAGCGGACTGCACCATTGCAATGCTTGAGGTTCCGTGGGATGAGGCGAGCCGTTTCGGCCTTATGATCACAAATGAAGACGGCTCGATTGCCGAATTTGAAGAAAAGCCGAAGAATCCCAGAAGTAACAAGGCTTCAATGGGCGTTTATGTTTTCAGTTGGAAAAAGCTCAGAAAGTATCTCATCGAAGATGAAGCAAATGAAAACTCCGGCAACGATTTCGGCCACGATGTTATTCCCGCAATGCACGAAAACGGTGAGAGAATGTTTGCTTATCAGTTTGACGGCTATTGGAAGGATGTCGGAACCATCAACAGCCTCTGGGATGCAAACCTTGACCTTCTCAATCCCAAGGTAGACCTCAATCTTGATGACGACAGCTGGAAGATTTATTCAAGAAGTCCTGTTGCTCCTCCTCATTTTATCGGAGATAACGCCAAGGTGATCAATTCAATGATAACCGAGGGCTGCGAAATAAAGGGAGATATTGATTTCTCCGTTCTTTTTGCAAATGTGACCGTTGAAGAAGGCGCAGAGGTAAGATATTCAATCGTTATGCCCGGAACCGTTATTAAGAAGGGTGCAGTTGTTCAGTATTCGATAGTTGCCGAGAATGCGGTTATCGAAGAGGGCGCAGTAGTCGGCGAAAGACCCGAAAATATGGAAGTTATAGATGACTGGGGTGTCGCAGTTGTAGGAAGCGGCGTCAAGGTCGGAAAGGGAGCAAGGGTAGCTCCCAAAGAAATGGCAGACAGCAATGTTGGAGGTGAAGAATAATGTCATCGAATAATGTTCTCGGAATTATTTTTTCTAATGCGTATGATGAGCTTCTTCCCGAAATGACAACGTTCAGAACTATGGGCTCTGTTCCGTTTGCGGGCAGATACCGTCTTATAGATTTTCCGCTTTCCAATATGGTCAATGCGGGCATTTCGCAGGTCGGTATAATCACAAAGGCAAACTACCGTTCACTTATGGACCATGTCGGCAACGGCAAAGCGTGGGATCTTTCAAGAAAAAGAGAGGGTATGACCATTCTTCCTCCGTTCAACACAACCGAAACGGGTATGTCGGTCGGAAAGCTTGATGCCCTTTGCGGAAGCATTGATTATCTTTCATCATCAGATAAGGAATATGTTCTTCTTACGGACTGCAATGTTCTCGGAAATATTGATTATGAGGATATGATCAATGCCCATATCGAAAAGAACGCCGATATTACTCTTGCATATACCAGAGGAATACCCAAGCAGATAAATTATGCAACCGAATATGAATTCGGCGCAGACGGAAAAATAGTTTCGTCAAAATTCATCGGAAATTTCATGTTTGAAACAAATTATTCGACCAATGTTATGGTTATCAGAAGATCTCTTCTTGAAAGACTTCTGCAGGAGGCTCATTCTTCAAGATTTGAAAATCTCGAATCCCTTATTGCAATGCATCTTGTTCACCTTAAGGCTTACGGATATGAGCAGAAGGGATATATCCGTGTTCTTTCATCTCTTCAGGATTACTATAATGTCAGCCTTGAGCTTCTTGACCGTGACAATATGAAGCAGATTTTTGCTCCGGATAAGCCCGTTTACACAAAGACAAGGGATGAAGTTCCTGCGTTCTACGGAATAAGCTCAAATGTCAAAAATTCACTTATCGCAGACGGCTGCCGCATTGAGGGCGAGGTTGAAAACTGCATCCTCTTCAGAGGCGTAACCGTTGCCAAGGGTGCCAAAATAAAGGATTCAATCATTATGCAGGGTTCATTCGTCGGCGAAAATGCAAGCCTTGAATGCGTTATTCTTGATAAATCGGTTGCGATCAAGCCGGGCAAGAATCTCTGCGGCGCATCGAATTTCCCCGTTTATGTCGGAAAAGAAATAGTTATCTGAGGAAGTGTTGGTTTCTTATGTCATCCGGAAGCAGATTGTCAAAACAGGATATCATCACATACGCAGCTGCGGGTGTTGCCTTGATTCTGGCATTGATTGTTGTTTTGGTTAAGGTCGGGGTATTTGAAAAGGACGAGGAGGGCGCATCAACCGAAGCCGGAAGCACGGTTATCGTTGTAAGCGAAACGGCTGAAAACGGAGATGTTGTTTATTACACAATGCTTGAGCATTATGAAAGACCTCATGTTACAACTTTTCAGGTTTATCCCACGAAGAAAAAAACTCCCGTAACCGAAGAAACAACAACCGATCCCGTGGTTGAAGCAAGCAGATATGTGCAGGTGACCAATGAAGACGGAATACCTCTTCTTAATGAGCGGGGTGAGCCGGTTACGCAGGTTGAAAAATACACGGTTGACAGAAACGAGAAAACGACCGGTGAGAAGACAACTTCGGGCGAGGAAAAAACGAATGTGACCGAAGCGCCGGAGGAAACAACGGCCGTTCAGCAGGAAACACAGAATACAGAAGCGCCGGCAGAAGAAAACACCGAGCCGGCAGAAAATAATAACTGACACAGTTGATCGATAACCGAAAGGAACGGATAAAATGAAGGTTTTATATGTTTCGAGCGAAGCGCTCCCGTTTGCCGCAAGCGGCGGACTTGCAGATGTTGCAGGCTCTCTGCCTCAGGCGCTCAAAAACAGAAAAATAAACTGCAGAATCGTTATGCCTCTTTACGGCACAGTCAGCAGCGAGATGAGAGCTTCAATGACTTTTATCACGAGCATTATGGTGCCCGTTTCGTGGCGCAGACAATATTGCGGTATCTTTGAAGCCAAAGCAGGCGGAGTTACATATTATCTCATTGATAATGAGTATTATTTCAAAAGAAATACACTTTACGGCCATTATGATGACGGCGAAAGATTTGCCTTCTTCTCAAGAGCGGTGCTTGAAATTCTGCCCTATATCGACTTTAAGCCCGATATAATTCATTGCAATGACTGGCAGAGCGCACTTGTGCCCGTTTATTATTCAACAATGTATGCAAACCGTGAGGGTTATACGGGAATCAAAACCGTTTTCACTATTCACAACATTCAGTATCAGGGCATTTACGGCAAAGAGATCCTCGGCGATGTTTTCGGCATCGGCGAAGAGAATTCCTCTCTGCTTGAATTCGGTGACTGCATCAATCTTATGAAGGGCGGCATCGAATGTTCAGACAGAGTTACAACCGTTTCAAATACCTATGCCGGTGAGATCCTCGATCCTTGGTTCAGCCACGGACTTCATCCGATTCTCAAGGAAAGAAGCTATAAGCTCAGCGGAATACTCAACGGCATTGATGTTAAAAATTACGACCCCGAAACAGATAAAAATATCTTTGCAAACTTCAGCGCAAAGGATTTCTCCGGCAAATTCAAAAACAAAGCCGCTCTTCAGGAGATGTTCGATCTGCCGGTAAAAGAGGATGTTCCGGTTGTCGGTATAGTTTCAAGGCTCGTTGCTCACAAGGGATTTGACCTTATAAAAAAGATTATGTGGGAGCTTCTTGATTCCGCCGATATGCAGCTCGTTGTTCTCGGCTCGGGTGATTGGGAATATGAAGCATTCTTCAAAGAGCTTGCCGCCGCATTCCCCTCAAAGGTTGGTCTTCGCATCGGCTTTATTCCCGACCTTGCGAGAAAAATTTATGCCGGCAGCGATTTATTCCTGATGCCCTCAAAGAGCGAGCCCTGCGGACTTTCGCAGATGGTTGCTCTGCGTTACGGCACCGTGCCCATCGTAAGGGAAACGGGCGGACTTAAGGACACAATCACCGACAGCGGCGACGGAAAGGGCAACGGCTTTACTTTTAAGAGCTATGATGCCTATGATATGCTTGATGCGATCAGAAGAGCGCTTGCTGCTTATTCGGATAAAAAGAACCGGAACACTCTTGTTTTAAGAGCGCTCAAATGCGACAACAGCTGGGGACGCTCTGCGAGAGAATATATTAAGTTGTACGAATCCATTAATTAAAACACAAAAGAGGCTTTAAGCCTCTTTTGTGCGTTTGCTTATTTGAGCATTTCAAGCGGAATCGGCGGCAGTTTTTCGATTGCCGAGGAAAGAACATGTTTTTCGGTGGCCTGAACGATTGTTTTCAGCGCTTCGGGCATCGGTTTGCTTTCAATGCGATTTTTTGATTCGGATGATTTAATATAATCGGATGCCGCATAATCAATAAGCGCCAGATATAGTCTTGAGAGCCTGACTTCGCCGCCAATGAAATTCTTTCCCGCCCAGTTTGGCGGCAGATTGCCGGCCTGCGCTTCAAGCAGAACAAGTTTATATAGCTGCGAAGAGATAAATTCGGTGAATTCAAGTCCGCTGCGGCTGCCGTTGGCGCTCAATTCGGAAACCACCGCACCGATTGCTTTGAAAAGAGTTTTTCTCATCGGAAGCTCGTCGGTCTGCTCAATTTCGAAGAAATATGAGTAATCATCCTTGCTGATGCGTCCGGGCGCTCTGCCGAGCAGGTAATCGCAGGTTACGCCGTAAAAATCGGCAACCTTAACAAGAAAATTCTGTCCGCATTCTCTTATTCCTTTTTCATAATGCGAAAGAAGCGCCTGAGAAATGCCGAGCTTTGCAGCAGCTTCCTTCTGGCTCAGTCCTTTTTCTTTTCTCAATTCACAAAGAATAACAGGAAAACTTTTTTCCATTGTGACACCCCTTTTTTACGGTTAATACGCACAGTATATCACAAATTATACAGTTTGTATACTCTGAAATGAAATTTTCCTACGGAGGATTTAATGAAATCTTACACAATTTATCTTATCAGGCACGGTATGACCGCCGAAAACCTTGAAGGAAGATATATCGGCCATACCGATGTTCCTCTCAGCGAAGAGGGAAAAGAGCAGCTTGAAAATATGAAAGCCGAAATGGTTTTTCCCTATATTGATGCTCTTTTCACAAGTCCTCTCAAAAGATGCACCGAAACCGCCAAAATTCTTTATCCCGAAACATCCGCAATTGCCATTGACGGATTTATCGAATGCAATTTCGGCGAATTTGAAGGCAAAACAGCAGAGGAACTGAAAAAAAGTCCCGTTTTTCCGAAATGGCTTGCGGGCGAAAAAGGCGTTGAACCCCCGTTCGGCGAAAGCAACGAGGCTTTCGGCAGAAGAGTCTGCGAAAGCTTTGAAAAGGTTGCCGAGGGACTTATGAAAACAGGCGTTACCGAAGCGGCGATCGTTACCCACGGCGGTGTTATAATGACGATTCTTTCGGCCTACGGAATTCCCGAGCTTCCCATGCACGAATGGATAACTCCGAACGGCTGCGGTTTCACGATAAAAATAAACCCCTCGCTCTGGATGAGAGCGAAGAAATTTGAGGTTTTCAGCGAATTTCCTTATGAAAGAGAAAATCTGCCCGATTGAGGTGAAAAAATGGGAAAGTTTGAAATAAAAAAAGACGGTTTCTATCTTAATGGCGAACCTTTCAGAGTGATTTCCGGCGCAATTCATTATTTCAGAGTGCCTGCGGAATATTGGAAAGACAGGCTTCTTAAGCTCAAGGCTTGCGGATTCAACACGGTTGAAACCTATGCTGCATGGAATATGCACGAAAAAGAAGAGGGAAAATTCGATTATTCATATATGCTTGATTTTGAGAAATTTCTCGATATTGCAAACGAAATCGGTCTTCTCGCAATAGTCAGACCCGGTCCGTATATATGCTCCGAATGGGATTTCGGAGGCCTTCCCTGGTGGCTTCTTAAGGACGATTCCGTTCAGCTTCGCTGTATGAATAAGCCGTATATTGCCGCCGTTGACCGTTTTTTTGATGATTTTATTCCCAGACTTGCAAGGCATCAGATAACAAAGGGCGGAAATGTTATTCTCGTTCAGGTTGAAAATGAATACGGCAGCTACGGTGATGACAGCGAATATATAAGGTATCTTGCAGACGGAATGAGAAAGAGGGGAATTGAAGTGCCCTTCTTTACCTCCGACGGTGCAGAATATCAGATGCTGACGGGCGGTGCAGTGCCCGAGATCCACAAAACCGTTAATTTCGGTTCAAGAGCAAAGGAACATTTTGAAATGCTCCGCAGATATCAGCCCGAAGGTCCGCTTATGTGCACGGAATTCTGGAACGGCTGGTTTGACCATTGGACCGAGGCGCATCACAGCAGACCGCCGAAGGAGGCCGCAGAGCATCTTGATGAAATTCTTTCTCTCGGCGCAAGCGTTTCCGCATATATGTTCCACGGAGGCACTAATTTCGGCTATATGAACGGCGCTAACTGCTATGATTCATACGAGCCGACTGTTTCCAGCTATGATGACGATGCTCCCGTCGGCGAAAGCGGGGAGCTTAAGGAAAAATATTATCTGTTCAGAGATGTGATTTCAAAATATGCCCCGGTTCCCGAAGTTGAGCTTCTTCCGGAAATTCCGAAAAAGAAATACGGCGAAATCAGATTCACAAAATCCGCAAAGCTTTTTGATAATCTTGATAAGCTTTCTTCTCCGGTTGAAATGGTTACTCCCGTTCCGATGGAAAAAATCGGTCAGGGTTACGGCTTCGTTCTTTACACAACAAAGGTAAGAGGTCCGAGAGCGGAGCAGGAGGTCAGGCTTCAGGATGTTCACGACAGAGGATATATCTATCTTGACCGCAAGCTTAAAGGAATTCAATACAGAAACGATACCGGAAATAAGGTGTCTGTTGAAATTGATAAGCAGGGCAATGAGCTTTCCGTGCTTGTTGAAAATATGGGCAGAGTAAATTACGGCGCTCACCTGCGTGACTGCAAGGGAATAACCGAGGGTATCGGCTTCGGCAATAATTTTGTTTATCACTGGCAGGCTTATCCGCTCACCTTTGAAGACCTTTCAAAGGTTGAGTTCAAAGACGGCGTTGAAGCCTTTGACGGCGAGCCCGTTCTTCTGAAAGCTGAATTTGAAGCCGATGAATGCTGTGATACTTTTGTAAAGCTTCCGACCTTTACAAAAGGTATAATCATTGTTAACGGCAGAATCCTTTCAAGGCATTGGAATGTCGGCCCGCAGCGTTCGGCATATCTTCCGGCGCCGTTTATAAATAAAGGTAGGAACGAAATTGTTGTTCTTGAGCTTGAAGGTTTTAAAAATGATTCTGTTCTTCTTGATGACGAGCAGGATATAGGATAAATTTTTTGAAAGAAGGAAATAATATGAACAAACCTGTTATGGGCATTCAGCTCTACACGCTCCGTGACCACATCAAAACCGCAGAGGATTTCGATGCAACTCTCAAACGCCTTTCGGCACTTGGCGTTACCGATGTTCAGATTTCGGGTATCGGTGATTTTCCCGCAGAGGAGCAGAGAAAAGCTCTCGATAACAACAATATGAAGGTCTGCATAACTCACAAGGGCTTTGAAATGATGCAGAATGATCTCGCTTCTCTTGTCAGAGATCACGAAACCATCGGCTGCGATGCTCTCGGAATCGGAAGCGCTCCCTCCGAATCAAGAGGCAACAGCAGAAACATAAGAAAATTCATTGCCGAAGCGGAAGAAATCGGCAGAGAGCTTAAGAAAACCGGAAAAACCTTCAACTATCATAACCATGCTTTCGAGTTTTTCAAGCTTGATGATATGGCAACCACTATGATGGATCTTCTCATTAATGAATCGGATCCGGAGCTTTTCAATTTTATTCCCGATGTTGCGTGGATTCATTACGGCGGCGCAGATCCAGTTGAAGTCCTCCGCAGAATGAAAGGCAGAGTCAAGGTCCTTCATTTCAAGGATTATATCATTGATGATGAGGGCTACAGAAAGTTTGTTTCTCTCGGCAAGGGAATAGTTGACCTCAAAGCCTGCTATGATGCCGCAGTTGAGCTCGGCATTCCCTATATTATGTATGAGCAGGATTGCGACTGGGTTGACGGAGACCCCTTCAAAGCAGTTGAAGAATCCTGGGCATTTATGCAGAGCCTTCGAAAAAAAGGAGAATAATTATGGCAGATAAAATCAGACTCGGTATTATCGGAATCGGCAACCAGGGCGGAAATTATCTTAAAAGCTATGCCGAGGGAAGACTTCCCGAAATTGAGATAACCTGCGTTGCGGATATTGATGAACGCAGATTTGAAAACGCAAGAGAAAAAATCCCCGGCGTTGCCTGCTTTAATTCGTCCGATGAGCTTCTCGCTTCGGGACTTTGCGATGCTGTTGTTGTTGCAACTCCTCATTATTTCCATCCTCCGATGGTTATTGATGCTCTCAAGGCGGGAATCCATGTTATGAGCGAAAAACCCGCAGGCGTTTACACAAAGCAGGTTAAAGAAGCCATTGAAGCTTCAAAGAAATCCGATAAGACTTATGCGATGATGTTCAATCAGAGAACAAATCCCGTTTTCAGAAGAGTCAAGGAGCTTGTTTCAAGCGGAAAATACGGCGAAATCAGGAGAGTTTGCTGGGTTATCACAGATTGGTTCCGCACTCAGGCATATTATGATTCAGGCTCATGGAGAGCAACCTGGAGCGGCGAAGGCGGCGGAGTTATGCTCAATCAATGTCCTCACCAGCTTGATCTCTGGCAATGGATATGCGGAATGCCGTGCAAGATCAGAGCGTTCTGCCATGAGGGCAAATGGCACAATATCGAAGTTGAAGACGATGTAACTATTTATGCCGAATATCCCAACGGAGCAACCGGCACATTCATCACAACAACCGGCGACTGGCCCGGCTCAAACCGCCTTGAAATCACTCTTGAAAAAGCAAGAATCCTCACAGAATGGGATGCCATGGAAAAGAAATGGAAGATCCGTGTCTGTGAGCTGGATAAATTCACGGATGAATTCATCAAAGGCGCAGAGGGCGGTTTTGATAAGCCCGTCGGCACATGGACCGAAGAATTTATTGAAGGAATCGGCGGACAGCATGAGGGCGTTATCAACGCTTTTGCGGCTCATATTTTAAGAGGCGAGCCTCTTTTTGCAGAGGGCAGCGAGGGCATCAACGGCCTTACGATCTCAAATGCCGCCTTCCTTTCATCCTGGCTTGATAAAACCGTTGAGATTCCGTTTGATGATGAACTTTATTATCAGCTGCTCAATGAAAAAATCAAGAATTCAAAATATGAAAAAACAGTCAGAGAGCAGACTCAAGCTGATATGAGCAGCACATTCTGAAAAAAATTGCCGCCGTCCGGAACTCCGGACGGCGGCATAATTGTTATGTTATGAAATGGCTTTTGTAATCAATTCGGGAGCAAAATGACCTATGCAGACCCAAAGAACATTTATGGGAATGATTCCGATATTGCCCGCAATGAAGAATGTTTTAAAATCAATTCCGATTGCGCCGAGAAGAAGACTTGAAAGGTCGCCGGGGATAACGCCGGTCATTTTGACTATCAATGTGTTGAGAAAAGCATTTTTGCTGGTGAAATTATCAAATTTCTGAACCTTCGGGAATCTGTTTTTAAGAGAATCATACATTCCCTTGCCCGTGAATCTTCCGAGATAATAAGGAATGATCATGCTCAGGACGGTTGCGATGAAATTAACGAGAAGAGCAACCAGAATTTTTTCAAAAATCATTCCCGAGATCAGATAAACGATTGAAGGCGTTATAACAAGAGCAAACGATTTGACAAACGAAAAACCGATCAGGATAGCCGCAACAAGATAAACGCTTCCGTTGAGCCATGTTTTGATGGTGGCGGCATTCTTAACTGAAATATTATATTTTTTCATCAGAACAAGCCCGACAACGAGCATTATCACCATAAATACGATAGACGCAATCTGGAGGGCTTTAATAAGCTTGTCATAATTCTTTTTCTGTTCCATCTGTGATTTGTTTCTCCCTTTCGGATTTGTGAAAATTTTCTGAATTAAAGGCATCATAACATATTTTTTGTGTTTTAACAACAGTATTTCCTAAATTTTACATAATTCTTAATAATTACAACGGATGTGTATGATTGATGTACTTGATTTTGACCTCAGCTTGTGATATGATTTTACCAAAGGGGTGACAGATGTGTATGATTTTATGTCAAGGCTGCTGCTTTTTATTGTTGCGGTGATCCTTGTTATTTTTAATTTTTTCAGAGGACTGCCGGGTATGTTTGCCAAGCCCGAACCGCAGGATCCCTCAACAACTGCCGCTGCAACAACGGCAATCGAAACAACGGCTGAAAATATAACGGAAACTTCGGCAACGCTCCCGTCAACCTCTCCTTCCACTCTTCCATCAACCGCTCCCTCAACGGAGCCGACAACCAAAACGCCTGTCACATATCATGACAAAACAACAACCGAGGGCGGCACTCTTGTTAGAATGATCAATGAGAGAGGAATGCAGATGTTAGGCGGCAAGGGTGTTGATGTTTTCAACGGAACGGATGCCGATGCAATGAATGTTTATGCTTGCGGTCAGACCACTTCAAATGACGGTGATATGGAAGGCAACACTTCAACCTCGTCCGCTATCAACGGCTCATTTATAGTTAAGTATGATTATAATCTTAATAAGAAATGGAATAAAATATTCTGCGAGAGTGACGGGGCAATAAAAATCGAGGATGTTGCAATCCTCAAAGATAAAAATATTATAGCGGTAGGCTATTCAAACGCTGCCGCCTATGCTTCGGATGATTCGTTCAAGGGTACATTTGAGGGCATAATCATAAAGCTTTCGCCCGACGGTGGTGTTATCTGGAAGAAATCGTTCGGAGGAAGCGGAACGGATCTGTTCAACTGCGTGTGCGCAGTCGGCAGCGGATTTGCAGTCGGCGGCTCAACCGATTCCCGTGACGGAAGCTTCACCGGTCTTCCGGAATACGGCACATCGAGTGCGATCATAATGAATTTCGATGCAGACGGAGATATTCTCTGGAACCGCTATCTTAACGGCAAAAAGGGAGGCTCAATTGAGGGCATCGCAGCGGATGCGGATAAAAATATTTTCGTATCCTGTCTGACCGGCTCGGTTGACGGCGAGTTTTCGGCGTTTGACGGACTTTTCGGCGGATATCTTGACACGGTAGTTCTGAAATATAATTACGAAGGCACATATCAATGGAATTATGTTATTGCATCGAGCGGCAGAGATGAATTTGCCGCAATTGCCGCAGACGGCGAGGGCGGATGCCTTGTCGGCGGAAATTACGAAAAAATCGGAACCGTTATGCCGGACGGAACATTTGCCGATATTCACAACTGCGGAAAAACGGATGCGCTTGTTTTCAGAATCAATTCAGACGGCACGCAGAGGTGGAATAAAACAATCGCAGGTCTTGAAGACGATTTTATTTATGATATTGCAAAGGCCAAAGGCGGTTATGTTGCAGTCGGTGCGACCCGTTCCTCGGACCGTGATTTTTCGGGCTGCGGCAATTTCGGAGCAACAGACGGATTTGCGGCTTTCTTTACTCCGGGAGGCAAAACGGTTGATATTCTGACCCAGGGAGGCTCAAGAGAGGATTCCGCATCCTGCGTTTCGGTCAGCGACGGAATTGTGGCTGTTTTCGGAAAATCCGTTTCAAATGACGGCTATTTCAAAGGCTGCAACGAGCATCTTTCAGATGCGGCGATCGAAATTTTCGGCAATTCGTTCACGGGCTATGTTTCAAAATTTGAAGTCAGATCTTATTAAAAAAAGAAGAATTTCAGAGTTTCATCGGAATGGATGAACCTGAAATTCTTTTTTTATACATTATTTATTATCTGCCAGAAATTTGTTGACCTGTTCAAGGGTCGGAATCGTTTCTGCCGCTCCGGGCTTTGTAACGGCAATTGCGGAAGCGGCGCTCGCAAAGCGGAGAGCCTGCGAGGGGGATTTCCCGTTCATAAGTGAATTGAGAACATATCCCGTGAAGGTGTCGCCTGCGCCGGTCGTGTCAACCGCATTGACCATGAATGCCGGAGCTTTTACGGTTTCTTTTCCGTCTGAAAAGATTGCTCCGCTGCCGCCGAGAGTGAAGATAACCGCGCCGTTTCCGAGCTTGCTGCAGAGAACTTTAACGACCTTGTCATTGTCGGTTTCGCCCGAAATGCTCTGACCTTCGGATTCGTTGAGAATCAGATAGTCGATTTTTGAATAATCAATTTCTTTGAGCTTATCAACATAAGGTGACGGATTGAGGGCAACAACAAGACCTTTTTCGTGAGCCTTTTCAATCATATATTCGACCTGTGAGGTTTCATACTGCATCAGAATCAGGTCACCGGCAGAGAAATTTTCAAGCACGGAATCGCAATAATCGGGAGTGATTTCACGGTTTGCTCCGGGAAAGAGAATCATCTGATTCTGTCCGTCGGGGTCAACCTCAATAACCGCATGGCCGGAAAAGTCGTCGGTGATTTTTATAAGAGATGTGTTTACGCCGGACTTTTCGAGATATTCCTTCAGAAAGATGCCGTCGGAGCCTATCTGACCTGCCATATAAACATCTGCTCCCGAATTTGAAAGCGAAACGGACTGGTTAAGACCTTTTCCGCCGACATGGATTTCATATCCGGCGCAGGAAAGAGTTTCGCCTTTTTCGGGAAGATGATTCAGGGAATAAACCTTGTCTATGTTGAGCGAGCCGAAAACAAGAGCCTTCATATTTTTATCCTATAACCTTTCTGAATTTTGCAATGCCTTCTTCGAGCGGAAGATCATTTGAAAAAATGCTTGATGTGCCTGCAACAAAAATATCTGCGCCTGCTTCACGCATTTTAACGGCATTTTCAAAGCTGACATTTCCGTCAACTTCGATTTCCTTGTCCGTGAAGCCTTTTTCTTTGAAAATTCGTTTCATTTCCGTGATTTTGCCGAGCGCAGACGGAATCATTTTCTGCCCCGCAAATCCGGGATTGACCGCCATAACAAGCACTCCGTCAATTTCATCAAGAATGCCGTCAAGGGAAGAAACGGGAGTTGAGGGATTAAGAGCGGCATAAGCCTTTGCACCTCTTTTTCCGATTGCCGCAAGAGCCTCCCGGAGATTATCCGTGCTTTCCGCATGAACCGATACCATATCACCCTCTCCGAATTCAAACCAGTCAAGTTTGCTTTCGGGCGAGTTTATCATCAGATGAATGTCAAGAGGAATGTTTGTTGCTTTTTTGAGAGCTTTGCAGTAGTCTGTTCCGAGAGTGAAATTCGGAACAAAATAACCGTCCATAATATCAATGTGAAGATATTCGATTCCGGTTTTCTCAAAAATGCGCAGAGTTTCGGAAAGTTTAAGGATATCTGCGCACATCATAGACGGGGAAATTTTATTCAAGATGTTCACATCCGTTTCTTCGGCAGAGCCGGTTAAAAATCAATTTCAAGTCTGTAACCGTCAATATTCTTATCTTTGATGAAATTCCTGGAGTTGATGATGATTTTCGATTCATAGACCTCCATTGTCAGGCCCATGCCGCCGTTATCGTTGCATTCCCCGACTGTTTCATCATTATATTCCGTGCTGGGAAGGTTGAGATAATAAACGTTGTTTTCGCTTTCGTAATTTGACGGGCCGAAGGTATGGTAATGGCCGCTGAAGAAAAGAATAGGAGCATTTTCGGAAGAATGGCTCTGAAGGATCTCATCAATTCCGGCAGCGGCAACCGATGTTGTTGCGCCGTTTCTGCCGGCAAGCGGCTTATGCGAAAGAACAAAAACAGGCAGCCCGCTTTTTTCTGCTTTTGTCAGTTCATTGTCGAGCCAGTTGAGCTGCTCTTCTGAATAGGTCGGCAGATTTTCGTGAAGATCAAGGCTTTCGGTTGCGAGGCATATAAAATGATAGCCGTCAATGACCGTTGAATAATAAACCTTGTCGCTTTCAATTCCGTTTTTCTTTAAGTGATTGAGAAAAAGCTTCGCCGCAACATCATAATGAGGGTCTGCGCTTCCGTTCCAGGAATCGTGATTGCCCATGCAGGCAACGGAATGCTCCGGTCTGATATAGACCGCTTCAAGGCGGCGCTCATTCAGATATTCTCTTACGCTGCCGCTGTTTGTTATGTCGCCGATGTTCAGAAGAACATCAATTTTTTCGGTGTTTTCGCCGATACCTGCGTATGTATTTCGCAGGATGTTCGTTCTGTCTCTGAAGCTGTTGTTGTCGGCGTGAGTGTCCGAAACAACGGCGCAGTTGAGAATAACTCCGCTTTCTTCGGGGGAATAGGTTTTAACTGCTCCGAATATATTCGGAATGAGCGAAAAAATAACCGAAACGGTTACGAAAATTGAGGTTATATAGCTTATTACCGCTTCCATAAAGCTGTCCTTCTTTCGTTGAAAAATTTTTTCATCTGATATTTTATCATTTTAATCCGGGCATTTCAATATACTAAAATAATTACATATTAAAATTATTTTTTCGAAAAATCTTTATATGAAAATAATTGCCTTTTATGTATACTTTTGCTAAAATGTGAATGAATTGTATAATGAGGTGGGTGTATAATGGAAAAATCAAAATAGCGCTTTGCGATGGATACCATGCCCATGATTCCGTTTAAGGGAGTTCTGATGTCGTGGGACATATTTGAAAGGAAGGTCGTTTTGGCGCTGCTTGCGGCTTCGGCCTTTTTAAGTGCGGCTTCAATTTCCGCCTTTGCCTTTTCACGCTCTTTGGAAATATAATAAGCCGCCATATATTCTTCTCTCTGGGTGGAGATGTTGAAAGAATACATACAAACCGAGGTAACAAGGAAGCCTATTGAATAGAACGGTCCGTCGGGATAGAGCATCTGAAGAACGCCGAATGTTATGGGAACGGCCGCAAAGAAAATCGCCGAAGTAAATAATTTTTTCCCTTCCGAATGGCGATTTTTTATTATTTTGTAAACTGCATATAAAATCGGCGGAATATACTGACAGAATTGGAAAACGAAAAGCAGATAACGGGGCTTATACGGATGATATACGGCTGCCTCGTCGATCATAAATGCGTTGTGAGTAAAGATATTCTGATAAAGGAATGCGATCTGAACAATAAAAATGCAGGCTCTGATTATCCATAATATCTTGTAGCCTTTTCCGGCTATTTTCATATATTTGTTGCAATAATATGAACACATCAGCGCCGACAAAGTCGACATGGTATGAAATCCGTATGTTGAAACAATATAAAGCATACGGTAGGCAGGCGTGTTTGATGAGCCGACAACTCCCCAGAACGAATCAACCAGGCAGAAGCAGATAAAAAACATCATAACCCGGCAGAGCGGTTTATCAATCGTTTCTTTGAATTTTGTTATTCTTGCTCTGTTTCGGATTATTCCTATAACTATTGCACAGATCAGGTCCGAATACGCATACATAATGTAAATATCAAAAGTCATATTTGTTAGCTCCTTTCATATTGCGGAGATATAAACCTGATAGAAACATTTTTTCATTTTAGAACATTACAAAATAATTTTTTTCGTGTCAAGAAAAAATCACTCTTTGTATAATTTTATATAGGCTGTTCAAATATATTTCTTGACACGGATATTTTCCGTTTATATAATTGAATCAATAAACATCGGAAGGAATAAATAATATGGAATTCGGAATAAAACTCATTGCATTTTTCATGGCGATAATAACACCTCTTATCGGGATTTTTTATAAGCCGAAAACCGCAGATTATAATTATACTGATAATCAGATCGTTGAAAAAGAGGGAAAAAATATGACTGAATATGAATTCGGAGCAAATGATATTGCCGTTTCTGCTGGCGGAAACGATGAAAATGACGGCTCGGAGGCTTATCCCGTTGCAACCGTTCAGAGAGCAAAAGAGCTCGCAAAGCAGAAGAACGGAGAAATCCGTATATGGATAAGCGGCGGCATTTATTATTTCACCGAATCCATGAAATTCACATCGGATGATGCCGAAAACATTTCGTTTATCGCAAAGCCGGGCGAAGAGGTCATTTTTGACGGCTCAATGAAAATCGGCGGCTGGCAGCAGGACAGAGCAAACGGTCACGACTGCTTCAGCGCACCCGTGCCAGACGGACTTCATTTCAATGCGGTTTTTCAGGGAAAAAATGTTTTGCCGCAGACGAGATACCCCGAGGAGGGATATTTCTATATCGAAGATGAAAACCACGAAAACGCAAAGTTTACCGAAGAAAATACTCCCTGGTCGCTTACCGTCGGCGATATGGAAATGACGCCGTCTTCAAAGCAGGAAATCAAAGCTTTCAAGAATCCCGAAGATGTAACGATAAGAGTGCTTCATCTCTGGATAGACGATTTTTCAAAGCTTTGCGGCTATGACGAAAGCCGAAACAGGATTCTTCTCGAATCCCCGATGTCCGGCTCGATAGAAAAAAATAACAAATATTTCTTTGAGAATGTTTATGAAGCTTTTGATGCTCCGGGAGAATGGTATTATGACCGCACCGAGGGCAGAATCTATTATCTCCCCTTGGCGGGGCAGACAAAGGAAAACATTGATATCAGCGTTGCATTAACGGATAAATTCGTTGAAATCATCAATTGCAGCGGCGTTTCATTTGAGGGGATCACTTTCCGCAACACCGACAGCACTTATCCCGAAATCGTTCCGAACAGCCATTGGCTCGCAAATTCGGGAATCAGACATCCGCAGGCGGAATTCGACACCGGAGCGGCTTTTGAGGCTGCCGATTCAAAAAATATCAATATCCGTTTCTGCAATTTCGATAATATCGGTCTTTCGGCGATCAAGTTTCTGCGCAGGGTTAAGAATTCCGAAATCAGAGGATGCAATTTCACCGATATAGGCGCATCCGCAGTTTTTATTGACGGCTACAATTCGGATGTTGATTCCGAAATAACCGAAAATATCAGCTTCGTTGATAACTTTGTCAATGGCTACGGCAGATATTTTTATGCCGCTATCGGAGCTTTTCTGACCCACGCAAGAAATTGCGACATTTCCAATAACGAAATATGCAACGGCTATTATTCTTCAATTTCAATCGGCTGGATATGGGGTTATACATATTCGGTAACAAATCATATCTCGGTTAAAAATAACTATCTTCACGATATAGGCCAGGGCTGGCTTTCCGATATGGGCGGAATATACACTCTCGGAAATCAACCGGGAACCGTTCTTTCCGGCAATGTTATCCGCAATGTTGCGGCTGATCCGGGAGCCGGCGGCTACGGCGGATGGGGAATCTATCTTGACGAGGGCTCGCAGCATATTCTTGTTGAAAAAAATCTTGTTTATGACTGTGGTTCGCAGGGCTTCCACCAGCATTACGGCGAAAACAATATGATCAGGAATAATATTTTCGCTCTCAACGGAGAGGGTCAGATGTGTTCGAGCTTTGCTCACGGTCAGAGCCAGATAGGCTATCTGCAATATGAGGATGAATCGGCGCACAATGAATTTACTTTTCTGAATAATATTCTTCTTTCGGATAACACTCCGGTTTATGCAAAAGCCGAAAATCGCTTTTTCAAGGATGATTCAAACATCTGCTGGGATATTTCAAACGGAAAATTTGTTTTCAATGACTATTGTTCAAGCAACAAACCTCTTGACAGAATTTATGCAAAAGATATGAATAAGCTCGGCCTTTTCAACAATGCGATCATAACGGATCCGGGCTTCAGGAACCCTGCGAATTTTGATTTCACTCTTCCCGATGATAACGCAGAGCTGAATGGATCCGGCTTTGAAAAGTGGAATTACAACATTGCCGGAACGCTTACCGACCATAATTGAGCCGGTGATAATTCCGTGATTTTTCGGTCTGCCGTATTGACTGAAAGGAAACAATAGGTTATTATAATGATATCACAACACTCGGAGGAGGATTTAATTTGAAAAAGATGTGTAAAAGAATAACCGCAGCAGTGCTTGCGATGATAATGTTTATTTGTATGTTTATTCCTTCATACGCAAGCGACCAGAACATGATCACAAAAACAACTCCGCTTCTTGATTCAAACGGCTCGCTCACGGAGCCCGGCTACTGCTTCACGAATCTCTATCAGTACCGTAGATCCGCAATCAAGGCTCCGCAATGGAGAATCAAGGAATGGGATTTCTATCAGATTTCCAATGACCGCTATACGATTCAGATAACTATCGCCGATATTTCCCTCGGCGGAGCAGTTACGGTCGGCGGTTTTGACCGTGTTACCGGCGAAAAATTCAGCACGATGGTGTTAAGACTTTTCACATTCGGAAAGTTTAACCTCGGCTTCGGCAACGGAGGACTTGCCGAAAACGACTGGGAACCTCATACATACAAGAAAAAAGGCCTTAATTTCGATTTTGAGCTTTCAGTCGGCGAAACCGAAAGAACTATCAAGTTCAACGGCAAATCCGGCAGCGACAAGTTCACAATGGATCTTAAGCTGGACATGCTTCCCGATCACGAATCTCATTTCACGGCTCTTCCGTTTGACGGAAAGCCCGACCATTTCTATTATAATCAGAAAACCAACTGCATGGCTACCACAGGCACGGTAACAGTCGGCGACAAGGTTATCGAATTCAAGGGCAAAGAGGATAATTCCTTTGCGGTTCTTGACTGGGGCAGAGGAGTATGGCCGCTTCACGAAACATGGTGGTGGGGCAACGGTTCAACGGTTTTCTATGATGAAGAGGGCAAAGAGCATATCTTCGGATTTGAAATCGGCTGGGATTTCTGCAACACGAGCGCCGCTTCCGAAAGCACAGCTTTCCTTGACGGCAAGGCATATAAGCTTGGTTATCTGAAATTTGAGAATCAGACCGATGTTGTCAAGCCTCTTGACGGCAACTGGGCAGACAATAATCAGATATGGAAAATCACATCGGATGACGGAAGCTTCGAAATGACGATGACTCCCGAATACGATAACTACACAATGCTTCGCTTTATCTTTGTCGGCAATCTTTGCCATCAGGTGTTCGGCAAATGGAACGGTACGGTCAGATGCGGCGACAAGACGATCGAAGTTAAGGATATGACGGCGTTCCTTGAGCGCTCCGACAACATCTGGTAAACAGAATATCATAAACCCGCCCGGGCAGCGCTTCATAAACAGGTTTGTGAAGTGATGCTCCGGGCGGTATTTTTATATAATGTAACAGTTGATTTTTTAATAAAAAATTGATATAATAATTTAATTATAATTTATGATATATTTCTTTAAAATAAAAAGGGAGATTTATTTATGATCAAAATTTCGCCGTCGGTGCTTGCAAGCGATTTTTCAAAGCTCGGAGATGAAACTATCCGTATGGAAAAGAGCGGAGCGGATATGCTCCATCTTGATGTTATGGACGGCAGATTCGTGCCGAACATATCATTCGGCGCGTCGGTAATCAAAGCAATCAGAAACAAATCCGATATTGTTTTCGATGTTCATCTTATGATTGATGAGCCGCTGAAATATATTGAAGATTTTGCAAAGGCGGGAGCAGATATAATCACCTTCCATATTGAAAGCTCATCGCCGGTTGAGGAAACAACGGAAAAAATAATCTCCTGCGGATGCAGGGCCGGCATAAGCATAAAGCCCGCAACTTCCGCAGAAGAATTATTCCCTTATCTTGACAAGCTTTCAATGGTGCTTGTTATGACGGTTGAGCCCGGTTTCGGCGGCCAGTCTTTTATGGCTGATATGATGCCGAAGGTTGCCGCTCTGCGTGAAGAAATCAAACGCAGAGGACTTGATGTTGATGTTCAGGTCGATGGCGGAATCAAGGCTTCAACCGTTCCCGAAGCCGCAGCCGCAGGCGCAAATGTTTTTGTTGCCGGCAGCGCAGTTTTCGGGGCGGAGGATGCCGAGAAGGAAATCAGCTCGCTCCGTGATCTTGCCGAAAAGAATTATCCGCAGGAATAAGCAATTCAAGGGCGGATTGAGCTGCAATCAGATTCCAATGCTCATCCGTAAATTCACAGTCGCTTTTTTCGAGTGAGATTTCATTGCAGTATTCTCCGAAATACCGCCGCATGGATGTCATATCTTCTGCGCCCGAAATAATCAGACGATAGCTTCCGTCAAGCTCATAAAGGCTGCTGCGCAGAGAAGCTTTTTTCAGCGGAAACGCATTTGCGCAGTTCATCAGCTCCTGCGCAGACGGAAATGAACAGAGCATGATTCCGCTCTGCTTTTTAAGAACGGAGGATTCGGAATACGAAATTTTTCTGCCAAGCATTGTAAAGCTCAGAATGCAGCCTCCGTCCGCTTCGGGAATTGCTTCAATCAGCATTCGCCGTGAAAAATCAACATCTATGCCCAACGCTTTCCCTGCGGCATCAAGAACCGAACGGATAACCTTTCTCGTTTCAAGAGCGGAATAATCCATCTGCTCGTATGTAATATCAAGCTCTTTCATTTCTTTTTTTGAAAGTTCAACAATGATTCTGTCTTCTGCGGGCGAATCAATTTTCATAATGCTGCCTCCTTGCCGAATTAACTGCTTATTATATGATATGACTTCTTGCGGCAGGATGCAATGAATAAATATTGGAATTCCGGTGGTGGATATTTTGGCTGAAAACAAAAACTATAAAAGCACGCAGGTTTTCGGGGACTATCTCATTATGCTTATTGCCCCGTTTGCGCTGTCGTTCATATATTACGGATCAAGTGCTGTTTATGTTACTGCCGCTTCGATTGCAACGGCAGTTATCTGCGATGCGGCGGCGAGTGCGGTGTTAAGAAAAAGATTCAGGCTGAAAAATCTTGATAGCATCTTCACGGGTGCGGCGATAGCGATGATGATGCCTGCCGGAATTGCGCTTTATGTTCCCGTTATTGCAGCTGCGTTTGCGGTCCTTGTTGCAAAAGTGCCGTTCGGAGGCGGAATAAATGCTCCGTTTGTGCCTGCGGCGGCGGGATTCGCATTTTCATGCGTTTGCTTCAAGGAAAAGATTTTTGATTATTCATTTGTGACCGGGGCAAAATTTCTCGGTTCTTCTTCAATTGCTTCCATGCTCGCAAAGGGCAATTCCGTTCATCTGAATTCAGGAGATCTTATTGACATTCTCTGCGGAAATTCGGCAGGACCTATGGGCACGGGCTGCATTCTGATTCTTGCGGGATGCTGTGCATATCTTTTTGTCAAGAGAAGAAAAGCTTTGCTTTCAACTCTCGGTTTTGTCGGCGTTTGTGCAGCTTTTGCTTTCCTTTTTCCGAGAGTCAACGCTTCGGGACTTACAAGCGTTATTCTTGAGCTTTCATCCGGTTCGCTGATGTTTGCGGCGGTTTTCTTTATGACGGATTTTTCAACGATGCCGCAGGGCAGCCTTTTCGGCATTCTTTACGGCGCAGTCGGCGGACTCATCTGCATGCTTATGCGCCTTTCGGGAGCTTACGAAGAGCCTATTTGCTTTGCGGTTCTTCTTGCAAACGCATTTGCAAGGCTTCTTGAATACGTTCCCGTCAGAAAGGGGGGTGACCGGAAATGAGCGAAAAAATTCCCTCTGCAAAAGAAGTGCTTATAAAAGGATCTTTTATCCATAATCCGATCCTGATTCAATGTGCGGGCTTATGCCCGGTTGTTGCAGCGGCAGCGAGCCTCAAAAATGCGGCTCTGCTTGCGGCGGCGGTCAGCATAACAACGCTGATAACCTGCATCATTGCAAGCGCATTGCTTAAAAAGGTTCAGAGATGGATAAGAATGGGAATCTATCTGATTATCGGAATTTCGATAATCTGTCCTGTTTTGTTTCTGCTCGAAACACGGTCCGAGGCGGAGCTTCCGCTGGTTATGAAAATTTACCTTCCTCTTATTGCCGTCAATTCGGTAACGGCAGTTCATTGTGAGCAGTTTTCTGTCAGGAATCCCGTTAAACTTGCGTTTTATGATTCGGTTGCGGTTTCTATCGGATCATCTGCCGTTCTTCTTATATGCGGAGCAATCCGTGAAATAATCGGATATTCATCAATTGCCGGTCACGAGCTGAAGCTTCATGCAACGATCAGAGGCGCTGCTCTGCCGTTCGGCTGCTTTATCATTCTCGGCTTTCTTGCGGCGATCCTCAAGTGGATTTCGGCTTATCGCTATCCCTCTCTTGTTCCGGACAGCGAAGCAATTGTAAGGACCAAGCCGAAAAAAGAAGATGGCGAGGGAACGGTTGAGGTTGATGTTTTTGATGAGTTCTGGAATGAATCTTCAAAAACGGATTTGGCGGCAGATGAATATGACGAGCTTTTTGATTCTCTCGACAATATCTTCGATTTCAACGGCGGGGAGGACGAAAAATGAAAATAGTTTATGACCTTTTCGTTACCGCTCTTTATGCTGTGTTCGTTCAGAATATGGTTATGAGCTTCGGCCTCGGCTCAAGCGAAGCCATCCGAGCCTCATCGAAGCCGGACAGATTCATCAGCCTTGCGGCTATGATTTCGGGATTTTCGGTTGCAACGAGCGTTATCTGCAAGCTTATTGATATGTTTACCGCTTCTGCGGAGCTTCCCTATGCTTTGAGGGCGGCGGTTTACGGCGGAGTGCTTGCAGGCGTTTATTTCATTGCCGCTTTTGCCGCACTTGTAATTTTCAAGGCATCAAAAAAGGCTATGGGTACTCTCGGCATTTCGGCTCTGAACACTCTTGTTTTCGCCGTGCCGTTCATCAACAACACCGCATCATATTCTTTTGCAAACTGCATCGGCTCGGGCATCGGAGCGGGAATTGCTTTTGTGCTTGCCGCCGCTCTTATAAGCAGGGGAGCGGTAAGACTTGCGGAAAATAAGGATATTCCCGCTGTTTTCAAGGGCACTCCGGCAATGTTTATCTATGTCGGCATCCTTTCTCTTGCGTTTTCCGGCTTTGCCGATTCAACTCTTTTTTCGTGAGGTATAACCTATGTTCAGAGACGGAAAAATCGAAAAGACTCTCAAGCCGTCCGAGAGAAAAAGTATAACGGAATTTTCTTCACGCTTCGGCACGGGCCCGACCTATGAAGAAAAAATGAGAAACAAGCGGATAGTTTTTGCCGTTCTTGCAGCGGCGGGTGTTCTGCTTCTTCTGTTCCTCGGATATTTTTTAACGGATATGATTCTGAAAATATCCGAAGCTCCTTATACTCCGGCGGCAGCATCAATAATTTCAGAGGGTATTGATAAATGGACTATATTCCCTTCAATTCAAGGTTAAAATATCATAAATCGGAATTCGGTGCGGTTCCGGAAGGCAAAAGAATCGTTTTCAGAATCATTCTTCCGAGAAGTCTTCAATGCTCTTATGCTTTTCTTTCCGTTTCATCCGATGCGGGAGAAAAAAAGCTTATCCCGATGGAATGGGAGAGGATGGAAGGCGAAAGCGAAGAATGGTGGAATGTTGATTTCGTTGCGAAAAAAAGCGGACTTTATTGGTATCGTTTTATTCTGAAAACCGCTTTCGGCGACAATGCCGTAACAAAGGCGAAGGATTCATCGGGCAGAATCTCGCCTGACGGAGAAAATTTTCAGCTCACCGTTTATTCGGGTGATTTCGTTACTCCCGATTGGATAAAAGGCTCGGTCATTTATCAGATTTTTCCCGACAGATTCTGTTTTTCCGGCAAAAAAAAGAAGAATATTCCGGCAGACAGAATTATTCGCAGCGACTGGGGCTCAAAACCGATGTGGAAGCCCGATTCCGGCGGAAAAATTACGGAATATGATTTCTTTCAAGGCGATCTTGAGGGGATCAGAAGCAAGCTCGGCTATCTTGAGTCGCTCGGAATAGGCTGCATCTATCTCAACCCGATATTCTCTGCGCAGTCAAACCACAGATATGACACGGCAGATTATGAAAGCATAGACGCTCTGCTCGGCGATGAAGAGGATTTCAGAGCTCTCTGTGCAGATGCGGAAAAGCGCGGAATCAGAATAATCATTGACGGCGTTTTCAGCCATACGGGCGCTGACAGCGTTTATTTCAATAAAGAAAAAAGATACGGAAATTCGGGAGCTTATAACGATAAAAATTCCCCGTATTTTCAATGGTACAGATTCAAAGAATTCCCCGATAAATACGATTGCTGGTGGGATGTTGACATCCTTCCGGAAATCGACGAAGAAAATGACGGCTATATAGAATATACGGCAGGCGAAAACGGCATTCTGCGCAGATGGCTCAGGGCAGGAGCTTCCGGCTGGAGGCTTGATGTTGCCGATGAGCTTCCGGATAAATTTCTTGATTCTCTGCGTGCTGCGGTCAGAAAAGAAAAGAAAGACGCCTTTATTCTCGGAGAAGTCTGGGAGGATGCGTCAAATAAAATCAGCTACGGCAGCAGGCGAAGATACCTTGAGGGTGCGCAGCTTGATTCCGTTATGAATTATCCATTTGCGAATGCGCTGATTGATTTTGCAATAACGGGCATAGCGGAGGGCTTCAACGAAAAAATAGAAACGATCTGCGAAAATTATCCGAAGCCGTCGGTTGATACACTTATGAATCATATCGGCACTCACGACACATGCCGGGTGCTCAACAGACTTGCAACGCTCGGCAATTATGAATCAAGCTATCTTGAAAGATATGAGGGCGGTCTGACGGAGGAAGAATACCGCAGAGGAAAAAAACTGCTTATGCTCATTTCTTCAATGCAGTTTACTCTTCCCGGCGTTCCCTGCATCTATTACGGCGATGAGGCAGGCACCGAAGGCGGAGAAGATCCGTTTAACAGGGGATGTTTTCCGTGGGGAAAAGAGGATAATGATATTCTTGAACATTACAGATTTCTCGGCGGATTGAGAAAGAAATACGAGGTATTCAAAGACGGTGCATTCGAGCCGGTTTCGTCGGTTCTCGGCTGCGTTGCATATAAAAGAACAGGCAGAGAGAGTATTATGACGGTGGCAAACAGAAACAGCCATCCGATTGATTACATTCTGCCCGAAGAAGGCTGGAAAGCCTTGACGGGAGAACCGGTTGGGGGAAAGATTCTGCATCTTGATGCGGAAAGTGCGGCAATTCTTATTTTGGAGTGAGATTATGTCTGTTTTCGGCAGAAAAAAGGTCAGCTTTATGACTGAAAAACAATCTGCAAAGGTAAAGACAAAAAAATTCATAACCGTTTTTGCCGTTGGTGCGGCTGTTGTGCTTGCGCTGTCGCTTGCTGCGATTCTCGGCAAAAACGATTTCAATATCCGGGCGGCAATCGGGGGCGATGCCGAAACCAAGGCGGACAGGCAGGAAAATGCCGTTAAAGCCTCTGTTTCGGATTCCGATAAAATCTATTTTCTGTGGGTCGCTTCAAAGGACAGAAGCGAAATGAGATTTATATGGCTTGTCAGAGTGCAGATGCCGGAAGCACGCTTTTCGATCTGCACGGTCAATCCGGAATCTATCCTCACGATCGGCGGCAAGGGCGTAACCTTTGAGGATATTTATGCAAAGTCCGGTGAAAAAGAGCTTGTTGCCGCAATGAAAGCATATTCGGGCCTTGAAATTGATAAATATATCGGCGCATCGGATGAGAATTTCAAAGCGCTCGTGAATTATCTTGGAGGAGTTCAGATAAATGTTCCCGAGCAGATCGAATATAAAAGCGAAGAATTCAACACAATTCTCGTCAGGGGAATGCAGAATATGAAAGGCGATACTCTCTTCAGATATTTGCGCTACCTCGGAGTGACCGAATATGAGGGGCCGAGGTCGCAGTCAAAGATATTCGGAGATTTTCTGAAAAATCTTTTTTCGGAAAAATATGTTGAAAAAAGAAGCAATATCTTTTCAAAAATCTCAAATTCGATGATAACGAATATTTCAATCGTTGATTTTTCATCTCACGATGCTGATGTTAAAGCTTTAATGGAAAGCGGAATCGGAAGCATTGATATTGTTTCAGTACCTTCAGAGCTTGCTGAGTAAACGCCGAAAGGATAATTTATGAAAAAGAAATTTTACGGTCTTATCGCAGTCTGCATTGCCGTTTTTGCAATTTATTATGCCTATGATTCGCATATCATCGGCGGGCCTTCCGAAAACGGAAGCCCGTATAAGTTCTATTACGGCGAGCTTGACAAAACCGAAAAGCGTGCCTATGACTGCGTGCTTGACGATATTTACGATATGCCGCAGAAAATCAGAGTGCCTTATCTTACGGGCGATCAGCTCGATAATGTTTTTATGGCATTGCTCTATGATAATCCCGATCTGTTTTTCCTCGGCAGAAAATGCTCCGTTACCTCCGGATTCCTGACCGATTATTTTTCCGTTGATTATATTATGGATAAGCAGGAATACCGCAGGGAGGCAAGAGAGCTTGAAAATATCAAGAAAAAAGTTATTGACAGCCTTTCAGATCCGTCTGACGAATGGCAGACAGAGCTTGAAATTCACGATTATATAATAGATCACTGCGATTATAAAATCAAAGAAAAGGATTATTCGTATTCATCCTCATACGGCGCTCTTGTCAACAAGAAAGCGGCGTGCGAAGGATATTCAAAGGCGGCAAAGCTTCTGCTTGATGAGGTCGGAATAGAAAACGGAATAGTCTGCGGCAAGGCAACGAGCCAGAAAAACGAAACATCTTCTCACATGTGGAATGCCGTTAAAATCAACGGAAAATTTTATCATGTGGACTGCACATGGGATGATCCGGTCAATGATAACGGAATGAAAATGCGTATGTATTCATATTTCAATGTCAGCGATGAAATGATAGATGTTTCGCATACGGATTTCTCTTATGATTTTAATTGCTTTTCGGATGAAGAAAATTATTATATAAAAAAAGGACTTTATTTCACCTCTTTCGGAACGGCGGAAAAGAAGATCCTGAAAGAGAAAACGGCGGAATGCGTTAAAAACGGAGAAAAATATGTTCAGATAAGATTTGCAAGCAGAAAGCTTTATAAATCCGCAGTTTCAAATCTTATCAAAAACGGTGAAATTTATAATATACTTACCGATGTAAAAAAATCCACCGGTAAAAAAATATCCACGGATATGATGAGATATTACGAAAATGAAATGCAGAATATTCTCACGATCATCGTGGAATGAAACAGAAAGGAAGTTTAACCGTGGATAAGGAAAGAATTGAGGCGGCGGTCAGAGAAATTCTCATTGCCGTCGGAGAAGATCCGGACAGAGCCGGACTTGTTGAAACCCCTGCGAGAGTTGCGAGAATGTATGAGGAGATTTTTTCGGGCATTTCGGATGACCCTGCAAGGCATCTCAAGCTTTTTGATGAGGGCAGCGGAGAAATGGTCATTGTCAGAGATATTCCTCTGTATTCAATGTGCGAGCATCATCTTCTGCCGTTTGTCGGCAAGGCTCATATAGCGTATATTCCGTCTGACGGAAAGGTTATCGGTCTTTCAAAGCTTGCAAGAATAGTTGATTGCTATGCCAAGCGTCCGCAGCTTCAGGAAAGGCTCACTATGCAGATTGCGGATTTTCTCAACGAGAGCCTTCATCCGATGGGAGTTGCGGTTGTTGTTGAAGCAGAGCATCTCTGCATGACGATGAGGGGCGCAAGAGCTTCGGGAGCGCAGACAAGGACCTCGGCTTTAAGAGGTATTATGCAAAGCGATTCAAAAACAAGAGCGGAGGCTCTTTCGCTTCTGACCGGAGGAAGACAGTAATGTTCTGCGCAGGAAAATATTCAATGCCGCTCGGCAGAAAAACATATATTATGGGTATTCTGAATTATACCCCCGATTCCTTTTCCGACGGCGGAAAATACAACACTCCCGAAAAAGCGCTTGGCCACGCCCTCGAAATGAGGCGGCTCGGAGCGGATATTATTGATATAGGTGCCAATTCAACAAGACCGGGAGCGGATATTCTTTCCGAAAAGGAAGAACTTGAAAGAATTCTGCCTGCCTTTGAAATTCTGAAAGGAAAGCTTGATATTCCTCTTTCGGTTGATACATTCTATCCTGCGGTTGCCGAAGCGGCAATCAGCTGCGGCGTTTCGATAATCAATGATGTCAGCGGAAAATTTAATCCCGAAATGGCGGAAATCGCAAAAAAATCCGGAGCCGGATATGTTGTTATGCACGCTCCGCAGGATGCGAATAATGCTTCGCAATATGAAAACGGCGTTGTTTCGGATGTAAGAAATTTCTTCATTGAATGTATGCAGAAGGCGGCTGATGCAGGTCTGCCGAGAAAGCAGCTCTGTTTTGATCCGGGAATAGGATTCGGTAAAACGAGAGAAGATGATATTGAGCTTATCGCAAACGCTCAATGGCTTAAATTCAGCGATGCCGCCCTGCTTATCGGAGCGTCAAGAAAAAGATTTATCGGTATGCTTTCGGGCGAAGAAACGGGCGAAAAGCGTGATTCCGGAACGGTTGCGGCTCATGCTGCGGCAATTTCGGGCGGAGCCGATATAATCAGAGCGCATGATGTTTATTCGGCAGTTCAGGGCGCAAGGGTTGCGGATGCAATATTCAGGCGCTGAAAACGGAGGAAGCAATGGATAAAATTCTTATAAGAGATTTAAAAGTATTTGCGTATCACGGAGTGAACGAGGAAGAAAAAATCAACGGTCAGAATTTCATTTTTGATATTGATGCCTTTGTTGATATTTCCGTCCCCTGCGCTTCGGATGATGTTGATGATACTGTCAGCTATGCAAAAATCATCAAGGAAACAGTAAAAATCTTTACTTTTCAAAAGGACGACCTGCTTGAAAGAGCGGCGCAGAGAGTTGCAGACGGACTTTTTGAACGCTTTGAAAAAATTCAGGCTCTGCGGATTCTTCTGAAAAAGCCCGAAGCGCCGATAAAGGCGGATTTCGGCTATGTCGGCGTTGAAATATTCAGAGAAAGAAAGGGAAACGGAGAAAAATGAGCGAAGCGGTAATTGCACTCGGCTCAAATATGGGCAACAAAATTGAAAATCTCAATGCGGCAGTCAGAGCCCTTGCGAGAATTGACGGAATAAAGCTTCTCAAGGCTTCTTCCGTTTACGAAACGGATCCCGTCGGCAAAACCGACCAGGACAGATTTCTGAACGCTGCATTGCTTGTTGATGCGTCGGTTTCCCCGCAGGTGCTTCTCGGCCAGTGCCTGGGAATCGAAGCGGCTATGGGCAGGGTCAGAACAGAAAAAAACGGTCCGAGAATAATTGACCTTGATCTGATTCTTTATGAAGGATGCAAGAGCGAAACCTTTGAGCTTACTCTTCCGCATCCGAGAACTCTCGAAAGGGCATTTGTTATGGCTCCGATGCTTGATTTGTATCCGTCAGGAAGAGCTCCCGGAATGTTTTTCGGGCCTCATCTGCGTGAAGTCGGAATGGACGGAGTCGATAAGACTGAAAGAGAGATTATTATCCCCATCTATTGAGAAGGTGAATATATGGCATCGGGAAACTGTGAAAACTGTGCTTATTATGATTACGATGAAGAATATGAATGCTATGTATGCCGCATAAATCTTGACGAGGATGAATTATACAGATTCCTTCAGGGCGGCTCATTCGATTGTCCGTATTTTGATCCGTATGATGAATATAAAGTGGTCAGAAAACAGAACTGAACGGAGGAAACCGTGGTGAGCGAAAAAAGCAAAAAGTTTTCCGCATCGCAGATAAAGCGGGAAAAAGAAAGAAAAAAAGAAAAAGTAATGAAAGCGATTATTGCTGCTTCGGCTTCTGTTCTTGCGGCGGCAATAATCATATTGCTTGCAATATTTGTTATAAAGCCGGCAGTTGAAAAGAAAAAAGCCGAAAAAGAAAAAGAACAGACAACGGCTTATGTTCCCGAAAAGCAGGACGGAGAATACGGCGAATATATGGGATGCCGTATGCCTGCGGAATTTGCGGATCTGCTTAATCAGGGCGATGCCGATACCGAAGCTGCCTGCCGGGAATCCGGAACTGCCGCTGAAATCGGCGGTCACAAGCTTTCCGTGCCGGAATATGCGCTGTATTATTACCGCACCGAGATCGATCAGCTTACAAAAGCCGTTAAATCCGTATCGGAAAGAGGACAAAATCTGACGGGATTTGATCCCTCAAAGGCTCCGTCAGCACAAAAGTATATCAAAGATGAAATAACTTGGCAGCAGAAGCTGACAGATGATTTTACGGCTGAAATCGAAAGAAACTATTTTCTCTTTGATGAAGCGATCAAAGAGGGATTTGTGCCCGATGAAGAAACACTTAACGGCATCTCGGAGTTTTTTGAGTATCTGGCATTGAGCACAGGCGGCTATAACAGCCTTGATGATTTTATTTCGAGCAACTATTTTGAAGGGCTTACATTTGCAATGTTTGCCAAAAAAGAAATAATTTCCGGTTTTGCCGAGGCTTATGCGAATAGCCTTCGCAGGAACAAGTCTGAATCATATTCAAAAAACTTTGTTGACGGTATTTTTAATAATTCCCCGAAGAAATATAAGAGTGTAACAGTAAATATTCTTCCGATTGAGAATAAAAACAGCGTTGACGAAGCGAAAAAAGTAAAGAATTTCAGTGAGTTTTGTGCCTTTGCGAAGAAAGAGGTCAACTCTGATGGCTTTGATCCGAAAGTTCATACCGAAAGCTATGAGGTTATGTATGATGACATTTCGGATTATTATGGTTACACGGTTGCGGATTGGATATTCAGCTCCGAACGCAAGGCCGGCGATACCGGCGTTGTTGCAGGAGCGATTTATAACTGCCTTATAAGCTTGAATGAGCTTCCCGAGGTGACGCATAGCAGAGATATTCTTGCGTTTAAAATCGACTCCGATGAATCAAAAGCAGTTGACGATGCGTTCAGCGAGGCGGAAGGCATTTATAAAGAACTCGGCGGGGAAAATATGACCGAAGAGGCATTCAGAACATATCTTTCGGAAAATTCGCCCGAATATGAGCTGACCGTATACGTCGGCACTTTTGAAAACGAGCTTGATAAATGGGTTCATTCGGCGGACAGAAAGCAGGGCGATTCAATCTGCTTCAAGGGAGAAAACGCCGCATACATTATTATGTTCATCAGCGATAATCCCGAGGATGTTTATTCTGATAAGATTATCAGAGCAGATACCGCATACGATGAAATCGAGAAATACATCAAAGAAAATAAAAATGAAATCTCGCCGAAAAAAGCCGCAGTTAAAAAGAGCGTTGAAATTGCGGAAACGAGATATTTTGAATATTATACTGCAAATAAGGATAAAATCGGTTTTTAATAAAACGGCTCTCTCCCGCTTCGGCGGCGGAGAGCTTTTTATTTTTGCAGTTGTATATTCACAAATTATTTTATTAATTATTAAATTTTATTAAAATATATCTTTTATTTTGTTATTAATGGTGATATAATAAATCAGATTGTGATGAAAAAATTTCTTTAAATATACAGGAGGAAAAAATGTCTGAGATAATTTCAGTAAATAATCTTACGAAATCATACGGCAGCCACAAGGTGCTGTCCGATGTGTCTTTTTCGCTTGAGGGCGGTCAGATAATCGGTTTGCTCGGACCTAACGGAAGCGGCAAAACCTCGCTTATTAAAATTCTTACCGGACTTATCAACGATTACAGCGGCGAGGTCGTTATTGCCGGCAACAATCCCGGCCCCGTAAGCAAATCCATGGTTGCTTATCTTCCCGAAAAAACTTATCTTGCAAGCTGGATGACCGCCGATGATGCGGTTAACTATATTGCCGATTTCTATGATGATTTTGATAAGGAAAAAGCAATGAAAATGCTTGACCTTTTCCAGCTTCCTCATAAGCAGAAGGCAAAAACAATGTCAAAAGGTCAGCAGGAAAAGCTTCAGCTGATTCTTGTTATGTGCCGCAATGCGCAGATTTATATTCTTGATGAGCCTATGGGCGGTGTTGACCCGGCAGCAAGAGATTTTATCCTTGATGCGATCCTTAAAAACCGTCCCGAGGGATCAACCATTCTTATGTCAACTCATCTGATTCACGATATTGAAGGAGTGCTTGATTCGATCATAATGATAGGCAGAGGTCAGCTTCTTATGCAGGACACAACTGCGCATCTTACCGAAGCAGGCAAAACCATCAACGAGATATTCAAGGAGGTGTTCAGCAGTGACTGGCAATTCTAAAGTCAAAGGAAAGATGGGAAAGCTCATTAAAAATGATTTTCTCGCAAGCGCAAGAATCATTCCTCTTTTCTATATCCTTGAAGCAATATCGATTGTGCTTTTTTATATCGGCGATAAAACGCAGAAGCCGCTTCCTCTCGGTCTCGGCGTTGCATTCACAATGATAGTTGCTTTTCTTCTGATTTTTATCAGCCTTTTCTTTGTTGTTTATGATTTCAACAAATCGCTTTTCAGCCAGCAGGGTTATCTGAGCTTTTCGCTTCCCGTAACGAGCAAACAGCTTCTCGGTTCAAAGATGATCGTTTACGGCGGATGGATGATTCTCAGCTATCTTGTTTTTACCGTTGTTATGGCGTTCACCGGTCAGTATGTCAGCATGGATGTTGTGGGCGAAGAGAATATGAATATGGTTGAAACATTCCTTTATATGTTTATGCCTACTCTTCCTCCTAAATCAATGCTTATAGTATATCTGATTTACTATGTTGCGAATTTCTTCATTATCGTGCTTCTTACGGTTTCAATGATTTATTTCTCAATCGCAGCCTCGCACATGAGGCCTTTCCAGAAGCATAATGTTATTTTTGCGGTTATCATTTTTGTTGCCGTTGCAGTCCTTTTCGGAATTCTCCTTGCGGCGCTCAACAAATTCTTCAGGTTTGACCTTGCGATGTATGATAACGGCTCATTCGGGCTTGCAATCGGCGCAGACCCGTATTCAGGCAACTATGTTGCGCTGATGCCCGTTTTCGGCTATATAGCATACGCAGTCGCTCTTTTCTTCGGCACATCATATATTATGCATAAGAAAGTAAACATCAAATAATGAAACGGAAAATCTGCATTTTCGGCGGAACATTCAACCCGCCGCATATAGGCCATGTCAGGCTCGCAAGGAATGCGGCAGACCGCATCGGAGCGGATAAGGTCATTGTTATTCCGGACTGCGTTCCGCCCCATAAGCAGGCAGATCGGCTCGCAAGCGCCGAAGAAAGAATTGAAATGTGCATTTCTTCTTTCTGTTCCGACAGCCGCTTTGAGGTTTCGGCAACGGAAATAGAGAGGGGCAGCAGAAGCTATACGGTTGAAACCCTGCGGGAGCTGAAAAAGCTTTATCCGGATGATGAGCTTTATCTTATAGTCGGCTCGGATATGCTTGCAACATTTACGCAGTGGTATTGCTGGGAAGAAATTCTGACTATGGCAAAGCTTGTTGCCGCTTCAAGAGAAAAAGGCTTTGAGCCGAAGCTTGAAGGCTTTTCGCAGGAGCAGAAAAACAGGGTAATATATATTGAAGCCGAGCCGTTTGAAATTAGTTCAAGCGAAATAAGGGACGGCATTTATTCGGGCAAATATGATAACGCCGTCTGCAAAGGAGTTCTTGAGCTTATCAGAAAAAGAGGGCTTTATCTTCGGAACGATGAAAGATATGAATATCTTCTGAATAAAATGCTCGATGAAAAAAGAATTTTTCATAGCCGCTGTGTCAGCGAAAGTGCGGCAAGGCTTGCCGAAAAATACGGGGCAGACGCCGAAAAAGCAAGAGTTGCAGGTCTTCTTCACGACATAATGAAGAACGCATCTGTTGAAGAGCATCTTGAATATGCTCCGGATATGACGGAAACCGAAAAAGCGAATCATAAGGTCTGGCATCAGTTTTCCGGCGAAGGCTTTCTCAGAAAAAACGGAATTATTGCCGACGAAGAAATTCTCGGTGCCGTCAGGTGGCACACAACGGGCAAGGCCGGTATGACAAAGCTTGAAAAGATTGTTTATGTTGCGGATTTTATTTCGGCAGACAGAGATTACCCGGATGTTGATGTTGTGCGCAGGCTTGCTGATATAAGTCTTGAGCATGCAATGCTCTACACAAGCAGATACACGATCGGCAAGCTCGCTTCGGCGGATGCGGTCATTCATCCCGCCACGCTTGATTGCTATAATGATATGCTTCTCGGCTTCGGGAAGCGGAAAGGATAAATTATGATAGATTCAAAAGAACTTGTTTTTGAGATAGCAAAGGTTCTTGATGAGAAGAAAGCTATTGATATAAAAGCTATCAGGACCGAAGAGGTGACGGTTGTTTCCGATTATTTCGTTATTGCTTCCGGTACTTCAAATACTCACACGAAGTCTCTTGCGGACGAAGTTGAATACGAAATAAAAAAACGCCTTGATATAGAGCCCGAACACATTGAAGGCAGGGCAACGGGTTGGATCCTTCTCGATTACGGTTATGTTATACTCCACATTTTCGAGAGGGAAAGCAGAGAATATTATAATCTTGAAAGGCTCTGGGCTGATGCAAGCCTTGTTGATCTTTCGGCAGTTATAACAGAGGATTAAAACCGAGGAAGGGTGTAAATACACAATGGCACAGTATGATTACAAAAGCATAGAAAAGAAATGGCAGAAATATTGGGCGGAAAACGAAACCTTCAAAACGGATGTATGGGATTTCTCAAAGCCTAAATTTTATGCTCTTGATATGTTCCCTTATCCGTCGGGCGTCGGACTTCACGCCGGCCATCCCGAAGGATATACGGCAACGGATATCGTTTCGAGAATGAAGAGGATGCAGGGATATAATGTCCTTCATCCGATGGGTTACGATTCATTCGGTCTTCCCGCAGAGCAATATGCCGTTTCAACCGGCAACAATCCCAACGGATTTACCGAAAAGAACATCGAAACCTTCTCAAAGCAGCTCAAGGAGCTTGGCTTTGACTATGACTGGTCGAAGATGGTTGCAACCTCTGACCCCTCATACTATAAATGGACACAGTGGATATTTAAGCAGCTCTATCTCAAGGGATATGCAAAGCTTGTTGATATTCCCGTTAACTGGTGTGAGGAA
Organism: Clostridia bacterium; assembly: GCA_024404025.1. Taxonomy (GTDB): domain Bacteria; phylum Bacillota; class Clostridia; order Oscillospirales; family Acutalibacteraceae; genus CAG-177. Next base: position 5,613 of record JAKSQP010000009.1, on the reverse strand, counting down.
CTTGGCACGGTTCTTGCCAACGATGAAGTTATTGACGGCAAGAGCGAAAGAGGCGGCTATCCCGTTATCCGTAAGAATATGAAGCAGTGGGTCATTGATCAGGCTGCGTTTGCGGAGGAACTTCTTGAAGGGCTTAATGAGATTGACTGGCCCGAATCAACAAAGGATATGCAGCGCCATTGGATAGGCAAGAGCACGGGCGTTGAGGTCGATTTTCAGGTTGTCGGCGGCGGCAGCTTTTCAATCTACACTACCTGCATTGAAACCATTTACGGTATCACGTTTATGGTCCTTGCTCCCGACGGAAACCTTGTTAAGGAGCTTATGCCCCGCATTGAGAATAAAGACGAGGTCAATGCCTACATAGAAGAAACGATTAAAAAGACCGATATGGACCGCACGGAGCTCAACAAAACAAAGTCCGGCTGTCCTCTTAAGGGCGTTTATGCGATCAACCCCGTTAACGGCAAGGAAGTGCCCGTTTATATCGGCGATTTTGTTCTTGCAAATTACGGCACAGGCGCTGTTATGGCAGTTCCCAGCCACGATCAGCGTGACTTTGAATATGCAGTTGTTCACAACATTCCGATGATTCAGGTTGTTGACGGCGCTGATGTTTCGGAATGCGCATTTGAAAAGGGCGGCTATCTCGGAAAGGGATGCAGGCTCATCAATTCCGAAGAATTCAACGGACTTACCGTTGAAGAGGCAAAGGAAGCGATCACGCAGAAGCTTGAAAAAATGGGCGTTGCAAGAAGAAAGGTCAACTATCATTTCCGTGAGTGGATTTTTGCAAGGCAGCGTTACTGGGGCGAGCCCGTTCCCGTATTTTATACCGAAGACGGAAAGATTCATGTTCTTGCCGATGAAGAGCTTCCTCTCGTTCTCCCCGAGCTTGAGGATTACAAGGGCAAAAACGGCCAGGCTCCTCTTGAAAATGCAGAAAAATGGAAAATATATGAAAAAGACGGCATAAAGGGCAAGAGAGAAACATCAACAATGCCCGGCTCAGCAGGCTCAAGCTGGTATTATCTCAGATATATCGACCCGAAGAACGACAAGGCGATCGGTGATCCGGAGCTTCTTAAGCATTGGCTTCCCGTTGACCTTTATATGGGCGGCCCCGAGCACGCAGTAGGCCATCTTATCTATTCGAGAATATGGAACAGATTCCTTTATAATGAAGGCGTTTCACCCGTTAAAGAGCCGTTTATGAAGCTTGTTCACCAGGGAATGATCCTCGGCGCAAACGGCATCAAGATGGGCAAAAGATTCCCCGAATTCGTTGTTAATCCCTCTGATATAGTCCGTGACTACGGCGCAGATACTCTTCGCCTTTACGAGATGTTTATGGGTCCCATTGAGGCTTCAAAACCCTGGAGCAATCAGGGCGTTGAGGGTGCGAAGAGATTCATCACCCGTGTTTGGAATTTCTTCACGGAGAGCGAAAACATCGGAGAAGAAAAGAGAGCCGAGCTTGAAAAGATTTATAATGTTACCGTCAGAAAGGTTTCGGGAGATTTTGAAGCTCTTGCTTTCAACACCGGCATCAGCCAGATGATGATTTTCGTCAACGCAGTCTATAAGGCAGGCTCCTGCCCGAAGGAATTCGCCGAGGGCCTTGTTAAGCTTCTCAGCCCCGTTTGCCCGCATATCTGCGAAGAAATATGGCAGATTCTCGGACACGATAACACAATTGCATTTGAGAGCTGGCCGACCTACGATGAATCAAAGTGCGTTGATGATTCGGTTGAAATCGCAATTCAGATCAACGGTAAGGTCAAGGAGAAACTTGTTATTTCCGCCGAAGCAACAAACGAAGAGGCTCTTACTCTTGCAAAGTCAATGGATAAAATTGCAGAAGCAATCGAAGGTAAGCAGATAATCAAGGAGCTTTATGTTAAAGGCAGACTTGTAAATATCGTTGTAAGATAAAATTTCTTCAAAATAAGGTTGACAATTATAGTGTTATTATTGTATAATGCTATATAAGTTATGAAAACTTAGTCCCTGTATTAAATCGAGGGGAGGGAATAAATTGAGTCAGGTTAAAGTTAAGGAAGGCGAGTCCCTTGAAAACGCTCTCAAAAGATTCAAGAGACAGACATCGAGAGACGGTGTTATTCAGGAGGTTCGTAAAAGAGAACATTACGAGAAGCCCTCTGTAAAGAGAAAGAAAAAATCAGAAGCTGCTCGTAAGCGTAAGTTTAAATAATTAAACTTAAAAAAGAGGCATCCTCATTGAGGGTGCCTTATTTTTTGCAGAAAAATATAGCAAAATGAGAACTGATAACGGCACGGAAAAATTCGTGCCCTACGAGGTGTGTTTTTCGCTGCTCTCCGTAGGGCAAGCATTCATGCTTGTCGTGGAAAAGCAAACAACCTGCTCCTACGAAATTGAAAGTTTCGGTCAAGCCTTTTCAAAGGCTTGCGGAATCCAAAGGCGGAGCCTTGGTCGCTGACCGCAGTCAGCGAAATGCTCTTATACACCAAAACCGTAGGAAGGGAGAAAAAATCTTCCGGCGGATGATTTTTTCGTGGGAAACCCACGGAATGGGTTTCCCGAAAGCCATAACCAATTTAAAAACGGCACGAAAAAATCCGTGCCCTGCGAGGTGTATTTTTTTACTATCCGTAGGGCAAGCATTTATGCTTGCCGTGAAAGCCTTAACCGCCTGCTTGCTGCAAAACGGCACGGAAAAATCCGTGCCCCATATGGCAGAAATTTATCAGTTTCAACAGCGAAGCCCGGCAAATGCTCTTTAAAGAAACATTTTTGCTTCTTACAGAACATCTGTCGGGGCTGATGATTTATATGTTGCCGAATCAGCTGTGAACGAACAGCGGCCTTGACATCTTTTTGTCCTTTGAATAAATCAGAACTTTGTCGCCGACCTTATATCCTTCAAGCGATTTGTTGAAAACAAAATTTTCAAACGATGAGCTTTCAACAGTAATATTGCCTACGGAAACAGATGCCTTTCGCTTGTTTATTTCCGTTATTTTGCCTTCGGCGCAGATATACGGCTTCCCGGTTGCGCCTATAATAAATCCGGCAGGAACAGCCAGGCACAGCAGACCGAGAACGATTCCCGCAATCTCAAGAAATCCGCTGTTTAGTAATCTTGCCGAAGCAATCAGCGCAATTCCGATGGCGGCAAAGCATACACCGCCAATAACGCAGTAAAGGATGAATCCTTTGAATAATCTGTTCTTTTTAAGCTTTGAATAAAGTTCATCGGAAAACATATCAACACTTCCTTTAAGCCGATTATAGCACCTTGTATAGCTCTTTTCAACATAAAAAAACTCCGGCGCATCATTGATACGCCGGAGCTTTTAATTACTGCTTTACATTGTCAATATAAACGGGAAGAGACTTGAACAGTCCACGGAAGAAAGCGATGATCTTATCAAAGAAGCCGTGCTTAACGGTTACATTGACAACATATTCATCTCTGATTCCTTCGACGCCCGTGCCGTAAACAATAGCCTTGATCTTGAAATTATCGGTTGCTTCGGTAACGGTAAATCCGTTGTCGTTTGCGTTAACGGGGCTGTTGCCGTTTAACTGCCACTGAACATAGCAGCCGTCGGGAGCGCTGACATTATAATTGAAAGTGAGAGTCGATTTGTAATCAACGGTAACATTTTGGTTGTCATAGCCCTTGATTTCGATATAAGATTTTTCAACATGGCCGCATCCGGGGCGGGTGCAGGTTCTGCTCTTGAGCATCTTTGAACCGGGGTCTGCGTTGCGGACCCAGCCGGAGAACTGATGACCGAGAGCGTCTATTTTTTTAAAGGAAAGTTCATTCTTGCAGGTGCCGCAGTAAGTTCTGTCATAACCGTCGGCTGTGCAGGTTGCGTCTTTATGCTCGGTCTTTTCGTTGTGGTTTGCAACGCAGTCAATATATATAATAACATCTTCATCGGGCATTGTGAAAGAATTGACTCTGTCTTTGCTCATGGCAATGATGTTGCTGTCGCTCTTTCTGCCCTTATAAATTGTAATGTTGTTGAGAATAAGGCAGCCGGCAATAGTACCCGAAAGGTCAAATGAATAGCTGACAGTGGCATCCTTATATGCACTGCCGGAAACCGCAAAATCAAACTGATTTGCTTCAACATTGCTTTCAACCTTGATGGAATGCTCTCTGTAAGTGATGTAATCAAATTTTGAAGCGGATGTGCCGCTGAATGAAGTTTCTGCCGGAACTCTGATAGTGCCGTTTGAGCCGCTTGTGAGCGAACCGCCGTTTGAGGTGAGCTTTGCTCCTTTTGAAAGCAAAATTGTACCGTTGATCGTGCAGGGGCAGTTGAGGTCAAGCTGACCGTTTTCGATTGCGGTAACAACAGATCCTTTCGGAAGGTTGAAGGTTGCATCCTTTCCTGAAAGAGTGACCTTGCTTGCGATTGTGGGAGCGCCCTGAACGGTGTAGGCATTGCCGTTCTTAATGATTGCGGAAACGCCGGAATTGACCGTGCCGCTGTTGTTGATTACATTATAGAATGCGCCGCTGTTGACTGTGCCGCTGTTATTGACGGTATTATAATATGAGCCGGCTGAAATCTTCCCGATATTATTAACGGAGCAATTTGCAACAGCGCCGGTGACATTTGCAACAGAAGCGATTAATTCGCCATTGTTTATCAGAGAGCCGTTAAATGTGCCGCCGCCGATAGTTGCGCCGGTTGAGTTGGTAACGGCTCCGCTGAATGTGCCGCCGTTAATTCCGCAGGAAAGCTGAACGCCTATGTTTAAGCCTTCGCTGTTGTTTGTAACCGTGCTTTTAAATGCACCGCCGTTGATCGTTCCGTTGTTGATAACGGCTGCGTTGAATGTGCCTTTTTCAACTGTTGCGCCGCTTGCAACGGTAACCTTGCCGTTGAAAACAGCATCATCGGCGATTGTTGCACCGGATGAAATGGTAATATCTTCATTGCAGATGCCGGAAAAGCTCTGGGCTGCAAATGCAGTTGATGCGCAGGAAGCGACCATAAGCATTGCAAGAATTACCGATAAAAGTTTTTTTGATGTTTTCATAATATACTCCTTTCAATTTAACAGCTTAATTATACATAAAAAGAACGATTTTGTCACTACCAAAATGGAATATTGATACATTTTATATATTTTGTATAGTTTTTAAATGCTAAAATATAATAAAAAACTCAAAAAACATTTAAATATATACATTCCCGGCAGCGCAGTCGGGGGGAGAAAAATATAAATCAAAACCCAAAAAAGAAAAGCGGCAATTCAAGATGAATTGCCGCTTTGGTGGAGACGAAGAGGATCGAACTCTCGACCTTACGGATGCGAACCGTACGCTCTCCCAGCTGAGCTACGCCCCCAAAACTATCTGTAATTATAAAATCATTTCTTGAATTTGTCAATAGAAAGGAAAAAGAAAATTATAAATATGATATATTATTTGCAAAAAAATTATCAATAAAAAATGAAAAAAATTTTTAAAAAAGTCTTGACGAGCAGATGTTTTTGTGATATATTAATTGAGCGCTGTGTGAGCGATATATGCTGGTGTAGCTCAGTTGGTAGAGCAGCTGATTTGTAATCAGCAGGTCGGGGGTTCGAGTCCGTCCACCAGC
>JAKSQP010000008.1 GCA_024404025.1 Clostridia bacterium | reverse complement strand
TGTAGCTTGCAACATCGTCAAGGTTGTTGAGGTGTTCTGTGTCGCCTCTTTCGATGACCGTTGTTGCCTTTTCTTCTGTTCCCTCGCCTTTTGCGATAAGTCCGCACTGAACTCTTATGTATTTAGCATAAAGCTTAAGGCCGCCATCGGGAACTGTATCTTCTGCTGTCCATTCCTTGCCTTCTGCATCGAACCAGCCGCCGAAGGTGTAGTTTGCAAGCTCGGGAGCTTTTTCGGGAAGAACGAGTGCCGAACCGATTTCAGGCTCGCTTGCTTCGCCATACTGCTTTGCGCATTCCGTAACAATAACTTCCTTAACTGTTCCGGTTGCGGGACCGTGTTCGCTGCTTCCGTCATATTCATAGAATGCAACGTCGGCAGTTGTGGGAATTATATCTTTGAAGATAGCGTAGAATGTGTTGTTTTCGGATTCGGTTGAAATCTTGCCGAAATCTTCAACGGGAGTTGTTCCGCCTTTTGTCTTTGACCAGCCTTCAAAGGTCTTGCCTTCGGGCGGTGTGGGAGCCTCGGGAACAAGAGCGGAAATATCCGAATCATAATCAGCCTCGCCGCTTACGGTTTCGGTATCGCTTATTACGAAACTGTAACCGTACTTGTTGACCGTATATATAGCATAAAGCTCTGTATCCTGATAGAAAGTATCCTTTTCGGGGTCAAACTCCGTTCCGTCTGAAAGAGTCCATTTATCAAACGTATATCCGGTGTATTCGGGAGCTGTGGGAAGAGATGTGAATACCTTGTTTGCCTTTTCCGTTTCAGTTGCCGCAATAACAGAAGCTGTGCCGGTCGGCTTCTGGCTGCTGTCGTCGCCGAACGAATAGTAGGTGATGGCAATATCCTTGTAGATTTCTTCCTCATCATCTACCGAAGTTTCTTCTCCGGATGCCTGGGCAATGCCCCAGCTGTATTCGGCTGTGAGGGCTTCATAACCGCTCAGCTCAAAGGTTATGGGATCATCTGTGGGAGCGAGCTGAATAGTTGTGTAATCCTCGCCGTCAGCCGTAAACTTTACATAGCCGGTTGATGCATTTCCGCTCGGTGTAAGCTTAACGGTATAAATTTTTGAGGGATCAAGGGTGTAGCCGCCTGATTCATCGGGAGTTACAACCTTCGTTTCGTCGCCCTTTTCATATACGAGATAATCAACCGTATATGTTGCCGAAACTATCTGCTCCGTTGTCACGGAAGCGGTTGAGGTAAACCACGCCCATGAAACGCTTACGAAGCACATAAGGCAGCACATAACCAATATCACGGATGACATTGCGCTGACATAAAGCGAACTCTCTTTCTTTTTTGTTTTATTTACGGGTGAATGTAATCTGTTCAAAATTACCATCCTCCTTCATAAAATTCAGATTCATCTGTCAAAAGGTACAGACATTGCCTGTGCCCTTTGACAGCCCTCCGGAATTTCCGGAGGAAAGCTTTTATAAGTATGTTTTTATCAGTTCAATAATATAATCAAACGAGAATTTGCCTTTTTCAACCGCAATCTTAAGATACGGTCCGTTGAAAGCCGCAAACTGCTCATAGGTTACATAATCGCTGAACACATCATAGCCGTAAAGTCCGTATTTATCAACATCGGCTTTGAGTGCCTCTGTATCATACATGAGCTTATCTCCCATATCGATCCAGTTATAGAAATCACCGGGAGGGGCAACAGTAAGCATACCCTCGGCAAACGCATTGGATGCAACCGCCGATGTGATTGAATAAGCGCCGGTATTTTCAACCGTAACAAAAGCATCCGTCATTGTAACAATATCATAACCGCCGCCGGAGCCTTGCTTAACAAATCTGTGGCCGATATAATCTCTGCAATTTTCTTTTGTCAGATAAACGAACTCGTTCAGATCATAATCGAAAACGCCGTGCTCGCCGATAGTTCTTAAAACCGTGCCGTCGGAATAAACAGAATTGACTACATCATATATTTCTTTGCCGTGGTCAACAATGATCGAAACATTTTCTTCATCATATTTTCCGGTGAAGAAATTCCAAACAAGGAGCTTGTCGCCGTATGTAATATTTTCAATCGGCTTTCTGCTGCCATCTGCAAGGGTCATCATTGTGCCGGAAGCGAAGCAGCTGCTGTAAGTCATTGCCGTGAAATTATATTGGATATAATAGTTAAAGGTAAAACCGTTATTTGAAACATAGTAATAATGAACTATGTGGGTAGATGCGGCATTGTCTTTTTCAATTTCCTCTGTCGTATAGCACAATCCGTTATTGTTTGAATTGAATTTGTAATACTGCGTATTTATGGAACGGGCATACGGCGATGTTGCATAGCCGCCTATATATCCGAATACCGCTTCATCCGGTCCGCTTGTCTTTGTTTTTCCGTGAGGCCATGTTGTGGAATTAATGTTATAAGTATATTGGACAGTGTTATCTGTCTGCTTATAATCGGTTATGCTCACTGCGCTGAAAGCTGGAGCAAAATAATAACCTTTTCCGCTTGAATATGATGTGTTGCCGTTGGATGTTGTCGGTCCTACCGTTACTATCGGACAATATACCGTGACCCCGTTTACGGTAGTTGAGCCTATCGAGCTGCTTGTTGCGGAAACATTCGGCATAACATAAACTTCATTGTTTATTATCTGGGTTTTTGCGCCGTTGCTTCCGAAAGCAAATGTCGGGAAATCAGGTGAAACAACGGTAATGTTTACGGTTTCCGTATAATCAATTGAACCCTGCTGCAAATCAGCGTTGTTTTCAGAGTAATACTCTGAATCCGTGAATCTGTATTCTACCGTATAATTACCCGGCTGCGAAAAAGTGATTTTTCTGCCGGTATAATCAACGCCGTTCATTGAAACAGTATAGTCAAACTGCTTTCCGTATTTTGAAGCATCAAGGATCATCGGATCCCATTCATATCCGGATGTTCCGTTATATGAAATTTTAACCGAATCGGTACTTTTATCATAAACGCAGAACGAGGAATTTGTATCCGTCATTTCCTTATAATTCGGATTTGTGGTTTTATTTTCTATATTAAAATCTTTCTTTGACAGGGTCGGGCTTTGACCGGGCGATTCATAGGAAGCCAATCTCAAAGTATCGGCAGAAGCGGTTGCCGCTTTCGGCATATAACAAGTGCCGGTATTTCCAAGCACGGTTTTTCCAACATAGCCGTAATCATTACCCGTGTTATCTGAAATAATTGTTTTTGCCGTATTTATATCAATATTTGTACCTGTGCTCATGCACAGAATTCCGACATTTACATATTTTTTTCCACCGGTTGAATAGGCATAGGCGGAATCACTATAAAAGCTGCTGACCATACTCCTATAATCGCTCGGAATATCGTTTTCTGTTGCCCAGTTATACTGCCGGAAAGTTCCGTTCAGCGTAATATGTGAGCTTACATTTGAAAGCATAACCGCCAGGCCGTTCAATGCTCCGTCAGTAAGCGAGTGAGAGGTCATGCAATCGGTCATAGTCAGCCTTCCACTTGCAACAGTGATATTCGACATTACACCGCCGCTGACAAGGGAATTATACATATATGTGTCAGCTTCCATCAGCACGGCTTCTCTGCAGCCTGAAATATGAGAATTATAAATATAGTTTTTTTCGCCGCCGATTCTTGTGCAGGCGGAATAATATTGATTTTCCGTTCCGGAAGTAACAAGAGAGGGATATTCCTGACCCTTGATGTGAACATTGTTGAGCGTTCCGTTAGATAAAGTTAAGAACTCCTGAGTGCCGCTGGTGTTCGTTCGAGTATCGGTTATTGTGAAACCGTTTCCGTATAAAGTATATCCGCCTGATACAGACAACCTGCCGGTAGTTTCAACACTCTTCAATAAAACAGCGTTGCTTGAGCTTGCTCCGAGTCCGCTTGAGCTTGTTATGTTGTTTGCTGTAAGAACTTCAAGATCAAGTCCGAGCGTTCTGACGCCGTTATATTTGAGCCAAAGTGTTCCGGTGCCTTCGCCGGTAAACTTAAGGGTGCCTTTTGTCCAATCGGTATTAGCCGTGTGGGTCACAGCAACCGTAAAATAATCCTGCGCATTTTCCCATTCAAAGGAAACCTTGGAAGAATCTATCGTTTCTGTGCTTTGCCCTTTTGTAAACAAGCTTGAAACAACAATATTATTTTTGTTTCCGACTCTGTAAAGCATTTCATCGTGATTTTCCCAAACATAGCCGAACAAGCCGTCGTATGAAGGCTCCGGCTCTGTTTCAGGGATAAATGCACCCGCTGCAATGGTGAATTTTATTTTATTCTGCTTTATTCCGTTTGCATCAACATAGCCCTGATATTCATTTCCCGCATCGATGCGCATTTTAAATCCGACTGCAAAGATCTTTTCATCGCCTGCGCCGAGATTATCTGCATCATATTCGGGAACCGTTGCATAAAAGGCTGCGGAATCAAAGCAATCCGCCAATGTGCCGATTTTATTTGCTTCGCTGATAAGCGACGAAAAATTCGCTGCATCGCAAGAAACAAAAACATCAATTGCTTCGGCAAGAATGCCGATATACTCAAGATCGGAATTTTCGGAATTATCTATTTTCAGTTCATAGTCAAATGGCACGCTGCCGTTATTTCTGACCTTGAAATATCTTATTTCTGTATAGCCGGGCTCCCATCTGGTGTCGCCGCCGAAGGGAACGCCTGCCGCCGTGTTTTCAGCCATTATCCAGCTGTTATCGGAATATGAATTGCTCCAAAAAAGCTTTATATCAAGGTTTTGAGGGGCTTCGGCAGCATTCGGCTTATTGAAAACCGTTAAAACTCTTGAACCGGAAGCAAGTGCAGAAATCGCAATAACGGCAAAAGCAAGAAACAAAGCAACTGTTTTTTTTACTTTTTTCATTTTCTGCACTCCTTTCTGAAAGCGGCAGCCAAAAAATATAATGTAATATTATATTCTTTGGTTACCGCTCACCCCGGTTAAGGGGTGAACGGGATTTTTAATCAAATCAGAATGTGTAGGTGTAGGAACCTGCAACTACATATTCACCGGTTTCGGCTCCATTCTTAACTTCATAGAGACGAAGCTCAACATTCATTTTGAGACCTGTCTGAGTTGAAGCTGCGCCGCAGTTGAATTCGCCAACGTTTTCGAGAATTTCGTTATAGTTGATGTAAGCGCCTCTTGATTCAAGAAGTCTTATCTGCTGGTCTGCTTCGATTGCGGTATTAACAGTCTGAACTTCCCAATCTTCGCTGTAGCTGTCATACTGACCTGCAAGAGTAACTGCACCTGCTTCTACATCGCTGTCAAACCAAACAACGAAATCAGCATTCCATGTGCTGTATGTTTCTTCATCTGCTTCTGCGGGAACGAATGTATAAGCGGTGTTAAGCTCTACATCTTCGATTGTTGTAACATCAAGGGGCTTAACTGCTGCTGAAACTTTTGCATATTCAGCATTTGCATTAACCTGAGTAGCATAAACTACAACTGCGATACCGTCAGCTGTGAGGTTCTGATACTGGTTGCCTGCGTTTTCATCCATCTTAGCAGAGATTTTAATAGCATCTGATGTTTCGCCTGCTGCAAGAGTTGCACCTGCTGCGAAATCAGCGGTGTTGTCTTCGAATGTGATAGCATCTAAAAGCTTCGCATCGCCGTCAAGACCAACAACTTTGATTTCGTACTTAACATCAATGTTGCTTTCGTTCTTAACGAAAACATCCTGGAATGTTGCTTCGCAGCCGGGCTCCCAGTAAGTTGTGGTGAAGCCCTCTTTGCTTTCAATAGCAATTGTATCGCCTACGAGTGACTTGCCGTTTTCGTCAACAAGGTCAATCTTGAGTGAGCCAGACTGAATTGCGTTAACTGATGATGAAACTGAGGTTGAGAACCATGCGAAGGTTGTGCCGAGGAGCATTACGCAGCAAAGAACAAGTGATACAACGCTTGCTGCAACTGATCCTTTTCTTGTCTTTTTGTTGAACATTTTGAAAATCTCCTTTTCAAAAAATTTTTTATTTCAATAATAAAATTATTGACTGTTAGTTAGCGGCGTTTGTGTAAGCAGCGGCTGCATCGTAGGTGTTTCCGTTGCTGTCATATTCGGAAGCTGCCTGCTTAGCATAAACGGTAATTGTTATGCCGTCTAATGACTTACCCATAACATCCTCGCCTGTTGCGGTTGTTTTCATTGTTCCGCAGATAACGATCGAATCGCTCGAAGCTGTCGGAGCAAGAGTTAACTCGTTGCCTTCAAGGCTGGCGTATGATGTTTCGCCGATCTTGAATGACCAATCAATTGCCTCTGCAAGCTTGCCTGCATTTTCGCCCGTAAAGCCGCTTACATCAAATTTGTATGTAAGAGCAAGGTCGCCGTTATTCTTAACTTTAAACGGCGTGAGCTGATAAGTGCAGCCGGGTTCCCATTTGATAGCCTGACCGGCAGGAGCCGAAGCGTTCTTAACAAATGTCAGCTTGGTTCCATCACCCTGGAACGGATTGCCCGATGCATCAACTATCTGAACATCAAGAGTACCTGCAACAACTTCGTTACCCGAAATGGTGTCGCTGTCAGTAAACCATGCATAAGTTGTGCCGAGAAGCATCACGAAGCAGGTCAAAAGAGAAAAAACAGATGTAAGGACTGCCTTTTTGGTGTTCTTTTTCATTAGCGTTACTCCTTTCATTCTTTGGATGAATCATTGGAAACCGATTCATCTGACTTATTTATCTTCGCTTTCAGAGCCTCAAGCTCAGCCGCCATTTCTTCTGTCTTTTTCTTTTCGGCGGCAAGCTCATCCCTCTCTGCCTGAAGAGCCTCTGCCTGCTCCTTTCGGTAAGAGCGAATTACATTAAGGGTATTGATACCCTGGATGCCTATTAAAACAAGGAACGGAACCAGAATGCAGCAGATATATCCGGGCACGGTTTTCAGATAATTGAAGAATTTACCGACCTTCGGAATGCTGAACTGATATTTTCCTTTAACGCTGAAATAATCAACAAGCGATTCATCATCTGTGTCCGTTGTTGTGCCGTATGTAACAAATCCCGGCTCACCGTTGACATCTTTTGCAAGCTTGCGGATTTTATGGGTTATCGTCTGACCGTAGCTGTCTTTATTTTTTGAGGTAAAGGTAATTATATCGCCCGGCTGAAGCGTTGCAGGGTCAACCGCTTTAACAAGAACGATGTCGCCTGCGCTGAAATCTGTTTTAGCCATTGAATCGGAAAGAACGATCATCGCCTTATATCCGAAAATGCTGCGGTTATCTTTATTAAAGGTTGAAACGGAAATAAAGGTGAAAGCCATCATGCCTACTGCAAATATCATAAGCAGCCAGACAAGCACATTTTTGATGGTTTCAATTGCTTTTTTCATCAGCCGTTACCTCTCTCAACAACATAGTCACAGGTAACACGGAAATTGAACTCGCTGTTGCTGCTTCCGTTACCGGCTGATTCCGGATAAACAAAGGTAATGGTGAAATCTTTTCTGCATCCGGCGGGAATTATAAGTGATTTGTCGGCATTGAAGCTTTCGAGTTCCGAGGCTTTTCCTTCAAAGAGAACTTCCGTTTCTTCTTCGGGTTCACCGACAAGAATCATTTCGCCCTCTGAATCTTTTCCGTCAAGCTTAACATCAAGATAATCTTTAAGATTACCGCTGATTCCGGTGAAGCCGAAATAAATATTATCCGAATCAGTATTTTCAATATAGAAAGTCCTCGTGACCGTGTCACCCGGATTGATAACGAGATCTTTTTCGATAATATCTTTTCCGCCGTTAATATCAACGGAGACCTTGGAGGGCGTTTCGTCGCCGCTGCTGCCCGCTCCGAAAATGCCGAGACGGGAGGAAAGCGAGGTCTTGCTCAACGCAAACGAACATGCGCAGAAGCAGACAATTGCAACCGATAAAACCGCCGCTCCTATCTTTAATTTTTTCTTTGTGGAATTTTTCATATAATCACATCCCTGAATATACAGAATGAGGATACTTTTTCAGCGTTCTATATTATACCAAATAAGGGATTTTCAGTCAAGAAACTTTTTATTTTTGCCCAATTATTTGCGTGTTTGTTCGGCTTTTTCTTACCCCTCCGAAAATTTTACTGCTTTGAAGCTTTAAACCGCAAACGATCCGGAAATAAAATCAAAAAACAAAGAATTCACATATGCACAACAAAAAACACATACATAACAATGTAATAAAATATAAATGAATTTTTTATCCGTTAATTTTTCTTTTTCGGTTGAATTTGAACATAGACGGTGATATATTTAAAATAACAAATCGAAAAGGGGCAGTATTATGAAAAAAACAGTTTCTCTCGCACTTGCAGTTCTTATGGCGCTTTCGGTCTGCGTATGCGCTTTTGCGCAAAAAGATGCCCTCAACTATGTTGCGGTTGGCGATTCAATCGCTTTCGGCGCCGGCGTCTATAATTCAACAGAAGCCTGCTATGCAAAAATCGTTGCGGACACAAACGGATACAATTATAAAAACGATTCCGTCAGCGGCTTCAAATCGGCACAGCTTCTTGAATATCTCAAAACAAACGACGAAGCGATTGAAGACATTGCAAACGCTGATATTCTTACCCTTTCAATCGGAGGAAACGATTTTATTCAGGAAAAGCTCCCCATTCTCATTTTCAAGGCACTTGCCTTTGATGATTATTCAATGTTTGACGAAATCACCGAGGTTTTCAGCGCAAATTTTGAAAAAATCATCGCCCGGATCAAGGAAATCAATCCCCGCTGCACTATTCTTGTTCAGAATATATATAACCCGAGATATGACTATGCAAGAGAGGTCTATGCTTACGGCCTCGGCCTTGTCAACGGCGTTTTCACCGACTATCTTGAAAAAAATCCCGGCGCATATCAGCTGATCGACGTTTGCTCGGCTTTCGACGGCAGGCAGGATCTCATAGCAAATGACGAGGTCCATCCGAGTGCAGACGGCAACGCCGTTATTGCAAAGCTCATCCTCAACAAGCTCGATTCTCTTGGCCTCGGCTCCGAAACAGAGCCGGTCATCAATATTCAGGGTTATGAACAGAAACAGGATTTCATCAAGTATATCAACGGCGAATGGCTCTTTATGTTCTTCCATTGGCTCAACATAAATCTTTCGAGAATTCTTCCCGAAATCCGCATTTTCCTCTTTGTGTCATAATTGTCACGAAAGGCGTGTGATTGCTTATGAAGCCCGGAAAGCCCTGGAAAGGCACCATGACCCGGCGAGAAAGATTCAATGCGCAGATGCATTATCTTCCTTTTGACAGAACGGTCAATATGGAATTCGGCTATTGGGACGAAAACTATACCCAATGGGATATTTTCACCGAAAACGGAATAAAAAATGAAAACGATGCAAACAAATTCTTTGCGTTTGAGCCTCCGAAGGTTCTCGGCGTAAATCTTTGGCTTGCTCCCGGTTTTGAATCGAAAATTGTTGAAGTCAAAGAAAATACGGTCATAAAAACAAATTGGGAGGGTATTCTGCTTGAAGAGCCGAAAGACGGGCATTCAAGCATTCCGAAATATATCCGTTCATCAATTGAAACTCCCGATGACTGGAAAAAGGTCAAAGAAGAGCATTTCCCGAGATTCGATAAATCAAGAGAACCCGATTATGCGTATTTCGATAAAACCGCATCGGATGAAAGAGATTATCCAGTCGGCATCGACATCGGCTCAATGATAGGCAAGATCCGTGATTTACTTACCGTTGAGGGGCTGACTTATGCGGTTTATGATTACCCCGAAATGGTTGAGGATATGGTTGAAACCGTATGCACCTTCACCGAGGATATGCTCGACAAGGTGCTGCCGAAATATCATTTTGATTTTGCATCCGGCTGGGAAGATATATGCTGTAAAAACGGTCCGCTCGTTTCGATGGACTTTTTTAAAAGCGTTGTTTATCCCTGCTATAAAAGAATAGGCGATAAGCTTCATAAACACGGCGTTGATATATGGTATATGGATTGCGACGGAGATGTCAGACCTCTGCTTCCGTATTTTCTTGATGCCGGCATCAACTGCCTGTTCCCTTATGAGGTCAACTCCTGCCTTCATCCTGCCGACCTTTGCAGAGAATACGGCAGAGATTTAAGAATAATGGGCGGCGTTGATAAAATTCAGATGATTGCAGGCAAAGCGGAAATAAAAAAATACCTTGAAAGCATTGAGCCTCTTGTTGCAAGAGGCGGATTCATTCCGTTCTGCGATCACAGATGTCCTCCCGATGTTACGCCCGAAAATTATCTTTATTATCTTGACCTCAAAGAGAAAATGTTCGGGCTGAAATAATCTTATTGGAGAATTTATTATGTCAATATTAACCGAAATTTCAGAACTTGTTCAAAAAGGCAGAGCAAAGGAGGTTCAGGCTCTCGTTCAGCAGGCGCTTGATGAAAAAATAAGCGCAAAAGAAATCCTGAATAACGGCCTTTGCCCCGGAATGACCGCCATAGGCGAAAAATTCAAAAACAATGAGGTTTATGTTCCCGAAGTTCTTATTGCATCAAGAGCAATGACCAAGGGCACCGATATTCTCAAGCCTTATCTCGTTTCCGAGGGGGTTGAGCCCGCCGGAAAAGCCGTTATCTGCACGGTAAAAGGCGATATGCACGATATAGGCAAAAACCTTGTCAAGATGATGTTTGAGGGCTCAGGCATTGAATGCATCGACCTCGGAACGGATGTTGATCCGCAGAAAATCGTTGAAGCTGTTAAAGAAACCGGAGCAAAAATCGTTTGCCTTTCAGCCCTTCTCACAACAACTATGATCAATCAGAAATCCGCCATCGAGGCTCTTTGCGAGGCAGGAATCAGAGATGATGTTGTCGTTATGATAGGCGGCGCACCCGTCAGCGAAGATTATGCGGGAGAAATCGGTGCAGATATATACACAAACGATGCGGCAAGCGCAGCGGCTGCCGCACTTGCTGCGCTCAAAAATATCTGATTATGAAAGAAAAAGCAAAAAAACTTCTTGCAGACAGGAGCAAAACGATTCCGATAATTTCATATCCCGTTTCCCGTCTTGCAGGCATAAACATCAAGGATATGGTGACCCTGCCTGAAGCGCAGGCAAAGGCAATGAAATTTTTTGCCGATAATTATCCGGCAGGTGCCGTTTTCAATATGATGGATCTTTCGGTTGAAGCAGAGGCCTTCGGCTCAAAAGTGCGGATTGAAAATGACCGCATTCCCGAAGTTGACGGAACGCTTATATCGGACATCAAAGAAGCTGAAGGATTGAAAATCCCGCCGGTTTCGGGCAGATGCAGAGCGTTCATTGACGGGGTAAGATCCGCCGTGAAACAAATCGGAAATATTCCCGTTTTCTGCGGAGCAATAGGTCCGTTTTCCCTCGCCTGCCGTCTTTTCGGAATGACGGAACTGATGATGGAATGCTTCGACAACCCCGAAAGCGTTGCCGTTCTGCTTGAAAAATGCACGAAATTCATAACAGAATATATTTCGGCTTTGAAAAATGCCGGAGCAGACGGGATTCTGCTTTGCGAGCCTGCCGCCGGTCTTCTTTCGCCGGATATGGCAGATGAATTTTCGTTTCCGTTCGTCAGAAAAATATTCAACGATGTTTCTGACAGCGATTTTATCACCGGTTATCACAACTGCGGCGCTTCGGTTTCCGAAATGACGGATTCTCTTTGCTCGATAAACGCCGATATTTATCATTTCGGCAATGCAGCTGACATTGCGAAGCTCATTCCCCTGCTGCCCGAAAGCAGTATCATTGCCGGCAACCTCGATCCGCTTCTTTTTAAATTGGAATGCGGAAGTGTCATTGAATCCGCAATAGAAAAACTATATGAGGAATGCGGCAAATTCAGCAATTTCATTCTTTCTACGGGATGCGATGTTCCGCCGGACATAATAGCCGCCAACCTGGACATTTATTTTTCAAAAGCAAGAATTTTCGGTAAAGAACAATAAAAAGGTCTCCCGCAGTTAAATGCGGCAGACCTTATACTTTATTTTTATGAATCGAAGAAAACCTGACCTTTTTCGGTCTGAATTCTTTCGGCAGTCGGATATTCAAAGCAGGGATTTGTTTTCAGAATATCCGCAAACAGCTTTGATTCATACTTTGCCATTGCGAGATCATGAAGAATATAGTTGCCGCAGTTCTGCGGATTTGCTCCGGGAACAACATCATCATAAGCGGCACAAAATTCGAAGGCTCTTATCATCAGAGGCAGTATCTCCTCCGGAGAGGGATGGCCTTTTACTATAAGATAGCATCCCGTCAGGCAGCCCATCGGGCCCCAGTAAATGATTCTTTCTTTCCATTCCTCATCGTTGCGCAGGAACGTTGCAACGATATGTTCGATCGTGTGCATGGCGTTTGAATGAATTGCAGGCTCTGCATTCGGCTTTTTCATCCTGATGTCAAATGTTGTGGCAAATTCCTCTCCCAGGGTATCGAGCCTTGATTCATATATTCCCGGCACTATTTTGTTATGATCCACCTGAAAGCTTGGTATCAAATCCATAATATATCCCCCTTTTTCTGATGTTCAAAGTATATCATCAATAAATTCCCGTGTCAATATATGCCGATTTTCCTCTTTACTTTTTATCTTCAATAAGATATAATTTCATCATAATATTTTAAAGGAGACACGAATTATGGCATACATAAAAGCATTGTTCAGTTTCATTCTTGCATTTATTCAGATCCTCATTCCGATTGCTTCGGTCGGTCTTTCCGGCTCGGACGCTTATTTCACAAAATGGGATGAAAGCACCGTATATACAGAAGATTATGCGGTTGAGCTTGAAAAGAATCCCGGCGAAGACTTTGTTATCCTCAACCTCACCGATATTCAGCTTTCTTTCGGCGAAGAATACGGTTACCCCGGAAAGCTTGCAAAGGCAACGGTTGACAAACTTGTTGAAGAAACCGATCCCGATCTCATCACCGTTACCGGCGACAATGCCTGGTCGCTCGACTCCTATAACGATATGATCAAAATGCTTGACGGCTACGGCATTCCCTGGGCTCCGGTAATGGGCAACCACGACGGACAGGGCTGCATTTCCGAAAAATGGTGCGCCGCAAGATTCGTCCAGGCAGAAAATTGCCTCTTCAAATTCGGACCGGAAGGAATGGGCTATGGCAACTATATCATAAACATTACCGAAAACGGCAGCATCATCCACACTCTCTTTATGATGGACAGCCATTCCGATATTCAGAAAACAAACATAAACGGCGAAAAGGGTTCCGGCTATGACCATTTCTGGCCCGAACAACTCAAGTGGTATGAATGGGCAGTCAACGGCATTAAGAAAACAGCAGGCAAAACGGTTGAAAGCACGGTATTTATGCACATTCCCGTTGTTGAATATAAAACAGCCTGGGAGGAAGCATACGATATTGACAATTCATGCTACAAGCAGGAATATTCTTCATCCTCATTCGGAGTTAATCACGAGGGCGTATGCTGCGCACCGCAGAACAACGGTTTCTTCGCTCTCTGTAAAGATTTAAACTCGACCAAAAATATGGTATGCGGCCACGATCATGTCAATTCATCGTCGATCCTTTATGACGGAATCAGACTTACCTACGGCATCAAGTGCGGAAAAGGCTGCTATTGGGAAGAAGAAATGAGCGGCGGCACAACAATATCCGTCGGTTCAGACGGCTCTGCCTCAATCGAACATATCTTTGTTGCTCCGTCGGAACTCGATATTAAGTAATCACATTGTATAAAAGAGCAAAGTACCGCTTGGTGCTTTGCTCTTTTTTATGCTTCAAATTATAAAATTGTTCTGTTATACTGTGCTTTTATAAATCCGGCTTTTTCAAAATCCTTCGGGTTGTTTCTGATTATCCAGTCAATATACGAAACAAACATCTCGGCTGTGAGCTTATATCCGGCGGGATTCAGATGACCGTGGAGAAAGAATTTTTCCTTGAATCCGGCGTCGTAAGGAACAGCATATCTGCGAAGGTCGATAACATACGAGTTTCCGAAAGCTTCCGCCATATCGTAAAGAAGCTTCTGATGATCGTCAACTCTTTTCTGTTCCTCTTCGCTCTTGTCTTCTCTCGGAAGAGTTACGAAAAAGAATTTTGCATCGGGAGAAATTTCCTTATATCTCAACACAAGCTCGCCATACCATCCGGCAAAATTATCCGGATGTGAACGGCAATCCTCAAAATTGACATCGTTGATCGAGCCTATCGGCATTTTCAATCCGAAAATGTCGTTGCAGCCGAGAGCGATTATGTATGCAGCGCAGGCTTTATCGGCATCGAAATAGCCGTATTTATCCGCAAAGCTTTCGCAAAATTCTTTTGCGGTCATGCCGCCTCTTGAAAAGTTTGTTACCTGACTGCCGCAGATCCTTGCCATAAACTGACCCCAGGAAAAATCAAAGCAATCGTGATATTCCTTTGTTCCGTCTTCTTTAAGCACTTCGAATTCGCCCGAGGAAAGCGAATCGCCGACTGCGCCTATCTTGCGGAATATGCTGCAAAATCCACCGTTGAGTGGAAAAGAATCAAGCGGTTTTTCATTTTCGTTTGCAACAAATTGCTTTAAATCCATAATTCAATCTCCTTAAATATGATCAATCTTCATTAAACGGCAATGCGCACGGAAGCGTTATGCCGTTTCCGTTTTCATCGGGGAAAGGCGTTAAATCATCGTTTCTCACGGCGTTTCTTTCTTCGGCATTACGAAAATCGGGAATGCGGAAATTTTCGCCGTGATTGAGGCAGCTTCTCCAGCCGAGAATCGCCGTTGCGGACATTGCAACCGAACGGTAAACATCAAAAAACGGCTCAACATCATCGGCAAAATATTCAATCATATTCTGAACTATCCAGAAATCGCCGCCTCCGTGGCCTGCCTCTTTTGCTTTTTTCGCAAGCTCACCGAATTCATCAAGCTCCGCCTTCATAACGGTTTCTCTTTCTTCGTTTTCCGGCTTTGTATGTTCAAAATAGAATAAGCGCACCATATCGTCGCCGATGTTTCCGCCGCATTCAACGCTTGCGGCATCGCCTGCGATACGATAGCGGCTGTAATCGCTCGCCATTGCTGTGCATCCCGTAAAGCGGGCTATCATCCCGTTATCCATTTCGCAGAACATAATTCCGCAGCCGTCATAGTTATGGCGCCAATCTCTTATCTGATAAAGCAGATCCGAATGGGCGGCACGGGCCGAAACATATTTCGGCATTGTCTTCGTTGCATACATAAGAGGACCCATTGCGTGAGTAACATAATATGTTCTCGGCATCCAGCCTCTCCAATGATATTTGCCCGGAGTAAGGCGGGCAAGCTCTTCATTTGTGCCGGAATGGTTATATTCGCCCTCCGCATAAAGCAGAGTGCCGAGCTTACCGCTTTCAACTATCTGATTGAATTTTAAATTGGCTGTTGAGAAGGGATAATTCTCCGCAAGCATATATTTTCTGCCTGTGCGCTCAACGCATTCAACAAGCTCAACGCATTCCTTAAGCGTTGCGGCGGCGGTGCATTCGCTGACAACATTCATGCCTGCCTCCATGCAGCGAATCGCATAGGAAGCGTGCTCGTGAAAATAGTTTGCAAGAAAAACCGCATTCATTCCGAGCTTTTTTCCTTCGTTTAAAAAAGCTTCAAAATCCGTAAATTTTGCAGTGCCCTCAAGCTCTTCCTTCTCGTTTTCAAGCTCGTCGAGCTCATTCAGGTGCTTGTCGCAGATGGCAACAAGCTCAATTGACGGCTCATTCATGAAAAGGCGGATATATGAATTCCCTCTCCATGCGCCGAACATACCGATTTTAATTTTTGCCATAACCTTACCTCTTTTTATTCTTGCGGATTGCGGCGGCGGCAATCAGAGCGGTGATTCCCGCAAGGCCGGCAGCTCCTTTATAAATCATCGGCTTTGCAGCATCAACGGAGCTGGGAGCATTGTTATAAATATATCTTTTCAGCTCGTTATGCACCTTGCCGCCGAGAATATCTTTATAATAAGTTACCCGTGTTTCGTAACCCTGCTTATTTTCTTCAAAATCAAAAATTCTGACTCCTCTGTTGAGGTCGGGTCCGTAAACATTGAAGCCTGCTCCCGAAGTGTAGCCGAGGTCAATTCCTCTGACATTGCCCGTAAAGCAGTTGTTATGGTCATGGCCAAAATATGCGCCCATAATGTTGCCCATCTTCAGCCAGCGTTCAAACTGTTCCGAGGGAGTTCCCGGGCAGGCAACGCTTTCTCCCATAAATTCGCCTCTCGCTTTCATTTCATCGGTAGCTTTATAGAAATGATTTCTTCTTCTGCAATTTCCTTCAATTGCTCCTTCCGTGCCCTTCGGCACTTCATCAAGCATTTCATACATCTCATAAACCGGAATATGCTGAAAAACAAGCGACGGGACCTTTTCTCCGCCGTTGATTTCCGAAATAGCGGCGCTCGTTTCGTCCATCCAGTCCATCTGGTCGGGGTGAACGCCGTTGCCGCCGTCCGGAAGCTTTCCGCAGTTGTCGATCATATAGAACGCAACAACGGGCTTTCTTCCGTCTTCTGAATAGACGGGAATGCAGAGGCTGTCCGTTCTTTTATAGCGTGCGAAAGCTTCCTTGTTTGCGCAGCAGGGAGAGCTTTCATAAATATCAGTCTGAAAATCATAATCGCCCGTTTTTTTCGGAACATCGTGATTTCCGTAAACATAGGTAAACGGAATCCCTTTTTCTTCAAGCGGAGCAAGAATATTTCTGATTGTTTTCTTTATATTTTCATTTTTTGAGCCGAGGACCATTGAAAAACCGTAGCTCTTGACCTGGTCGCCCGTGAAAACAACAAGGTCCGGCTTTTCCTTTTCCAATGCCGCTTTGATAAAATCAATGGTATCTCTTGAGGTGAATTGGGTATCCTGAATATCGGTTATCTGCATCAATCTGAATTTGCCGCCGTTGAATTTCAACATATTTATACCTCTGTTCGTTGTTTTATATATTCAAAGCCTCATAAACCTTGTCACGAATCGGAGCGTGCAAACAGCCGAAATATGACGGCCATCCGACGACCTGCTGTGTATAGACGATTCCGACCTTCGCATCGGGATCCATCAGAATGAACGAGCCTGCAGCGCCGTCCCATCCGAATTCACCTATGCGGCTTTTTGCCCCGAATTTGTTTGTTGCAAGAGTACGCACTCCGAAACCATAGGCATAGCCCTGACCTGCGGCGCAGGTAAAATCATGTTTTCCCGTCATCTGCGGAGAACGAAGCAGATCTGTCGTTTCGCTTTTCAGAATGCGGACTCCCTTTGCGGATATTCCTCCGCAGCTCATGGCAGCGGCAAATTTTCCGTAATCTTCTGCAGAGCAGACAAGGCTTGCG
The DNA here is from genome assembly GCA_024404025.1 of Clostridia bacterium. Lineage (GTDB taxonomy): Bacteria > Bacillota > Clostridia > Oscillospirales > Acutalibacteraceae > CAG-177. The sequence continues at coordinate 77,944 of JAKSQP010000008.1, read as the reverse complement.
CCGCCGCTCTCATAATCCGGAGTTATGGCAAAGGAGCCTATGCCCTTTTCATAAGGAACGATTTTTCCTCCTGCTGCGGAGAATGCGGGAGCAAGCCGGTATTCTTTTTCTTTCGGGAGATGCAGAGTTGCGTCTTCCATTTCAAGCGGATCGAAAATATTCTGCCGGAGATAGCTTCCGAAGCTCATCCCCGAAGCAAGTTCAGTAATTCCCGCCAGAACATCGTGGCACAGGCTGTATCTGAATTTCGTGCCCGGCTCAAATTCAAGAGGCGTTTCGGCAAAAGCCGGGATGATTTCAAGCGTTGAAGCATTGGGATTTGCGGCTTTGATGCGCTTGATCGCATCGGATTCGCAGTTGTAATCAAGTCCGCCGCTCATTGTGAAGAGATGGCGGATTTTCAGCTTTTCTCCGACGGGCAAAAGGGAATCCCCCTGTTTATATACCGCTTTGCCGTATTCCGGAAAATAGCGGCAAACCGGATCATCAAGGCCGATTACTCCCCTTTCAACAAGCTGCATTCCGGCTGCCACGGTAACGGGCTTCGTGCAGGAAAACATATAATAAAGGGTTTCGGGAGCTGCCGTGCCGACTGAATAACGGTAAACCTGACCGCCGTTCAAATAAACGATAACATCTCCGCAGGGAAGCCCTTTTGCCGTATGAAGAAAATCAAGATATTCTTTTAATTCCGTAAAATCGTATTTCATCATTTTACTCGTTCCGAATCAAAAATGGCCGCCCCTGATTTTAACGGTTATTTCATCGCCTTTGAGATAAACATAACCGAGAAATTCAACTATCATATAGGGTATTCTCTTGAGGAAAACAATAAACGGAGAGGGCGATTTGAATTTTGTTTTGCTGAGCGTTACGCTGTCAAGCAGCTCGCTGTTATCTCCTCTGAAGGTTTTTACCTTCATTGAATCTCCGCTGAATTCAAGGGTCGTATAAGTAACAACATCTGCATCCTCAAAGGTATATGCCGAGAAAATGTTGTTGAATGTGCCGCTTGTGCCGCAGCAGGCATTTGAATTGAGATAAATGATTCCGTTGGGATTTTTATAAGTCTTTCCGCTCTCTGCCTTGCCGATAACAAGACCGTTTTTGATGAAATCGGAACGTGACTGAAGATGGCTGTGACCCGTCAGAACAAGATCAACACCGTACATATCGAATATCGGCTGAAAAACAGCGTTAAGCAGAATCGTTGTTTCGGGATCAAGAGGAGAATAGCCTGCGCCGTAAAGAGCCTGGTGCATTGTGGCTATTTTCCATTTTACATCGGGATTCGCTTTGACGGCTTCCTCTGCCATTGCTCTGTGGTCTGCCGCACTTGCGGAGGTCGCATCGAAAACGAGGAAAAGCACATCGCCGTAACGGAACCAGAAGTCACGGTCAAGGCCTTCAAAATATTTGCCGAAATACTCATTGGGCATAAAGGTATAGTAATTGTATGCGAAGCCTTTTTTATCGTGGTTGCCGATTGCAAGAGCCATCGGAAGATTCGGAACATAGGTCGGCATCATAAGAGTCTGCCATTCATCGGCGCTCTTGCCGGTTGAAATATTGTCGCCGGGAGAAAGAAGAAATGATATATCGGGATTCTTTGTCAGCGCTTCGTCGAGAACGCTCTGCCAGACATATCCGATCCTTGACTGCTCATCGGGATTATCCGTTGACTGACCGCCGATCTGAATATCGCCGACTACCATCATTTTAAAATCATCAAAGCCCTTTGATTCGTATTTTTCGGGAACGCTCCAGCCGTTTTCTCCGTGATATGAATAATAATAGGTCGTGTTTTCTTTTATTCCCGTCATGGTAACACGGCAGACAAGCTGATTTTCATTTTCTGCCTCAACCTTTTCGCCCGTAAAGGTAGCAGCAGCTTCCATATTTTCATTTTCGGAAAGCTTCACCTCAGGGAAAGCAGATTCCTTTGCAGCGTGCCAGGTAAGATTAAGCTCCGTCTGATCTCTGCCGACGCAGAGAAGAGGAAGAGTGTTTGAAGTGATGAACGTGTCATAGCGTTCCTGCCATTCGTTCTGCGTAAGAGGCTTGCTGTCAAAAGCAAAACCCGAAACGCCGAAAATCTGCATAACCATGAGAATTGCCATAAATGCCGAAAGATACCTCAAGGTTTTTTTCATAAATATTTCCTCCTAACGGCAGTCAAATTCCATGCTGTTTTGACAACATCCTTTTGCCATATTTTTAACAATTATAACACAGCAGTTTTAATCAATCAACATAATTTTAAATATATTATCCGAGCGCAACATCAAGCCCCATCATTATGGCAAAGCCCGCCGCAAACGAAACCGTGCCGATATTTGAATGCGGCGCTTCGGACATTTCGGGAATCAGTTCTTCGATAACAACATACATCATCGCACCCGCCGCAAAGCTTAAAAGATAAGGCAGAACGGGAATAACAAAGCCTGCGCAAAGAATCGTTATCAGGGCGGCTATCGGCTCAACTATTCCCGAAAGAGCGCCGAGAAGAAATGCCTTGCTCTTCTTTTCGCCGTTTGCCGAAAGCGGCATTGAAATTATCGCTCCTTCAGGGAAATTCTGAATTGCGATTCCGAACGAAAGCGTCAGCGCCGCCGCAATCGAAATATCGGATGTGCCGTAAAGTGCGCCGGCAAGCGAAACACCGACTGCCATCCCCTCGGGAATATTATGAAGTGTAACGGCAAGCATCATCATCGTGTTTTTGCCGAGCCTTGATTCGGGTCCCTCGGTTTCTTCGTTCATGTGTATGTGCGGAACGGTTCTGTCGAAAAAGAGCAGAAACAGAATTCCTGCAAGGTAGCCTGCTGCTGCGGGGATGAATGAAAGCTTTCCCATTTCTCTGCTGCTTTCAATCGACGGAATGAGCAGGCTCCATACCGACGCCGCAACCATAACTCCCGCCGCAAAGCCGGTCAGAATGCGCCTGATTCTGAAATCAAGTTCTTTTTTCAGCAGAAAAACGCAGGCAGAGCCGAGCAGAGTGCCTATAAACGGAGTTATGATTCCGTAAAAAATTTTTATTGCCATATTTATTCTCTTTTCTTATTTTTTACTATTATAATATTTTCGCATACACAAAAAGTGACAAAATGATATTTGTTGATTATAAGCTTGAATAAAACGGCAGAAAATGTTATATTATCCTTATCTGAAACCGGAAAGGCCTGAAAAATATGTGTAAGGTAGAAAATATTCAATATAAATATCTCTGCGGTGCAGTCGATCTTTTTAACGCCGGCACAAATGAATTCACCGGCTCTCTGCCCGCCAGGGACGGCTCAAAAGGTATATTTTCAAATGAATTCAGATATAAGGTCATAGTCTATGCGGAGGATAAAACTCCCCTCAAGGTCGTTGCTTCATATTATTGGGGCTGGCAATGCTTCGCCGCCGCAGATGATTCGCTCATAACAACAAAGGATTTTGAGGCATCGGTTGAGGGCACGGCAGAAGCCTGTGCATGGCTCCAGAGCGAATATGATAACTATCGGAGGAACTGAATTGAACAAAATATTTGCATTGATTTTCACCGTTATATCTTTATTGCTCGGCTCCGGCAGAAGCCCCGTCAACGCCGAATATGTTGAAATCGGCTCATATCCGCAAAGCAGAGTCAGCTCCCCGGAAATCATTTCCGCCCTTGAAAATCAGCCTGACGAATGGAAAACATTCGGTTATTTCAGCGGAAACGGCAGCGAAGGCTCTGCCGTGCAGAGCGATTTTATGAGATATGCCGATGTTGAGCTTAACGGCAAAAAATACAGAGCGGTTGTGTTTGACAAATACCGCCCGATGAAAACCTGCGGCACACATTCATCCGAAACTTATCAGGATGACAACGGATATGAGCCGAACACCGTTTATTGGTTTGAATATGAGCCTCTTAAATGGAGGAGCGTTGATAAAGAAAAAGGTCTGCTGATGTGCGAAAGCATAATTGATTCCCAGCCTTTCAGCAATACGATTTATAAAATCGGCGGAGCATATTATTCAGACAGACAGGGCAAAAATCTTGCTCACGATTATGCGGAATCCTCTATCCGCAGATGGCTGAATGAAGATTTCTATAACACCGCTTTTTCGGATGATGAAAAAGAAAAAATATCCGTCAATGCCTGCAATCAGCAATATTTTCCACGGGTAAAGGAACACGGAGAAATGACCGTTTATGACAAGGTATTTATGCTTTCGAGAACGGAGGCGACCGATTCGGAATACGGTTTTTCTTCAATGAATACGGCTGACAGAATGAGAAGAGGAATTGCTACGGACTATGCGGAATGCCAGGGGATCCATGTTTGCGAAATCGGTTTCGGGCATAAAGGAAACTCCTGCTGGTGGATGAGAGCACCGGGATTTCATTCCAAGAGAGTGAATAAAGTTTTTTATGACGGCTATTGCTCCGTTGATTCATATTATGAGGTCACATTAACAGATATAGGGGTCAGACCCTGCATAATTTATAAATAACGAATTCGCCTGATGTCACATTCAACATCAGGCGAATTTTTTCTTTATTCTGTTGGCTGTTTATTCCGGCTTTCCTTTATCTCTTCGATTTTTTCATTGAAGAAATCGGAAATTATGCTGAAAAGATGCTTGAAGAACGAAATCAGACGCCTGAAGAAATTCGGATGATTATCAATATCTCCGTTTTCTTCCGTCAGCGGTGATATAAGCTCCGTTCCTTTATCATAGAGCAAAAACTGCGGATATTCTTCGCACTCGGGAGCGGAAATATAGCTTTTGCCGTCAAGAAGATAGGCTATTACCTCATCTGCCGCTTCGGGCATATACATATGAGATAAGTTTTTTATAAACCATGTATGGTCGGGCATCAGGCAGGTTGAAGCATCAATCTGCTTATCCGGCGAAATATATTTCAGGTCAATTGTTGCAAGATATTCATCGGTGAATTTCGTGTTGCTGCGGCAGCAGTTTGCGCCTGCCGATGCAGATAAAGTTTCAAGAATGGTATCGGACTGAATATAATTATCGCCGCCGGTCGGAAAAATCTGCATTCCGTATTTGACAACATTATAAACCTTAACGCCCGAATCGGTTGCTCTTTTGATAATATCCTTATATTTCAGAAGATAGTTATAATGGAAATTATCAATCTTTTCTATGAGAGCCGCATAGGTCGTTTCAGCCTCATCGCCGAAAACGAATTTCTTTGCATCCTCATAGTATTCATCTCCGACAAGCGCCCAGAAAGACGGCATTGTGCCGAACGATTTTCGCAGAATTCTCGGCAGAACATTCGAATAAACCTTGCTGTAAATATCATCAAAGGTAGAAACAAAAACACCGAGGGTTTTCATTGTGTTGAGTACGCTGATGAGGTCTGTTATCATTCCGTAGATCTCATCGTCACGGTATTCGCCGTCCGAAAGGTAATCATCGGCAAAGCGTGAAAGCGCATCGGCATCAATCGAAATATCGCCCGTAAAAAGCTTTCCGATTATTTCAAATCCCTCAAAACCTTCGCAGTAGAACACGGCGCTGTTGATATTTGAAAGATTATAATCCGCAAGATAAGCGAGCAAAACATTGCCGCCGATGCATCTGCCGACCATATTCACATCGCCGAATTTCTGACGGTTCAAAAGCTTTTTGATATAATTATTCAGTCTTTTTGTTGATTCAACGGGATCCGCACGCCAGTCATAATTGAACTGAAAGGTATTAAGACTGATTTTTCCGTCTTCATTTTTGCAATTCAGCCCAACATTCCTCTCATACATATAAACGGGAACCTGCGAATTGCCGTTTTCATCCATTGAATAGGATTCAAAAAGCGGAGTGATAATCTCAACAAAGGTGTCGCACCAGTCATTCCAGTCTCCGGTGGCAACGCCTTTTGCGAACGGCTGATGAAGAAGATTGACAGATTCAAGAATTTCATCCGTGTTATATTCGACGGGATAAAGATATTCGCTGGTTCTTTTGCCGTTTTCATCTGCAATCGGCAGGTCGGCTCCCTGACCGCCTATATACATGGTAGGCAGATCGGTAGCCGCATTTGTTTTATCCAAAGCCACCGTGTTTATTACACACATCGAAGCAATTAAAATCGCCAAAAATATACAAATTATTCTTTTCATATAGCATCTCCTGATAAAATTCGGTTAATTATATCATAAAAAAAGGTAAATGTACAGAATTTTATTTTTGTATGCTTATATCATCAAAAAGCTGCCGCTTTGGGCGGCAGCTTCTGTTTAATTATATGTTAATTGTTTTCTTCAAAATTCTCAACATATGTCGTTACGAGCTTGTTTCTTCTTTCCGCAAGCTCATCATACATCTGCGCACGCTTCTTTGCGTTGATGGGCCAGAGCATCTTGGGAACGATTCCGAGAGAGCCGGAAACAAGAGGCACAACCGTGCAGAGAGCAAAAAGCCAGAACTTTGTTTTTGAATCCTGCGTTCCGATTTTCAGCCCCTGAACATAGCCGATTTTTTTGAGGATAATACTTCTTACCGAACCCATAAATGATCTCTGGATTTTCAGAACAAGGTTCTTTGCAACACCTGTTGTGGCTTCCATACGGTAACCGTTTTTCCATTCGCAATAGTCCATTGCCTCGTTCCAGAGGTCGGCATTGATAACCTTGTTCACGCCGAACGCCCATTTGGCAAAAAATTCTCTTGTGCCCAGAGCAATGACCATCGGAGTTTTCTTCAGGTAATTCTTTCCTGCCATGCCGAAGAGGAAATATGCGAGATTAAGGAAATCGCCGTACATATCCGCACCGACCCAGAGAGCCTTTGAAGAAAATTTTCTTCTCATCGGGCCGACGAAAGCGTAGCTTATGCTTCCGTTAAGACTTGAGGGCAGATTGGCAAGAGTGATGAGCGAATATGAGCCGTGAACATCAATGAAATAGTTGTCTTCACTTGAACTGATGGCAAAGCCTCCGAGAAAATCCGAAAGGCACATAAGAAGAACGGGATAGTTTGTGAATATCGCCTTGAGTCCTTCCTTTATTTTCGGCTTTTCAATCGACTGCGGAACTCTTTCCTTGCTGACAAGGAAGAAATAAAGAGTAAAGACAGATGAAACAATGGCGGTCACAAGGCCGAACGAAGTGAATGCGGAACTTAATTTGAAATTGAGTTTTCCCGCATTTATCATATCGTAAACTATGCCGAAGATATATCTCGGCATATCCTCTCCCATATAGCCCGTGAGAAGCTCTGCAAGAGTTATGAGCCTTATTCGTTCATTCGGATTCGGCGTTATGGTTGACATATATCCGCTCTTGGCAATTGATGTGAATGTGCCTGCGGTTTCCTGAATAACGCAGAAAGCAAAATATGTTATGAGCTTCGGAATATATGTCGCATCCGAATTCGGGAAAATAAGCGGAATAAACCAATAAAACATTCCGAGCAGCGTCATGGGGATCTGAAGTCCGACAAGATAAGGCCTGAATTTGCCGAGCCTTGTTCTCGTGTTGTCAACTATGGCGGCGATAATGGTATCGTTGATTATATCCCATGCGCTTGTGAAGATATTGACTATTGCGCTGATGCCGAAATCGATCTTAACAACGTCCCATATATATCGCTCTTTGAAAGAATCAATATTGAAGGTGTTGGAAAAATCGTTGAGAAGATATGCGACTGTTTCTTTTGTGCCGACATAGTTATAGCTTCTGAAAACATTATTTTCAAGCTTGCGTTCGGTTGAAACGGTTGTGTTGGTTTCCGCCATTATTCCTTCACCTCCAGATCCGTAACCGTTACAAGGCATTTATCGGTGAAAGTGAATCCCTTATATTCAAGAGTCATCGTGATTTCAACGGGCTTATCGGACGATTTGACTGCGGTAACGATTCCGTCTTCGCTGACCGAAGCCACGCTTTCATCGGATGAAACAAACGAAAGGGTGAATTCGCTCTGTTCCGTTCCTTCGGCAACCGATGCCGCTGCCGGAAGAGTTTTTTCATCACCCGGATTCATATAAACTGCCTTCTCGGTAAATCTTGCACCGTACCATGTGAAATCATATTTATCAATTATCCCGATTTCAAATTGAATGTTGATTTTTCCGAGAGCCGAATATTCGCCGGTGAATTCGATTTCGGCTTCGGCAAGATATGTTCTTCCGAAGCTTATCTGCCTGAGCTGATCATAAACCCTGTCCGCCTTACCGTTGACGGCGCAGGAAATAAGCTCCGATTTGAAATCGTTTATTGTGCACATTTCCGAAAGCTTTCCGGAAAGAAATTCCGGAATCTTTTTGTCGGATCCGAGATTGAAAACATCTGATTTTCCGGCAGCCACGGGAGAAAGGTCAAAATCAAAGAAATAATAGTTTTCGTCTTTGATCTCGCCGTCATCGCCGGTCTGACCCTGCTCGAATGTGCATTCGTTTATGCCGGAATTGCAAAGAAATGACGGTGCGGAAATCTCACTACCCTCTTTTTTCTCAAATGATTCGTATGTTTCTCCGACATCGTTGAGAATCTGACCCTTTGCATAACGGATGACCGCAAGGTCGGAATCCTTTGCGCTGCTTACAATTGATTCATCGCTGATTGAAAATTCGGTTTTCTTTGAAACATTATTGACGCTTCCGAATGAGCCTGCAAAAAGCTTTTCAACATAGAGAAGCTTTTCGGCATCGGAATCGGGAATTGCGGTTGCCGATGCAAGAGGCTCCGCTTCGGGAATTTCAAATTTCGGTTCATTCATAACCTTTTTTGCATAAGCCGAAACGCAGATAATGCAGGCTCCGAGCAATGCGAGAATACCGAGAGCAAGCAGCAAACCCTTTGCTTTTTTTGAAAGAGGCTTTTTCATTATTCCTTACCCTCCTCTTCCTTTTTCAGAGCTTCTTCAAGAGCCTTGAGGCGCTCCTCTTTTTCTTCTTCTGTTTCAAAAACGGGAAGAGAAAGCTCATCAAGAGAAATTTCTCCGCTTCTGACTTTTTTGAGAATTTCTTTTCTCTCAAGGTCATCTTCACGAATGTCAAGCCTGATATCCGCTTTTGAAATTTTATGATTGCAGATAAAGCAGGCAATAAAGCATATAATCACGGCAAATGCTCCGAAGCTCTTATCAAAGGTGATAAAGCTCAGCTCTGCCTTAAGCGTCAGAACAACAACGGCAAGAACCGATGAAACAGCCGCTCCGGCAAGCGAAATGCCCGCCATTGATTTTGCAGATTTTTTTATGTTGATAAAGCTCAATATTTCGGCTAAAAGAAGAGCAACGGCAAGCAGAAGATCAACAACATAAATTCCCGCAGCAATAAGAAGCGATTTTGTTGCTCCGCCGAAAAGCGTGCTTTTTGCGAATTCCGGAACAATCGAAATTGCTCCGCCGCTGAAAAGCTGATAAATACCGAGAGCGCTCAATGAAATTTCCTGCCTGAAAAGAGGAACCGAATATGTTGCCGATGCAACGGGAAGAACAAATGAACCCGCCAGCAGAAGAACAAAAACCAGCCTGGCTATCGGGAGGGCGCCTTTGATAAATGCCGCTTTGATTTTTGCAACGATAATTCTTGCGTTCGCAAATTCAAGCTCTGCCCTTTTCGCATCTCTTGCAAGGTCTTCCTCCTGCGTATAAAGCATAATGTTTACTCCGCAGTGTCTGCAATTGGGCTTAAGATCGAATGCCGGGATATGATTTCCGCATTTCGGACAAACCAAAATAATCACCGCTTTCGTTTCGTTAAAATTTGGACTTTATTTTCAAAGGATTATTCCTCATCGAGAACTTTATTGAGAATTTCACGGTTTATTTCGCCGTTCGCAATTGTTTTATCAAGCCAGAGCCGGAGCGAATCCGCCGAGCGGGAAATCTGCTCAAGCTTTTTGCTGATCGCTATGAAATCCTTGATTTCGTCATCATGAATGCACCCGTCTGATGTGATTTCAATAAGTCTGTCTTTATTTTTCTCAATTGAATTGAGAGCCGCAAGCATCTCAAGGACGATTTTCTCAATTGATTTTGCCTTGACCTCGGGAACATATTTTTTGCCGATGGCGCATTCGTGGCTGCAATAATAATTGCATAACTCGGGCTTTTTATAAGCCTTTGCCATAGCGAGAATTTCTTCGGGATTTGCCGTTGTTTTTCCGCTTTCTATTTTTTCAATGCGGCTGTCAGAGATCCATTCGGTTGCCTCGCTTGCCTGAAGCCTCGTCATTGCACATTCTTCTCTGCATTTCTGATAAATATTCTTACATTCTTTTACGGATGCTCTGCCCACTTTTTTACCTCCGCAGACTGTTTTTTTATATATTACCATATAAACTTTGATTCTGCAATACCAAATAAAACTATTGCACATAGGTAAATAATATGATATGATTTTTATACAAAATATTTCTCGGGAGGGGAAAATATGGGAATCAAATCAGGACTTGTTTCGCTCAAAAGCACATATCTTGACAATGAATCCGTAACAATGAAAGAACAGCTCGGTTATGCGGGCGGTATCTTCGGAAACGCCATGGGTCAGGACAGCGTAGGCACCTTCGCCGGCAACTTCGGCAGAGATTATATGGGTCTCACGAACGCAATGTCCGCAGTCAAGGATAATGTAAGCACCATTTTAAGCTTCATCGTGCCGCCCATCGCAGGTGCGCTCTATGACAGACCGCTCAAAAAAGGAAAAAGAAGTCCTCTTCGCACGGCTCTTTTTGTTGCTCCGATTCCGTTTGCGGTAACATCCATGCTTTTGTTTGTTGTTCCGGCAAACAACGCAATGTATAACTTTATCTGGACCCTGTTTTTCAGCATTCTCTTTTCCGTTGCCGACACTTTCTACGATATAGCATTGAGTTCACTTGCCCTCAAAATGGTAAGCGACCCTGCCGACAGGAAAAAATTCTACACATTTGAATCAATCGCCTCGACCCTCGGCTCGCTTCTGCCGGGCGGCGTTATTCCCATTGTTGTCGGCATGACGGATGACCCGCTGAAGCAGCAATGGAGATATTTTTTCATTGCCCTCGGCTTCTGTATCATCGGCGTTGCCGCAATGTACACTCCCTATATGACGATTGAAGAGCGTGCAAGCTTCTATACCCCCTCCGAAAACAGCAAAGAAGAAAAAATTAACTGGGATAAGGACACCGTTTCGGCTCTGCTCCACAACAAGCCGTTTATGATCCTTCAGATTGCAAATATCTTTGAAACGATCAGAAAAGTTACATACGATACTCTCATTTATCTCTATAAAAATACATTTGACGATCTCAAGATGAAGACGATTATCGAAACCATCAGCGGCGCCCTTTCCTATGTCGGCCTGCTTTCCGTTCCGTTTGTCGGCAAAAAGCTTTCCGCAAAAGCAATGCTTTCGGGCGGCTTCTTCTACACCGGCTTCTTCTATACCATCATTTCTTCATTCAACATCAACTTCAACCTTGAAAAAGTCAGAAAACTGCGTTATATTCCCGGAATGTGCATAGCCTTTGCAGGTATGCCCAATGCTGCGCAGGGAGCTGCAAGAAAAATCATCACAGGCGATTCAACCGACTTTATGGAATGGTATTCCGAGAAGAAATACGGAGTTCCCGTCAGAAGCGACGGTCTTTTGAGCGCTGCGCAGAATATCGTTTCAAAAATCACTTCTCTTATCAAGGTCAACCTTACAAACGGTCTTCTTGCTCTCATCAAATATCAGTCCAAGGATATGACAACCGGCAAGCAGGCTGTTCAGACTCCGGAAACACTCCGTGGAATTTACAGAGTTGTTTCCCTCTGCGGCCTTATCGGCAACTTCCTTCCCGCAATTATTCTTCTCTTTGATGATTACAGCGGCGCAAAGAAAGAAAAGATTTATGCCGAACTCTGCGAAATGCGTGAAAAGAGGAACAAGCTTGAAGCTGAACTTAATGAACAATAATAAAATCGTATTTGAATTTAAAAATCACAGCCTCCTGCTGAAGAATATTCGGCAGGGGGTCTGGCGTATTCAGTCATCCTGCGGCGGAAATTTCGATGACACGGGTGCCTCGCAGATCCTCTCAAGGGACCTCGGAGAAGAATTTGCCGAAACCGCCGAAACGCTTTCCGTTTCCGAAAAAAACGGCATAAGCAATATAAAAGCCCCGGACGGCTCGTATGTTGAAATCAGCAAAAAATCAATTGCATTTTTTAATCCGGACGGCGTACTTAAAAGAGAAATAAAAGCGATAAAAGAAACAAAAGACGGCTTATCGGCTGATTTTTCACTTTCGGATAGTGAAAAAATTTTCGGCACGGGTGAACGCTTCAACCGGGTCAATCAGAGAGGCAAAAAAATTCATATTTATGCCATTGACCGTTGGTGCGCAACTCACGGAAACAGCTATATCCCGATTCCGTTTGCGTTCAGCTCAAATATGTCAGCCGTTTTCTTCAACAGATATGAGCATTCGGTTTTTGACATCGGGTTTTCCCGAAAAAACAGATTTACCGTTGAGCAGAAATATGCTCCGCTCGATATTTATATTTTTATGTTTGACAGCCCGGAAAAAATTCTTTCGGCTTATTCCCGGCTGACCGGTTTTGCTCCCGTGCCGCCCGAATGGGCATTCGGCACTCTCGTTTGCAGATACCATCCCGAATTTTCATCAAAAGAGGGCGTTTTCGCAATGGCGGATGCCATGAAAGAAAACGATTTTCCCTGGGATGCCGCAATCATTGAGGGATGGGGAACATACAAAACCGAAAAGCGGAGTGACTTAAAGGAAATCGGAGAAAAGCTTCATTCACTCGGCAAAAAAATGATGGTTTATGAGCAATGCGGAAAGTTTCCGTCAAATGCCGCAGATTTCGGCCTTGAAGACCGTTTTGCCGTGCAGTCCGATGAGGGCGTTGAGCTTAAAGAAACAAGGTCAATGAATCTTCTCGATAATTTCCATCACAAGAAAATGAAATGCATTGACCTCACCTGCCCCGAAGCCGTTTCAAAGTGGGAGGAGGTCTGGGGCGAGCTTATGTTCAACATCGGCGCAGACGGCGCAAAGATTGATTTCTGCGAGCAGTTCCCCGATAAAAAAATCATTCATTTTGCCGACGGCAGAGATCCCATGGCGGCGCACCATTGGTATCCTACCCTCTACAATGTGATGCGCTATAAGCATTTCAACACAAAACCCGACGGCGGAATCAATTTTTCGAGAGGCGGAGGGATCGGCGCACAGAGATATCCGTTTGTGTGGGCAGGAGATCAGAGAAGAGAATTCTTCTTTCTCGGAGCAGTCCTGAAGGCGGCTCTTTCGCTCGGACTTTCGGGCGTTCCGTTTGTGAGCTGGGATATGGCAGGCTATCAGCCGTCATTCAACCTCTATGACCTTCGCCATGAGGACAAGGTTTTTCTTCGGGGCATTGAAATGACTGCCTTTTCGGCAAATATTCAGACCCACGGCAGAGTTAAACGGCCTTATGATTTTGATGCGCACACAAGGGATGTTTACAGAGCCTATGCAAAGCTCCACGATGCTTTAAGACCTTATCTGATTGAGCAATCGAAGATTTCTTCCGAAACGGGTCTTCCGCTTATGCGTCACCTTTTTCTCTATGATCCAACCGATGAAAACTGCCTGAACGCAGAGGATGAATATATGCTCGGCTGCGGTCTGCTTGCAGCTCCCGTGCTGAAAAACAGAACAAAGAGAAACATTTATCTTCCGGAAGGAAAATGGAAAAACATCTTCACGGGAGAAGAATATGAAGGCGGCGTAACGCTGAAGAATTACAGGGTCAGCCTTGAAATGATACCCGTTTTCAGGCTTATCGGCGCTCCGTCGGAAAAGCTTGAAGCTTCTCTCGAAAGCGCATCGAAATTCATAAACGATATAAATAAATTGTCAAAATCAAATTAAGGAGAACATTATGGATAACCAAATTTTACGCTGCGGAGTTGTCGGCAGCGGAAGAGGCGCTGCGGTTGCAGCCTGCGGATTTCAGAATCCGAAATGTAAAATAGTCGCCGCCTGCGACCATAATGAAAAAGTACTTGCTCACTGCAAAGAATATTTTGAATCTCTGGGCAAAACGGATGTTGAGTATCTGACCGATTATGACCGGATGCTTGAAATGGATATTGATGCCGTAATCGTTGCAACTGAAGCAATATATCATGTGCCGATAGTTAAAAAGGCTCTCGAAGCCGGCAAACACGTACTGAGCGAAATTCCGTCGATCACAACTGTTGAAGAAGCCTATGAGCTAAAAAAAATCGTTTCGGAGCATCCCGATTTAATCTATATGGCTGCGGAAAACTGCTGCTACTGGGCGTTTATCGAAACATGGAAAAAAATGCGTGAAAAAGGCGAATTCGGAGATGTTGTTTTTGCCGAAGCGGAATATCTCCACAGCATAGATCCCGAAAATTTTGCGCCTGATAATTATCCCGAAGGTCATTGGCGCACATTTAATCCTGCAATAAAATATACAACTCACGAGCTCGGTCCTCTTCTCTATATAATGAATGACCGCTGTGTCAGCGTATCCTGCATGAACGCAGATATAGAATATAACCCTTATTTCCCCAAAAAGAACGCAACCTCGATCGCTATTTTCAAAACCGAAAAAGGCGCTGTGATAAAACTCCTTGTCAGCTTCGGAGCATACACGAGCTATGATCATAATTATCGCCTTTGCGGCACAAGAGGTTCTATCGAAACGGACAGACGCACGGTAGTTGACGACGCTCACAGCTTTGCGAATCTTTCAAGCATACCCGGCACTTTTTCGCAGAAAATCGAAATCCCCGTAACCGCAAAATATCTTGACGAATACGGCAACAGCAGCGCTTTCGGCCACGGCGGAGCGGATTCGGTTATGTTTGCGGATTTTGTCGATTGCGTGCTTGAAAACAAGAAACCCGTTCTGGATGTGGATTTTGCAATTAAAATGTCTCTTCCGGGAATCATCGCAAGCCGGTCCGCAGAGCTGAACGGCGCAAATCTTGAAATACCCGTTATTTAAATTCATCCGGGCAAAAAAATTATCCGGGATCCACGAAATGCGGATCCCGGATTTTTCAATATGTTTTATTCCCGAAAACTTATCAGTCAAGCTTTGCCTTGAGATAATTTTCGTAGAAATCCTTAACGCCTGCATAGAAATCGTCAATTGAGCCGTCATTATTCAGAATATAGTCGGCCATTTTTTCCGATTCGCTGGTGTGGAAAATCTCTTCCTCGTGAACATCGTTTTCACGAAGCTTTTCAACGCTCTTGCCGTCTCTTTCGGAGCCTCTTGCGAGCATTCTCTGATAACGGACCTCATCATCGCTGATAACAACATCAACGAGAACGAACTTGTCGCCGAAAGCCTTCTTGAAAACTTCGATATCTGAAGGGGGACGGATGCCCGATACAAGGAAGTTGGGGCTGTCTGATTCCTTGATCTTTTTAACGATCATTTCGGGGAAGAAAGTCTGTCCGTTTTCGGACATATACTTCTTTGATGTTGCGTGAAGATTGTCTCTTGTGAGCTCAAGACCGTCTTTTGCTGCAAGCTCTCTGACAACATCTCCGATTGAAATCATGGGGAATCCGTAAGTTTTTGCAACATATTCAAGGAAGAAATCCTTGCCTGTTCCGTTTTTGCCAACTGCGGCCAATACCATAGTGTTTAACCTCCGTTAATTATATTTCGGGAATGACGATTTCAATTTCTCTGCCGAGCTCGGCGGAGCGTGAAATACCGTCAATGATCGCCTGATTGTAAAGAATCTGTCCGCAGGGAACGGGAGCTTCTCCGCCTTCTTTTACTGCATCAATGAAGGAGCGGATCTTAATGTCGAAGCAATCAACGTTATTCTTCTTTTCGGGAATAACGGTCTGGATCTGCTCGCCTGCGATTTCGTGATAGATAACAAGGGGACCGCCGATGCTGCCGTTCCAGCATTCGGTTGAGGGAACTCTGACTGAGCCCTTCGTGCCCATAATGATTGTGTCACCCGGGGTGTCAAGGTTCATAGCCCATGCGATTCTGAAGTCAAGGATGATGCCGCCTTCAAGGCGAACAAAGCCTGCTGCGAAGTCATCAACGCCGAAAACATCGTGATGCTCGTATGAGGGATCCTTGCCGAAGAAATCGGACTTATATCCGGTAACGGTAAGCGGCTTGGGATAGCCGATCGAGTTGAGAACCATATCGAGCGAATAGCAGCCGATGTCGCCGAGAGCGCCGAGGCCTGCTGTATCCTTCTGAATAAAGGATGTGCCGAAGGGAGTGGGAATGCCTCTTCTTCTTCCGCCGCCGGTCTGAATATAATAAATCTTGCCGAGCTCGCCGCTCTGAACAACCTTTTTGAGCATCTTCATATTTTCGTCGAATCTGGGCTGGAAGCCGATCGAAAGAACGCCCTTGTTTGCCTTCTCGGCCTTGCAGATTTCAACTGCCTCGTCAAGAGTAACGCACATGGGCTTTTCAAGAAGAACGCTCAAACCGTGATTGAGAGCATAGATCGTGCATTCTGCGTGAGTCGCATTATATGTGCAAACGCTGACTGCATCGCACATTCCCGAATCAACAAGCTCCTTGTGGCTGGGGAAGAATGTGATGTTATCGCCTACATTGTATCTTTTGCAGAATGCCTCTGCCTTGCCGGGAATAAGGTCTGCAAGAGCAACGATTTCAACATCGGGGCATTTCTGATATGCCTTTACGTGAGCTTCTGCGATCCAGCCCGTGCCGATGATTCCGACTCTGACCTTATTTGAATAATCTCTTTCTTTTTCGCTGCTGTGATCTTCTTTGAAAGCGTCAAGAATATTTTCTGACATAACTTTTACCTCGCAATTTAATATTTTTACCAGCCGAGAGCTTTAAGATATTCTCTGCTGAGCTTTACCGATTCAAGAGGAGTGCTGCCCTTTGCAGGATTATCCTGCTCAACAACGACCCACTGCGCACCTGCTTTTTCAGACGCTGCAAGAATTGAAGGCATATCCTGCATTCCGTGGCCGACGGGCATAAATGAAAATGCGTCTTCATCCTCCTGCTCTTCATCGTCATCAATGCCGATAAGCTTATAAAGAGCGCCCTTCTGATTGCCGCTCTTTTTAAAATCCTTGAGATGAACAACGGGAGAGCGATCTGAATATTTAAGAATATATTCGGCAGGATCAACGCCGGCAACATTTACCCAGCAGGTGTCTATCTCCGTTTTGAGAAGATCCTCGGGAATTGTTGAATAAAGCACATCGAGCGCATATTCTCCGTCAAGCTTAACGAATTCAAAATCGTGGTTATGATAGAGAAGCTGAATGCCGAGCTTCTTTGCGGCTTCGGCAATTTTTCTGATACCTTCAACCGTTGCGCCGAATCCGTCGGTTCCGGGTCTGCATTCTTCGGTAAGATAAGGAACGGCAACAAACCTGCAGCCGATTGCCGCATAGTCTGCAAGCACCTTTTCGGGATCCGCAAGCATATCGTAATAAGGAACATGGGCAGAGATGGGATTGATTCCGATTTCTGCGCAGAAAGCCTTGATTTTTTCGGGGTCTTCGCCGAAAAGACCTGCGAATTCAATGCCGTCATAACCAAGCTCTTTCATTTTTTTGATCGTGCCGTAAAAATCGCTCTGCATTTCGTCTCTGACGGAATAGAGCTGAACTGCTACGGGAAGCTTCAAATTAATCACCCTTTGCTGATTCTTTACAATATATAGTATCATACCTTTCAGGCAGATACAAGAGAATTTTCAAAAAACAAATAAAAAATCTGCGGAAGAACAAGCCTTCCGCAGAAAATGTTATCAGTCGTCAATATAAACGGGCTTGCCTGTTTCGGCTGACTTGTAAATGGCTTCGAGAATCTGTGTAACAACCATTGCCTGCTCGGGCTTTGTTACAACTTCTTTGCCGTTGATGACTGCATCATAGAAAGCGTGGCATTCAAGGACTTCCGCCTTGTCGCTTGCTCCCTCATAGAATGCAACTCCGCCGGCATTGAAGTTCGGCTTTTCGATAACCTGTCTGCCGTTCTTTACATAGTTGAGACGAAGGCCGTCGATCATATCCGCTCCGCCCTTATCGCCCGCTACGAGGGTTATTGCTTCTCTGGGGTCTGCAATGTTGAGAGCCCAGCTTGATTCAACGCTGATCGTTGCTCCGTTTTCCATAACAACGAATCCGAATGCCGAATCCTCAACCGTATATTTTTCGGGATCCCAATCGCCCCATGCGTTTGCGGCGTTTTTCTGATCGCCGAGCTTTTTGTATTTTGTGCCTACTACCATCTTCGGCTTGTAGTTGTTCATCATCCAGAGGGTAAGGTCGAGAGCGTGAGTTCCGATGTCGATAAGCGGACCGCCGCCCTGCTCATATTCATTGAGGAAAACGCCCCATGTGGGAACTGCTCTTCTGCGAAGCGCAATTGCTCTTGCATAATAAATATCGCCGAGCTCGCCGTTTTCGCAGCACTGCTTAAGATACATTGAATCGCCTCTCCAGCGGCTCTGATAACCGATGGTGAGCTTTTTGCCCGTTCTTACGGATGCTTCATACATTGCCTTTGCTTCGGCATAGGTCTTTGCCATCGGCTTTTCGCACATAACATGCTTGCCGGCCTCAAGAGCATCAATCGTGATGAAACTGTGTGAACGGTTGGGCGTGCAGACATGAACTGCCGTTATGCTTTCGTCCTTGAGAAGCTCTTTATAATCTGTATAAACCTTTGCGTCGGGTGTACCGTAATCCTTGGCTGCTTTGATTGCCTTTTCTTCAATGATATCGCAGAATGCAACCATTTCAACCTCTTTAACGGTCTTGATCGAAGGCATGTGCTTTCCGTTTGCGATTCCGCCGCATCCGATGATGCCGACTCTGATTTTTTCCATAATTGTTTCTCCTTTCGGTGACGGGCAGCACCCGTTGATAATTCCATTATAAACCATTACATTTCTATTTCAAGAATATATTTCTTTTTGGGTGTAAATTTTAAAAGGATTTTTTTGTTGAATTTGCCGATTTTCAGACAAATTATATAAAATGTATGATTATTTTTCTTAAATGGCATTTAAATATATTGACCTGATAATCGTATAGTGTATAATTGTATTATATTCAAAATGGGGAGATGGGCGTTTTTGAATCTCAAAACTTTGAAAAAGAAAATCAGAAAGGATTTCGGCAACAAATATCAGGTCACCGCATCCGCAGGCGTCCGCACGGTTACGGGCGAAAGCGCAGACTGGAACGAAATTATTTCCGTCTGCTCAATGTGCGTTGATAAAAAGCACGGGATCCATGTTGTTAACGATGTTAAATTCACGGGCGCCGAAATAAAACCGATGCGCCTTCCGGCAATAAGCGATAACGCTCTTGAGGGAGCCGCTCCCGATGTGCTTATCATCGGCGGCGGAATTTCAGGCGCAAGCATCGCAAGAGAGCTGAGCAAATGGGACATAAACATTCTGCTCGTTGACAAAGAAAGCGACCTTGCAATGCAGGCGAGCGGAAGAAACGACGGCGAAGTGCATCCCGGAATCGACCTTTCAAAAGGCTCACTTAAACACAAATATATTATCAAAGGCAACAGGATGTACGCCGATGTCTGCAAAGAGCTTGATGTGCCGTTCAAGCGCTGCGGACAGTATGTCTGCTTCGACCAGGCTGCGATCAAGCCGATAATCAGACTTTATGCCCTCAAAAGAAAATTCGTTGACGGAATTGACGATACCGTTGTTATCTCCGGGGAAGAATTGAAAAAGAGAGAGCCCGAATTCAACGGCAGTTTCAAATACGCTATCTATAATCCGATGGCGGGATGCGTCTGCCCCTACGGTCTTACCATTGCCTATGCCGAAAATGCGGTTATGAACGGCGCAAAGGTTTCGCTGAACACCGCAGTTACGGGAATGAAGGTCGAAAACGGAAAAATCGTTTCCGTTTCAACAAACAGAGGCACCGTCAAGCCGAAAATCGTTATCAATGCGGCAGGCGTTTTTGCAGAGGATATTGCAAAAATGGCGGAAGACCGCTTCTATTCGATTCATCCGAGAAGAGGAACAAATTCGATTCTCGACAAGAAATCCGGAAAGCTTATCAGTTCGATAGCCTCAATCAAAAAACTCGAAGTCAACAGCGGACACACAAAGGGCGGCGGACTGCTCAACACGGTTCACGGCAATATACTTGCAGGCCCGGATGCCGTTGAAACATGGGAAAAAGAGAATTACGCCACCCGCCGTGAAAGCATTCAGACCGTTTTTGACAAGCAGAGAGGAACCGTTCCGTCCCTTACCGAAAGAGATATAATCACATATTTCACGGGCGTTCGTGCCCCGAATTTTGAAGAGGATTTCGTTATAGAAAAAGGCAGAAAGACCTCAAACCTCATCCATTGCGCCTGCATTCAGTCACCCGGTCTTACAACTGCTCCCGCAGTTGCTCTCGACATTGAAAAAATGGCAGTTGAAATGCTCGGCAATGTTAAGAAAAACGAAAACTATGATCCCATCCGCAAGGGTATTCCCGTTTTAAGAGAAATGAGCGCCGAAGAACGTGACACTCTAATCAAAAAGAATCCCGATTACGGCGAAATAGTCTGCCGCTGCGAAGAAATCAGCAAAGGTGAAATAATTGATGCCCTCAACTCCCCCATCTGTGTTCCGACGGTTGACGGAATCAAAAAACGCCTTCGCCCCGGAATGGGCAGATGCCAGGGCGGCTTCTGCTCGCCTCTTGTTACGAAAATCATTGCGGAGCATCAGGGAATCCCCGTTTCGCAGGTACGCAAAAGCGGAGCGGATGCGGTTATCAGCTTCGGAAAAACGAAAGGCGGTGAATCACGATGAAATATGATGTTGCCGTTATCGGCGGAGGCCCCGCCGGCCTCGCCGCCGCAATTGAAGCTCACAAAAACGGAGCAAAAGTAATTCTCATTGAGCGTGAAGCAAGGCTCGGAGGCATCCTCAAGCAGTGCATTCACGACGGCTTCGGTCTTGTCCGCTTCGGCAAAAAGCTTTCAGGCCCCGAATATGCGGAGATTTTCATTGATGAATTCCGCAAAGAAAACATTGAAGCTCTGCTTCTTACTTTTGTTACGAATATAAAAAAGCTCGATGAAGGCTTTGAAATTTCCGTTGTAAACAGAAACGGCGTTCGTAAGCTTGAATCAAAAACTCTCATTCTTGCAACGGGCTGCCGTGAGAGAACCGCAAAGCAGGTTTCCATTCACGGCACAAGACCTTCGGGCGTTTTCACCGCAGGCACGGCGCAGAATTTCACCAATCTTTTAGGCGAGCTTCCGGTCAAAAAATGCGTTATTCTCGGCTCCGGCGATATAGGTCTTATTATGGCACGCCGTCTTACTCTTGAAGGAGCGCAGGTGATCGGCGTTTATGAGGCAAAACCGACTCCGTCCGGCCTTACGAGAAACATACATCAATGCCTTCACGATTATGACATTCCTCTTTATCTGTCACATACCGTTACAAAAGTATTCGGTGACGAAAGACTTGAAGCGGTTGAAATTTCAGCCGTTGACGAAAAAATGAATCCCGTTGCCGGAACAGAAAAAATCGTTGAATGCGACGGACTTATCCTTTCCGTCGGACTTATTCCCGAAAACGAGCTTGCCGAAAGTCTGGGCGTTAAGCTTGACCCTAAAACAAAAGGACCCTCCTGTGACGGAAGCCTTATGACTTCCGTTGACGGCGTTTTCTCCTGCGGAAATGCACTTCATGTCAACGACCTTGTTGACTATGTTTCCGAAAGCGGAGAGCAGGCAGGCAGAGCGGCGGCAAAATTCAGCAGAGCAAAGAGAAACCGGGTCGCTCTCAATGCCGGTAAAAATATGCTGTATATCGTTCCGCAGAGCATAGACACGGAAGCGGACAACGCCGCCTCAACCGTTTATTTCAGAAGCCGTGAAGAACTCGGCAATTGCAGGCTCATAATAAAATGCGGAGAAAAAACGGTGTTTGAGAAAAAATATCAATTCCTTAGGCCGCCCGAAATGGAAAGAATAACGGTTGATTTTTCGGGCGTTGATTCGGATATTACCGCAGAAATAGAGGTGGCTGAAAAATGAGCAGGCTTGTTTGTATAGTATGTCCGAGAGGATGCACAATGGAAGTCACAAAAAATCCCGACGGCTCATTTGAGGTCACGGGCAACACCTGCAAAAGAGGCAGAGATTTTGCGATCACCGAGCAAACAATGCCGATGAGAACAATATGCTCAACCGCTGCGACCGCATTCCCCGAAACGCCCGTTATCCCCGTCAGGGTTTCATCGGATATTCCGAAAGAAAAAATATTCGATGTTATGAAAGAGATAAATAACACAGTTGTCAGCGAAAGACTCGGCAGAGGCGACACGGTCATAGAAAATGTTCTCGGCCTCGGTGTTGATGTTATCGCAACAAGCGATGTATTAAAGGAGGAAATAAAATGAGCACAAAACCTTATAAGGGCTTTGAGCCTGCATGGATAAAGGAAGCTGCGCCCGCAAAATCATACCGTTCTATTTTCAGATGGGGCGACCCCGAATTCGTTAAGTATCCCAAAGAAGCTCTCTATAAAATGATGAAAGAGACTTTCAAAATGACCGACGATGATTTCAAAGGCTACTGCGGCGATGTCGGCCTTGACGAAGTAAAGCTTGATATGCCGTCAAAGCTTGACGAGAAGCACATCAATGCTCTCAAAGAAATTTTCGGCGATGAATTCGTTTCCGTTGAAGATTATGACCGCCTTTCGGTTGCCTACGGTCAGACCGCATACGACCTTATGAGAATGCGTGAAAAAAGAATAGATTCTCTGCCGGATGTTGTTGTTTATCCCGACACCGCAGAGCAGGTTGAAAAATGCGTTGCTTACTGCGTTGCCAATAAGATTCCCCTTTATGTTTACGGCGGCGGAAGCTCCGTAACAAGAGGTGTTGAACCCATTAAGGGCGGCGTTTCAATGGATATGCGCAAACGCTTCAACAAGGTTATCAATTTCAACGAAACCGACCAGACCATCACCGTTCAGGCAGGTATGAGCGGACCGTGCCTTGAAAAAACTCTCAACGAAGCCGTTAAGAATTTCGGCGCAAAAAGAGCCTACACCTGCGGCCATTTCCCGCAGTCATTTGAATACAGCTCCGTTGGCGGCTGGGTAGTAACAAGAGGCTCGGGTCAAAATTCGACCTATTACGGCTGCATAACCGATATAGTTCTTTCGCAGAAATATGCAACTCCGATCGGCAGAGTTGAAACGAGCCACTACCCAAGAGAAGCAACAGGCCCGAATCTCAACCAGATCATGATGGGCTCCGAGGGCACATTCGGCGTTCTTACGGAAGTTACGCTCAAGATTTTCCGCTATATGCCCGAAAACAGAAAGAGATATTCATATATCTTTAAAGATTGGGAAACGGCAATGGATGCCGCAAGAGAAATGATGCAGAGCGAATGCGGTTTTTCATCGGTATTCCGTCTTTCAGATCCCGAAGAAACAAACCTTATGCTCCGTCTTTATAATGTTGACGAAACTCCGCTTCATCCGCTTCTTGACAAGCTCGGATATAAAGATATGGAGCGCTGCCTCTTCCTCGGCTTCACCGAAGGCGAAGAAGGCTATTCAAAGAATGTAAGAAAGAATATTGCAAAAATCGCAAAGAAGCACGGCGCAATGAGCCTCACCGGATTCGTCTGCAAAAGCTGGGAACACGGCCGCTTCAACGATCCTTATATGAGAGATTCCATGATGGATTTCGGTATCTGCACCGACACGCTCGAATGCACGGTCAATTGGTCAAATATGGCGCAGGTCCACAGAGATGTCCGCAAGGTCTGCCACGCCTTGCCCAACACCATCGTAACAACTCACATGTCTCATTGCTATCCGCAGGGCGCAAACCTCTATTTCATCTTCATCACAAAAATCAGCGATGCAGAAGAATTCAAGGCATATCACACAACGATTCTTGATGCGATCCAGAAATCCGGAGCCGCAATCAGCCATCATCACGGCATCGGCAAGATGTTCGCTCCGTGGCTTGAAGGCTATATAGGCAAAACGGAATACGGCATGGTCCGTGCCCTCAAGAATTATTTCGACCCGGATTATCTTATGAATCCGGGCGGAACGATCGGCCTCGATCTTCCCGAAGAAGATAAGAAATTTCTCAAAGAAAACAATTAAGGTGATTCGTTTGAAAATTTATAATAACATAGCTGAGCTTGTCGGCAACACGCCGCTCGTCAGGTTTTCACGCTTTTGCAATGATGCGGAAATTCTTGCGAAGCTTGAATATCTCAACCCCGCAGGAAGCGCAAAAGACAGAGTGGGCAAAGAAATGCTTGATGCCGCTCTGAAAAGCGGAAAAATCACAAAAGAATCGGTTATCATTGAGCCGACAAGCGGAAACACCGGCATAGGTCTTGCTTCCTATGCGAACCAGCTCGGAATGCGAACAATAATCGTTATGCCGGACACAATGAGCGTTGAGCGCAGGCAGCTTCTTGCCGCCTTCGGCGCAGAGCTTGTGCTGACCGAGGGCGCAAAGGGCATGGCAGGCGCAATCGAAAAGGCGGAAGAGCTCTGCAAATCAATGCCCGGCAGCTTCATTCCCGCTCAATTTGACAATCCCGATAACTGCGCCGCTCACTATAAAACAACCGGCCCCGAAATATGGAGAGATACCGACGGAAAGGTTGATTTCTTCGTTGCAGGTGTCGGCACCGGCGGCACGATTACCGGCACGGGCAGATTCCTCAAAGAAAAGAATCCCGATATAAAAGTTATCGCCGTTGAGCCTGCGGATTCTCCGCTCCTTTCGGGAGGCAAGGCAGGCGCTCACGGGCTTCAGGGAATCGGGGCAAATTTTGTTCCGTCAATTCTCGACACAAAAGTTTATGACGAAATCATAACGGTCACAACCGAAGAGGCTTATGCAGCCGCAAAAAAGGCCGTTAAAGCCGAGGGAATCATCGTCGGCATAACCGCCGGAGCGGCTCTTCACGCCGCAGAGGTGATTGCATCAAGGCCCGAAAATCAAGGCAAAAAAATAGTTGTTCTTCTTCCGGACGGAGGAAGCAAATATCTCTCAACAGGTATGTTTGATTAAAATTACACACCTCGGAAGCAATCTTTCGGGGTGTGTAAAAATTTCGATAAAGGCGGTTTTTATGAAGCGAATTTCCGGATATTTGAAAATTTTAATATTCACTTTATTGACTGCTCTCATTTCGCTGTATTTTGTGAACTCTTTCATCAAAATCTATGTGGGCGAGGTTCTGACAAAATCCTGCGGAATCCGGAATTTCGTTACGGATTTCATCCTGCGCACCGTTCCGGAAGACGAAGTTAAAGAAGATTCGGTAAAGCCGCAGATAGTCATTGCCGATTCCGTGCAGGAGCCTGACAGATGGCAGCAGATGTATCCTTTCAAAGAAACATCGTTTATCGCCGATTACTGCGAAACCGAATCGCTTAAGCTTCCCGTTGAGGAAGAGATAAAAACCGTAACCGAGCAAATATTTGATTTCGCCGGAAAATATTTTTCCGGATTTGATTGGCTTTCGGGGAAATACGGTCATCCCGAAGCTCCCGAAACCAACGAAAAAAAAGCTGAAAAACCAACTTCGGGATATAATGTTGTTGTTCCGTTAAGTGACGGCTATCTTACCGAATATAATCCGCAAAGCGATATGACCGAAAAGGCGCTGGCTGTTACCGCTCTGTCGGAATATTGCAAAAAAACGGGATGCGGATTTCTGTATATCCAGGAGCCGTATAAGATTGATAAATATAACGATACCGATATCAGCGGAGTGCTTGATTTTTCAAATCAGAATCAGGATTCGCTTATTGAGCTGCTGAAAGCAAACGGCGTTTCCGTTCTGGATTTCAGAGAGGTGCTTCATAATGCAGGGCTCACAAGGCAGCAGACATTTTACCGCACGGATCATCACTGGCTTGCGGAAACGGGCTTCCGGGCATCGGCTTATATTTTGAAATATCTGAAAGAAAATTATAAATTTAATGTTGACACCGAAATAATAAACGAATCCGGTTTTGAAAAAAAGATTTATGAGGATTTTTTCCTCGGCTCGCAGGGAAAAAAGGTCACTCTTGAAAAAACCGAGCCCGATGATTTCTGCCTTTATTATCCGAAATTTGAAACGAAATTAAAAGTATACATCCCGAATATGGGCATTGACCGAATCGGGGATTTTACTCTTTTATGCAATATGTATCATGTTGCAGTCTGCGATTACTACGGCAGAAATCCCTATGCGGCTTACAGCTACGGTGATCAGCCGATAATGCAGATTTCAAACGAGCTTATAACGGACGACGACACAAAAATACTCCTGCTCCACGATTCATTCTGCAACTGCGTTATTCCGTTCATTTCGCTCGGAACAAAAAATGTTCATGCGCTTGATTTAAGACATTTCACGGGCAGCCTTGAAACCTATATCGACATCGAAAAACCCGATATTGTTATTGTTTCATCCGTTGTGACCGATGGCGGCAAAATTAATTGGTCATCGCATAAAGCTTCATTTGATTTCAGATGAATCTTCCATATATCAGTATAATAAAGCAAATCCGGGAGCTGCAACAGCTCCCGGATTCATTTTTATAAAATCAGTCTTTTTTGCCGAACATTCCACCGAGCTTGCCTGCAAGACCGGCTATATCGGAAATGGAATCCAGACCCGCTTTTTCTTTAACAAGATTGATGACCTTGTCGATTTGTTCTTCGGGCAGATCCTTGCCGAGAATTGTTTCAAGGCATTTGGTGGGATTTTTTTGAAAGTTTTCTTTAAAATCCTTATCGGATGTTATCTTTTTTACGATTGCCTGAATATCAATATCTATAATTGTTTTCTTTCTTTTTATGTATTATTCACCGAAATATCTCTGAAGAAGACCTGCAAAAGCCTTGCCGTGTCTTGCTTCGTCCCTTGCCATTTCATGAACGGTATCGTGAATGGCATCGAGATTCTGCTCTTTTGCAAGCTTTGCAAGAGCGGTTTTGCCTGCGGTTGCGCCGTTTTCGGCTTCAACTCTCATTTCAAGATTCTTCTTGGTGCTGTCGGTAACAACTTCGCCGAGAAGCTCTGCAAACTTTGCTGCGTGCTCTGCCTCTTCGTAAGCTGCCTTTTCCCAATAAAGACCGATTTCCGGATAGCCTTCACGGTGAGCAACTCTTGCCATTGCAAGATACATACCTACCTCTGAGCATTCGCCTGCGAAATTGGCTCTGAGGCCTTCGATGATTTCTTCGCTTACGCCCTTTGCAGCGCCGACAACATGCTCTGATGCCCATGTCATTTCTTCTGATTTCTGTTCAACAAACTTTGAAGCGGGAACGCCGCACTGGGGGCACTTTTCGGGAGCCGAATCGCCCTCATGAACATAACCGCAAACCGAGCATACAAACTTTTTCATAATAAAATTCCTCCAAAATAAATTTAAATATTATTTTTTTCTTCCGAGACACCCGGAACAAAATCCTTTATAAAGAACGGAATAAGAATTTATTCTGCCGTCAAAAACCTCTGCGGCTTTTTCGTTTATTCCGCTTAAGGTTATCATTATATCGAAAACTTTGCCGCATTTTTCGCAGAGCAGATGCTGATGCTCCGATAAATCCGCATCGTATCTCGCTGTTCCGCCCGAACCGATTCTGATTATTCTGCCGTCTTCTTCAAGCATTGCGAGGTTACGGTAAACCGTTGCAAGGCTCAAAGCCGGCAAAACGGGCTTAAGCGAAAAATAAATGTCTTCGGCAGTCGGGTGATCCTTACGCAGGCAAAGGTTATTATAAATCGCATCACGCTGTCTGCTGTGTTTGGTCATCCGGCGTCACTCCAATCTATAATGATAATCATTATCATTATTATAATTGATTTGCTTCGATTTGTCAATATTTTTTTAAATTTTTCTTTTCTATGTTGATAAAATGTGGTATTATATAAATCAGTATATTGAAAGGAAGTAATAAAATGAAAAAATTTATTTCCGTTTTGCTCTGCGTATGCATAATCGGCGCTTCCTGCGTTGTTATGTCCTATGCAAAAACAAATGTCAGCGGCGAAATAAGCGACCTGCCCGTTATTATGGTTGCGGGATACGCTTCAACCTCGCTTTATAAAATCAATCCGGACGGCTCAAGCGAGCACGCATGGGGCATTGACATCAATGAAATTCTTTCGCTCGTGCTTGAAAGAATAGTCGATGTCGGCAGAGGTCTCGGCGCTCTTACTCTCGGCAATGCAAAAATTCTTGCCGACACCGTCGGACAGGGCTTTGTTGACCTTTACGGTGACCTTGCTCTCAACCCCGACGGCACAAGCGTTGAAGAAATTCACAGATACGCTTCAACCGCAGCGCAGGCCAACGTTGCAAACATAAAAAAAGAACATCCCGACGGCGACGATATCATCATTCACGAAAGAGATATAATAAAGGAAATCGAAGAATATGTTGCCGATGAAAACATCTTCATTTTCCAGATGGATTGGAGAATGGGTCAGCTTTCCTGCGCAAAGCAGCTTGATGAATTCGTTGACAGCGTGCTTGAATACACGGGCAGAGACAAGGTGAATATATATGCTGTCAGCCACGGCGGACAGACGACCGCAACCTATCTTGCTCTTTATGGAAACAAAAACAAGGTCAACAACGCCGTTCTGACGATTCCCGCAATCGGCGGCGCCGGAATCGCTTATGACCTTATGGTCAATAATGTCAGGCTTGATGAGGATGACCTTATCAGATTCATCGAACACGGAACAATGACCGAAGCCGATTTTGAATGGCTTGTCAAGGCGCAGCAGCTCGGCTTCATTGATAATCTCTGCGAGGCTCTCGTGCCTTATCTTCAGAAGGTGCTCGGCTATTGGGGAAGCATCTGGGATTTCATTCCCTCCGATAAATACGAAGAAACAAAATCGCTTCTGCTTGACTCCGCCGAAAGCGCAAAGCTGATTGAGGAATGCGATAAATTCCATTATCAGGTGCTTCCGTCTCTCGGAGAAAAGTTTGCGGAATGCCGGGCAAACGGCACTCACATTTCAATTCTTGCCGGCACCGGCAACCGTATCGTTACGGGCCTTAACGAAAATTCAGACGGCATTATAACCGTTGCCTGCTCAACCGGCGCAACCGTTGCTCCGTTCGGAACAAGATTTGCAGACGGCTATACGCAGATAAATCCCTGCGGCGGAAAATACAAGGTTTCTCCCTCGATGGATATTGACGCTTCAACGGCATTCCTGCCCGACAACACCTGGTTTGTTGAGGATTTCTATCACGGAATGACCCTTTGGGATTATTACACCATCGACCTTGCAATGACGCTTCTTCTCACCGACCGAATTGAAGATGTTTATTCTGACCCTGATTATCCGCAATTCAGATACAGCTCAAATCCTTCAAATACCGTCTATGCGGATTTCAACACCTCAAATCCCGGATTCGTTGACGGCAGCGCTTCAAAGCTTATCGTTACCAATGTCAACCGAAAGCATTCCGCTTCAATCAGCGCAATAACCTGCAGCGGCGCAGACCTTGAATTCAATCTTAATCCTTTAAAAGTTCTCAAGCCCGGCGAAAGCATTGAAGTCCCGTTCAGCGGAAGTATTCCGGCAGAGAACAAAAAGGAAATCAACATAACCGTTTTCTTCAACACCGCAACAATAACGCCGTCAAATTACAGAACATTCGGCTTTACGGTCATGAACGGCGATGATGCGGAATACGGCGGCGGTTATGTTGCGGCGGATCCCGTAACACCGTTTGATGAATTATTCCCCTCATTCCTTACAAGACCTCTTGCAAAGCTCGGTCTGCTTGATTTCTTCAGAATGATATTCAACATTGTGTTCTATTGGGCAAACCGCATTTTCTGACCGAAAAAATTTTTGATTATACTTATGGAGATTTAAAATGATTGCAGCAATTGATGTTGAACTTTCATATTCCGGCAAACCGCTTTTTAAACACGCCGATATTACTTTCAGCCGCGGCAACTGCTACGGACTTATAGGCGCAAACGGAGCCGGAAAATCAACCTTTCTCAAAATTCTTTCCGGCGAGCTTGAGCCTACCGCAGGCAAAATAAGCGTTACTCCCGGCGAAAGGATTTCCGTTCTCCGCCAGGATCACTTTGCGTTTGATGAATGCGGAGTTATCCGCACAGTTCTTCTCGGCAACAAACATCTCTGCGAGATAATGGATGAAAAAGAAGAACTTTATATGAAAGAAGATTTCACCGAAGAAGAGGGTCTTCGCCTGAGCGAACTTGAAGAGGAATTCGCAGAGCTTGACGGCTGGAGCGCTGAAAGCGACGCCGAAATTCTTCTCAACGGCCTCGGAGTTACAAACGAATGGCACGAAAAGCAGATGAGCGAACTGCCGAACAACCTCAAGGTCAAGGTGCTTCTTGCGCAGGCTCTTTTCGGAAATCCCGATATTCTTCTCATGGACGAGCCGACCAACCATCTCGACATTGAAGCAATTGCATGGCTTGAAGATTTTCTTATGGATCTCGAAAGCACGGTTATCGTTGTTTCGCATGACAGACACTTTCTCAACGCCGTCTGCACTCACACTGTTGACATAGACTACGGCAAGATGCAGCTTTACACCGGCAACTACGATTTCTGGTTTGAATATACGCAGATGCGCCAGAAACAGCTCAAGGAACAGAATAAAAAAGACGAAGCAAAAGCGGAAGAACTCAAAAGATTCATTGAAAGATTCTCTGCAAACAGATCAAAATCAAAGCAGGCAACGAGCAGAAGAAAGCTCCTTGAAAGCCTTGATTTATCGGAGCTTCCCGTTTCTTCAAGAAGATTTCCGTTTGTTGATTTCAAGCCCGAAAGAAAGGTCGGAAACGATCTTCTGACCGTTTCGAATCTTTCAAAAACCATCGGCGGCAGAAAAGTGCTTGACGATGTTTCGTTTACCATCCTCCCCTGCGAAAAGGTCGCTTTTGTCGGCACGGATGCCGTTGCGAAAACAACTCTTTTTAAAATTCTTGCAGGCGAAATGGAGCCGGATGAAGGCACAATCAAATGGGGAGTTACAACCTCAAATTCATATTTCCCGTCCGATAACTCCGCATTCTTCGACGGCGTTGAAGACAACCTGATCGACTGGCTGCGCAATTATTCGGACCTCGTTTTTGAAAGCGATGTCAGAAGCTGGCTCGGCAGAATGATGTTTTCGGGCGATGATGCTCTCAAAAAGGCAAAAGTCCTTTCGGGCGGCGAAAGAGTAAGATGTATGCTCTGCAAGATGATGCTTTCGGGCGCAAATGTGCTTATTTTTGACGAGCCGACCAACCATCTTGACCTTGAATCGATCGCCTCTCTCAATGACGGGCTTATAAAATTCCCGCAGACGATTCTTTTCACCTCTCACGATCATCAGTTTGTGCAGACGATTGCGGACAGAATCATCGACGTTACAACGGGAAGCCATTACGATAAAAAACTTTCATACGATGAATACCTTGAAAGCTTAAAGAATGACTGATACGGGGGAAATGAAAATGAAGCCTGAACTCGGAGGAAACAAAATAATACCCGTTGTGGTAATAAACAAAGCCGAAGATACCCTGCCCACTGTAAATGCGCTCAAAAACGGCGGAATCACCATTGCGGAAATCACATTCCGCACGGAATGCGCCGCAGAAGCCATCCGCCTTGCAAGCGAAAAATCCGACGGCGTTATCATCGGCGCCGGCACGGTCATCAATGCGGAGCAATGCAGAAGCGCAATCAGCTCCGGAGCGGTTTTCATTGTTTCTCCGGGATTTTCGCAAGAGGTTTATGAAGTCTGCAAAGAGAAAAACATTCCCTATCTCCCCGGAGCCGTAACCGCAACCGAAATTATGAATCTCATTGCCCACGGAATAACAACAGTCAAATTTTTCCCTGCCGAAGCTGCCGGAGGACTTGACACCATAAAGGCGCTTGCATCGGCATTCCCCGGAATTGATTTCATCCCTACGGGCGGAATCAACACCGAAAATATGAAAAAATATCTTGACGCCCCGTTCATCAGAGCAATCGGCGGAAGCTGGATGCTCAAGGGCACTCCCGAAGAAATCGAAGCAAAAACAAAATCGGCAGTTGAGGAGGCAAACAGATGAAGGTTACCGCATTCGGAGAAATAATGCTGCGTTTATCGCCCGATAACCATGACCGTTTCATGCAGGAAAATAATTTCAGAGCCTATTTCGGAGGCAGCGAAGCAAACACGCTCATTGCGCTTTCAAGCCTCGGGATCAACACTTCGTTTGTTACGAAGCTCCCCGAAAATGACATTGCGGATGCCTGCATCAGAGAACTGAAAGGCAGCGGGGTCGAAACCGCATTCATCAGCAGAGGCGGCAGAAGGATCGGAATTTATTACTGCGAAAACGGCACATCGGTCAGATGCGGAAAAGTTATATATGACAGACAGTTTTCTTCAATCAGCGAAGCCGGAAAAACGGATTTCCGCTGGGAAGAAATTCTTCAAAACACGGATATTTTCCATTTCACCGGAATCACAACCGCTCTGAGCGACAGCCTTGTCGAAATCACTCTTGAAGCCGTGAAAAAGGCAAAGGAAAAGGGCATAACCGTCAGCTGCGACCTCAATTACAGAAGAACTCTCTGGAGCGAAGAAAAAGCCAACGGCATTATGAAAAAATTTATGCCTTATGTTGATATTCTCTTTGCCAACACCGGCTCTGCGCTTGATGTTTTCGGCATCGGCGGAAAAGACGATAAAGAGGTTATGGCAAAACTTTCGGAAGAATTCGGAATAAAAACAATCGCATTCACAACAAGAGAATGCCGAAGCGCCGATGAAAACACTCTCGGCGGTATTCTTCTTGCAGACGGAAAATTCTATGCCTCAAAGAAAACAGAGGTCAATATCGTTGATCGTGTCGGCGGCGGAGACTGCTTTGATGCAGGCATTCTTTACGGAATCATTTCCGGATTTTCGCCCGAAGAAACGGTTGAATTCGCAAATATATGTAATGTTTACAAGCACACAGTCAGAGGCGATTTCTGCAGGCTGAATGCAGAAGAAATAAAAGCCGTCTGTTCAGGCGAATCAGACGGCAGAATCAAAAGATAAAAGGGAAAGATATGAAGTTTAAAGAAAGCATCGAAATCTACGGCAGAATAATCGAAAACCGTGTTGTGCTTCAGCCGATGGAAGGCTGCGACGGAAACGAAGACGGAAGCATCAGCGAGCTGACAAGGCGGAGATATCTGCGCTTTGCGGAAAGCGGAGCGGGAATAATCTGGTTTGAGGCAACGGCAACCTCAAAGGAATGCAGAGCAAACCCCCGCCAGCTCTTCCTTGACGAAACAACTCTGCCGAGCTATAAAAAGCTTCTCTGCGAAATCAGAGAAAAAGCAATTGAAAGCTGCGGAAAAGCTCCCGTTATCATTCTTCAATCAACAAACAGCGGCAGATGGAGCAAACCGAACGGCACTCCCGAGCCGATAATCGCATATCACAATGAGCTTTGGGAAAAGGGAAAAGAAAATCAGCCGTATACCGTTGCATCAGATGAATATTGCGATGATGTTATCGTAAAATACGGCAAAGCCGCCGCTCTCGCAAAGGAAGCGGGATTTGACGGGATCGATGTCAAATGCTGCCACGGCTATCTTTTCAATGAATTCTTAAGCGCTTTCGAACGAGACGGAAGATACGGCGGCAGCTTTGAAAACAGAACAAGGCTTTTCTTCGGATGTATTGACGAAGTCAAAAAGAACTGCGGCGATCTTTTCGTTACAACAAGATTCAACGCAACCGACACCTTCCCCTATCCTTACGGCTACGGAATAAACAAAAACAATGAAATCGACCTGACCGAAACGAAAAAAATCATTTCCGTGCTGAAAGAAAAAGGAATTGAACTGATAAATCTCACCCTCGGCAATCCCTATCTCATCCCGCATATAAACCGTCCCTGCAAGGATGCTCCCGAAAGCGCCGAAGCCGGAATGGAAAGAATATACAAAGTCACCAAAGAGCTTCAGGCGGAATTCCCGGGAATAAAATTCGTTATGTCGGGTCTTTCGTTCAACGGAGAAAATTCGGTTGACTATGCCGAAAAATGCCTTGAGGAGGGCGTTGCCTCTCTTGCCGGATTCGGCAGAATGAGCTTCTGCTATCCGCAGTTCTGGAAAGATTACTGCAAAGACGGAAAACTCAGCAAAGCAAAGACCTGCCTCGGATGCGCAAAATGCACCGAGCTTATGCGCCACGGAAGCGTTACGGGCTGCCCCGTCAGAGACAGCGGGGTCTATATGCCTTATTATCGCAAATATGTTCTCGGAGAAAACTGAACGGAGGAAAAATATGCTTGCAGTCGTTACGGGAGGCAGCCGCGGAATCGGACTTGCCATCGTCAGAGAATTGATAAATAACGGATACAAGTGCATCGTTGCTTCAAGAAAATCGACCGAGGCGCTGGATGAGCTTGTTTCTCTCGGCAAAGCCGAATTCATCGAATGCGATATTTCTTCAAAGGAATCAAGAGAAAAATTGGCATCTCATCTTGATGAAACCGGAAAGGTTGATATGCTTGTCAACTGCGCAGGAGTTGCGCCGAAGGTCAGAAGAGATATGCTTGAAATAACCGAAGAAGAATTCGATTATGTGCTTGACATCAATCAGAAAGGCACCTTCTTTGTTTCGCAGGCAGTTGCCAATATAATGAAAAAAACGAATTCCGGCAGAATCGTTTTCATAAGCTCGCTTTCATCCTATACGGCTTCACCGGAGAGAGCGCAATATTGCGTTTCAAAGGCTTCGATTTCAATGTATACCAAGCTTTTTGCCGCAAGGATGGCTGAATACGGCGTTTCGGTTTTTGAGGTTTCTCCGGGAATAATCGAAACCGATATGACCGCCTGCGTCAAGGAAAAATATGATAATCTCATCGCAGACGGACTGACACCGATCAACAGAATCGGTCAGCCGGAGGATGTTGCAAAGGCAGTCGGAAGCATTTCAACGGGCAGCCTTGATTTCTGCACGGGTACCGTTATTCAGGCGGACGGAGGCTTCAGCGTAAGAAGATTATGATTTATGATGTGATTATTATCGGAAGCGGAGCCTCGGGCTATGCCGTCGCCGAAAGACTTTATGCAAACGGAATAAAAAATATCTGCCTCTTTTCAGAAAAAGTCACCTGCGGCACATCAAGAAACGCAGGCAGCGACAAGCAGACTTACTATAAGCTCGATATTTCTTCGCCGTGCGGCGACAGCGTCAGAAAAATGGCGGAGGATTTATTCAACGGCGGCTCAATGAACGGAAGCGACGCCTATCTTGAAGCTGCGAACAGTCTTCGCTGTTTCATGCATCTTGTTGAACTCGGCGTGCCGTTCCCAAAAGACCCTTACGGCGTTTTCCACGGCTACCGCACCGACCATGACAACACAAACAGAGCAACCTCCGCAGGTCCGTTGACTTCAAGATATATGACCGAAAGGCTTGAAGAAAAAATCAGAGAATGCGGAATTGAGGTCCGTGACGGATACACCGCAGTAAAGCTTATTATAAAAGATAAAAAATGCTGCGGAGCATATTTCCTGAACGGCGGAAAAATCGTTCCGGTTTCAGCAAAAGCGGTTATTCTCTGCACGGGTGCGCCGGCGGCGATTTATGAAAATTCGGTCTATCCCATCGGCCACAAGGGCGCAACCGGTCTTGCAATCGAAGCCGGAGCAGAGCTTCAGAATTTTCAGGAATGGCAATACGGAATCGCATCGAAAAAATTCAGATGGAATCTTTCGGGCAGTTATCAGCAGGTCATTCCGAGATATGTTTCGGTTGATAATAACGGAAACGAAACCGAATTTCTCAAAGCACTTCCCGATTATCTGAATCTCATTTTTCTCAAGGGATACGAATGGCCGTTTGACAGCAACAAAACCGGAGGCTCTTCGCAGGTCGATATTCTCGTTTCCCGTGAAATCGCAAAAGGAAACAGAGTTTATCTTGACTATATGCACAATCCCTCGGATTTTGATTTTTCGCTTCTTAATGACGCATCGTCGGATTATCTTGAAAAAGCCGACACATCGGGCATAACTCCTATTGAAAGGCTTCTTCAGCTTAACCCGAAGGCCTACGAGCTTTATCTGAATAACGGAATAGACCTGAAAAAAGAATATCTTGAAATCGGCGTATGCGCTCAGCATAACAACGGCGGAATCAGAGTTGATGCTCACGGCGAAACTAACATAAAGGGGCTTTTCTGCGCAGGAGAAGCCTCCGGCAGATTCGGCGTTTACCGCCCCGGCGGAGCGGCGCTGAATGATACGCAGGTCGGAGCGCTGCTTATTTCGGATCACCTCAAGGATTCCGTTGCGGAATATTCCGCAGAAGAATTCACGGATTCTCCCGAGCTGCCGAAGCTTTCGGAAAAATCCGACATCAGCGAAATCAACTCATACTTTGCCGTCAGAATGAGCGAATCTGCGGCAAATGTGAGGAATATCGAAAAAATAAAAGCCATCGCATCGGAGCTTGACGCTCTTCTGAACGGCTTTGAATCAAGAACGCACATTTCATCTGCCGATGAATATGAGGATTATTTTGCGCTTCGCTGCGCAACCGTTTCAAGGCTTGCGCTCTGCCGTACCATTCTCGGATGCGCCGAAAAATGCGGTTCGAGAGGCGGATGTATGTATATCGAAAACGGCGAAAAGATCCCCGAAAACACAGAATACAGAAAATTCATAACCGTCACCTCCGCCGACGGAGTTTCGTTCATCCCCGTTGACAGGATTCCGACGGAGGAATATGTTTTTGAAAAACTTTTGAAGAAGTGATAAAAATGAAAAAGAAAGTCCTTTTGGTTCAGCCGTTCCGTGCGGAGCATATCGAAAGACTTTACAACACCGAAAAATATAATGTTATTCAGTCGGATGAGCCGACGGATGAAGAGCTTTCAGAGGCCGAAATCATTCTCGGAATGCCGACTGCGCAGCAGCTTGAAAAAGCACAAAAGCTTGAATGGGTGCAGATTTCAAGCGCCGGCAACGAAAAATATATGAAAAATTTTCCCGATGGAGTTATTCTGACCAATCTTTCGGGCGCATTCGGCAGATCAATGTCCGAATTTGCGCTCACAATGGTTCTGAATCTCTATAAGCATCTTCATCTTTGCCGTGATAATCAGAACAACGCATTCTGGCATGACGAGGGCAGGCAGAAATCTCCGAGGGGCAAAAATGTTCTTCTTCTCGGAGCCGGAAACATAGCATCTGAAACGGCGGAGCTTTTCAAAGCGTTTGAATGCAGCATAACGGCAATCCGCAGAATTGCCGGCATTGAAGCAAAATATCCGTTTGACCGCTTTGAAACGCTTGATTCTCTTGATGAGGAACTGAAAAAAGCCGATATAATTATATGCTCTCTTCCCGAAACAAAAAAAACCAAAAAGCTTCTCAATAAGGATAGGCTTTTGCTTCTGAAACCGGATGCGGTTCTGATAAATCTCGGCAGAGGAAGCCTGATCGATACGGATGCGCTTGTTGAAATTCTGAACGAAAACCGCATTCTCGGAGCGGCTCTCGATGTTACCGATCCGGAGCCTCTTCCGGAAGAGCATCCGCTCTGGAAATGCAGAAACGCAATAATCACTCCGCATATAACCGGCGGCAGTCTCGGCCATCTTGACGAAACCGAGAGAAGACTTTTTGAAATATGCAGCGAAAATCTGCAAAGATACGCCGAAGGAAAACCGCTTCTCAATAAGGTCGATTTTTCATCGGGATACAGACAAAACGAAAACAGAAAATAATTTAAAAGGAGATAAAACACTATGGGAAAAATTGTTGCAATGGGCGGCGGCTTCGGCGGAGATGACGGAATTGAACTTATGAAATACATCTTTGAGCTTTCCGGAAAAGAAAAGCCGAATTACCTTCAGATCCCGACTGCCGGATATGATATGCCCGACATCGGCTCGCTTGCGGCTCATGCAAGATGGGGATGCGAAACCGATATTCTCTATCTTACTCACGCCTATATAACCGAGGAAATCGTTGCGGAAAAAATCAGAAAAGCCGATATAATATATGTTCCGGGCGGCAACCTCAAATTCCTTGCCGATTGGTGGAAAAAGACCAAAGCCGATAAATATCTGAAAGAGGCTTTTGATGACGGCAAGGTGCTTTTCGGCTCATCATCCGGAAGTATGTGCTGGTTTAAGCAGGGCTTTGATGACTGCGCTCCTCTCGGCGAATTTATGTTTGTTGATGTCCTCGGAATCATCCCTTATAATAATGTTCCCCATTATGAGGGCGCATTCTGGCAGACCTTCAACGAATGGGCTTCAAAAACACCGCTTTCAACAATTGCCTGCGAAAACAACACGGCTCTTTGCTATATTGACGGAAAATATTCGATCAAAATCGCTTCCGACAGACCCGACGCAAGAGTATGGTTCTTTGATGCGGAGGACGGCTACAAGAGATACGATCTTCGTCAGCATCCCGAAATTCTTGAAAGACTTTAATATTTATTTTATGCCTATTGACACTGCAAAGATACTGTGATAAATTAAGTATACTAAAAACCGGAGGTATTTATATGAAAAAAGTTTTAAGTCTTACCCTTGCTGCAATTATGATTTTTTCATGTGCGGCAATTTCGGCATCCGCAAAAACGGATTATATTATTGAAAACCCGTATCAGGAAGTTATCTGGAGCGGTGACGGAGCATGGGATGCCTATAAAGGCAACCTTCACACGCATTCATTCGTCAGCGATGCCAACA
Organism: Clostridia bacterium; assembly: GCA_024404025.1. Classification (GTDB taxonomy): domain Bacteria; phylum Bacillota; class Clostridia; order Oscillospirales; family Acutalibacteraceae; genus CAG-177. The sequence continues at coordinate 39,185 of JAKSQP010000008.1, read as the reverse complement.
CCGATTTCAAAGATATGGTTATGGAATACTATAATCAGGGATTTGATTTTCTTGCCATGACCGAACACGCCGTAACCGGCAAAGCCTGGAACGAAAAGCCCGTTTCGCTTCCTCTTTATTTCTACCAAAGAATTATCGGCAATAAGGTCCATTATCTTACCGACGAAGAATATACTGCCGTCACAACCGGCACATATCCCGTTAACGGAGTTGCCAGAGGCAAAGGAATGACCTGCGTTCCCGGCGGAAACGAACTGAACGGTCTTACAATAAGAAAGAATCATGTTAATGCGATCTTCCTTCCCGAAGATGTCGGCAACAACCACCTCGGCTTTGAAAATGACTATGAGGGCGCTGTTAAAATCGCTCACGAAGCTGGTGCGCTTTCATTTATCAACCATCCCGGCGACTGGCTCGGCTCAAGAGATAACCCGTCCGAAAGCACAAATCCCGATAATGTGAATTATTTTGCGGATATTCTTCTTCGCTATGATTCGTGCCTCGGCATGGAGGTTTTCAACGAAAATAACGGCGTTACCCCGAATGACAGAGTTCTCTGGGATGCTCTTCTCATGAAATGCCTCCCCTACGGCAAAACGATCATCGGTTTTGCAAACGGCGACACCCATTATCTCAGCGATGTTGATTCAACCTTCAGCGTTTTCATGATGGAATCAAATACCGTTGAAAACATCAAAAAAACAATGCAGAACGGCGCATTCTTTATGATAACACGCAAACTTGCAAAGAATGACGAGCTCGGTCCCAAAGAAAATATGGATGCAAAAAACAAGGGACTTGCATACCCGATGTTCACTGACATCAAGGTTGACGGCCATAAGATTTCCGTTAAGGCAAACGAATATTCAAACATCCAGTGGGTTGCGGACGGAAAAGTTATTGCAACTCAGGATATTTCTCAAAGCTCTGAAAATTCCGAATATGTTCTTGACCTTGATATGATTGCGGGCTCGGATGAATTCAGCTATGTCCGCTGCCAGCTCATCGGCGAGGGCGGAATAACCCTCACCCAGGCTTTTGTTATTGACGACGGTTCTGCTCCTCTTACATACAGCGAAGATGCACGCTTTGAAACAACAAAGAACTCCGTTGTTTCGAAAATTCTGAGCGCAAGATTTTTTGTTATCATCCAGGCTCTTGTTAAGCTTATCCAGAAAGAATTCAAATAATCAAAGGAGAGCTGCAAAATGAAAAAATGGAAGGTCGGACTTATCGGCAACGGCGGAATCTGCAAAGGCGCTCACCTCGGCGAATATCTCAGCGATGAAAGACTTGAGGTCGCCGCAGTCTGCGATATAATCGAAGAGCGTGCGCAGTTTCTTAAAGATAACTATTTTCCAAACGCAAAGGTATATACCGATTACAAAGAGCTTCTCAAGGATGAAAGCATTGATTCGGTCGATATATGCACCCCGAACTATCTTCATTCAATAATTGCGGTTGCCGCTTTTGAAGCAGGCAAACACGTTTTCTGCGAAAAACCCGATGCAATAAATGTTGAAGAAGTTCTTAAAATGAAGGATGCTGCCGACAAGGCCGGCAAAACCCTTATGGTTATGAGAAACAACCGCCATGTTGATATTTCAAAATTTGCCAAGAAATATATTGATGACGGCAAAATGGGAGAAATTTATTGCGGCAGATGCGGCTGGCAGAGAAGAAGAGGAATCCCCGGCAAGGGCGGCTGGTTCACAACGAAAGAGCAGTCCGGCGGCGGTCCGCTCATCGACCTCGGCGTTCATCTCATTGATCTTTCGATCTACCTTATGGGCAACCCGACTCCTGTTTCTGTTTCGGGCAATGTTTTTTCAAAATTCTCCGACAGCGATCTGAGCGATTCGGTCAATTCCGATTTCGGCGATAAAAAGGCCGACGGAATATTTGATGTTGAAGATCTTGCAATCGGTATGATCCGCTTTGACAACGGCGCAATTCTTCAAATAGAATTCAGCTGGGCATCGAATGTTAAGGCAGAGCACAGATTCGTTGAGCTTCGAGGCACAAAAGCCGGCCTCAACTGGTCTGACGGCAAGGTTGAAATTTATACCGAAGAGGGCGGCGAGCTTGTTGACATCATCCCCTCAAAGCTTGAAGAGAAGAACGGCCACGAGAAAAATCTTAAGCATTTCTATGATGTTGTTATTGACGGCGCCGAACCCGATTTCGTTCCGCAGCAGGGCATTGATATGATAAAGATCCTCTGCGCAATGTACGAAAGCGCAAAGCAGGGCAGAGAAATCACCCTTTGATCATTCACATAAACAATAAGAGAGACGGCACATAAAGCACCGTCTCTCTTTTCTTTTATTTTGATTTTATCTGCTCTTTGAGAATGTGTTTTATTGCTCTTGAACCGTAAACGGCATATTTGCGGAGATTTCCCGAAATGCCGGTCAGCATCGGATTCTTAAGCTTCGTTTCGTCTGCCGCCTGCGCTCTGATTTGCTTGAATCTGACATTATCATCAAGGAACGGGAGAAGAAGAGCATCATCGGGAGCCGATACAACGGCTCCGTCTGCAAAAGCGACTGCCTGCGCAAGGTCTTCGGCATTGAGATTTCCTTTTGAATAACCGAAAAGAGCAAGCACGGCTGTTTCACGGTTTCCGTTATATGAGGGAGCAATTGATTTTGCCTGCGGAGTGACCAGAGTATACGCATCAAGCACTTCGCCTTTGCTTCTGCTCCAATGATGGCGCTGTTTTCCGTAATAAGTTCCGAACATATTCATGTGAACGGTTTTATCGGCATCCAGACGCATCGGGCAATGAGCCATCGAGCAGAGCACCTGCCTTGAATTCGCAATAACAAGCGCATTGTTTTCATCTTCAAGTCCGATAATGCCTGCTGAAAGCTGATGGTTAAAGGATTTAAGCTCCTTATTATTTTCATCGCATTCGGGAAAGCTCTGCGCCCTGAATGACGAAATATCGCCCGAAAAATTGCGTTTGAGAACGCTTATGTCTCCGCTGAAATCCGGAGTGAACTGAAGCATCGCCGCTTCCTGCCATTTCATATCGCTGTATCTTCCGAGAGCGGAGTTTTCGGTTGAAATTGAGGTAAGCTCCGGAGTATAGGGATATTTTATATCCGTGCGGACAAAAACAGCTTCGCATCCGTCTGCGGTGAAGAAATCAAAAGCATAACGGCCTGCTTCAATTTCGCCGGGCAGATGAATTTCGCCCGAAAGTCTGATTCCTTTTGCCGAACCTGCGCAGGGAAGAGGCTCTGCTCTGTCTGCGGAAAATTCGTATTTTACGCCGTCATAGGTGATGAAGCTTTGCAGGAATTTATTGTTTCCTATTTTCTTTCCGCCGCAGAGAACTTCATAAACAGTGCCGTAAGAAGTGAATCTGATTTCAAGATTTCCGGAATTTATGCTCTGCATTTTTCCGGGAATTTTCTTTTCTCCGAAAGATGCCGAAACGGTATATTTTTTCTTCTTTTTCTCGAATTCAAGAACTGCAAAAACGCTCGAATTCTTTTCATCCATCGAAACTGCGGCAAAGCTCTTTAATCCGGCTGCGCTGATTTCAAGCCTTGAAACATCATCAAGCTCGCCGTTGATTTTGAACTGAAGGCATTGAAGCGCCGTGCCGTTTATATTGTGTATCGTGATTTTTTTGGGTTTTTCAAGAGCCTCGGATTCGCTTATGATGATCTTTTCGGAAAGCTCATCCGCTTTCTGCTCTCTCTGAATATTCAGCACGGGAGTTGCCAAGCCGAAATGGGTCGTTGAAAGCAGCAGCACTCTGTTATCGAATGACGGCGAATCGGAATCCTTATCCGCATTGACCTTTGCCATCGCTCTTGCACGCTCAACAGCAGTCCAGACCTTTCTGTTATAAGGTTTTTCCGCCCACGAAGCATAACCCGTGAAATTGCCGTCTGCGGTGTCATGAGTGAAATCAATGCTGCCGATAGGTTTGTGATTTTCAAGATAGCCGGCAGCTGTGTCAAAAACAACATAATCAAGGTCTGCGATTTCTCTTGCAAGCCCGTTTATGCCGTCTGTGTTGGCAAGCTTGTTTCCGATAACGGGCAGATCCATCGTTTCCCAGAATATCGCATCCGCATCCATATTTATAAACAGAAGAACATCATTATTTATAAGTCCCTTTTCCTGCTTTGCGTGAAGCTCCTTGACCCACGCACGCAGGCATCCGGCATCACATACATCTGAATTGCTGTAAGTCGGAATAACCGTCATGCTCTCGCCCTTGTATGAATATGTCAGCGGATTGAAAGCGATTTCATCCGGCAGCTTCGGAACTATCGTTCTGAACGCATCAAACGGAACGCATGAATAATAAAGGCAGAGCGCCTTAACGCCGAGTTTATTATAAAGGCTGACCTGCGAGGGGGTGAACATAACCTCCTGCGGGCGAACTATCATTTCATACCTGCTGAAAAGGTCGGCAAGTCCGGAGCCCTGCTCATTGGTGACCGCCTTTTCGATTGAAGCGGTGAGTTCCTCATCGTTCATCGCTCCGAGAGCGCCGTTTGAATAGCCCATAATTATCTGCTCATCGCCGTATTTATCAACACGCATCTGCATTTTTTCAATAATATCTGGGGCATATTCGGGCAGAATCCGTTCAAGCGAAAAGAAATTTTCGCAGTCCCACGTACCCTTGACCGGAATGCCCTCTTCATTCAGAGCAGTAAGCACATCGAGGATTTTTCTGATTATTCTGATATCCGAGCCGAAGCCGAGATTGTCATTCGTATCTCCTCTGTAAGAATGATAGCAGTTGACATGGAATCCGAACGCAACATGAACCTTGTAATTCATATTTTCCCCTCCCATGATTTATAATCAAATTATATCAGAGATTTTATACTTGTCAACACAAGGCGTGTATGATACTATTAATATATCATTACTTTGGGGGATTGAAAAATGATTGATTATAAAAGCTTCCTCAAAAAAAGAGATATGCACTTCAGCTCATTTCCGAAAAACATTTTTGAAGGTCCGTTTACGGGCAACGGCTCAACGGGAATCGTTTTTTACTATAAAGAAGACGGCTCGCTTTATATGAATCTCGGCAACACGGATATTTATGATAACCGCCTGCCGACAGACGAAATGACCTATCGTGAAAAAGAAAATCTTTTCCTTTCTCCGAGACTTTCTCTCGGCGGCTTTTCATTCGCCGTTTCGGAAAAAGATTTTGAAAATGAAATGAGCGTTTCTCTTTATGACGGCATCATCAGCGGCAGGATATTCAAAGACGGTTCAACTGCCGAATTCACCGCTTACACAGTTGAAAACGAAGAGGCCGTTGTCTTTTCGTGGAAAGAAAACGGCATTTCTCTTCTGCCTTCGTTCTGCCCCTCCGAAGCATCAAGCCCGAGGCAGAAAATGATGACTGCGCTCGGCGAAACCGCAAGAAGCAGCAAACATTACGCTCCTGCGAAAAAGCCTTATATCAAAAAAGGACACGGAGCAACAGCCTTTATTCAGCCGAAATTCACAAGCGGAAATTATTCGGTAACATATAAAATTTTCGAATGCGGGAACGAAAAAACTCTCATCTGCATTATCGGAAATAACACCGTGCCGGATTTCGAAAAAACGGATGAAATTTTTGAAAATCTTTCCGCCGTCAGGGCATCTCACGATGAATTCTGGCATAATTTCTACACAAAAAGCTTTCTTGAAATCGATGATGAAGAAGTCGATAAATTCTGGTGGATCCAGCTCTATAAATGCGCCTGCGCAACAAGATCGGGCAAACGCATTTTCGACACGGCAGGACCCTGGCTCGATAATTTCACGGCGTGGCCGGCAGCCTGGTGGAACCTCAATGTTGAGCTGAATTATTCGCTTCTTTATCCCGCAAATCATCTTGAAATTGCCGCCTCTCTGCCCGAAACAATACATAATCACATTGAAGAATTAAGAAACAATGTGCCCGAAAAATACCGGAACGGAAAATATATCACCGTAGGCAGAAACACTACCGAAACGCTCTCAACTCCCTGCGGAATGCCGGGCATTGACGATAAGGAAATCGAGCTTGAGCTCGGCAATATTTTATGGGCGCTTCACAACTGTTATGTTCACTTTTCATCTGCCGCAGATGACGATGCCCTTAAGGGTGAATTCTTTGATAATCTTAAGAATTCAGCTTGCTATATAGTCAATTATCTCGTTAAAGAAGATGACGGAAAATATCATCTTCCGCCCACAACATCGCCCGAATATCCCGGCGTTCACAAGGACTGCAACTATACTTTTTCTCTTCTTTTCTGGGCAATGGAAACGCTTTTTGAGCTTGATGAAAAATACGGCATAGGTGACGGAGAGGTTGCCGCTCTCAAAGAATATTTTGATGATCTTGCAGAGTTACCGTATGACGAAAAGCAAGGCTTCCTGATCGGCAGAGATTCTCCGCTCGCAATGTCCCACAGGCACTATTCTCATCTGCTTATGATTTATCCTCTTCATCTGCTTGATGAATATAATAAAGCCGACCGAAACAAAATAATCAAAAGCATTGAGCATTGGCACAGTATGCCCGAAGCGCTTCTCGGATATTCACAGACCGGCGCTGCATCCATGCTCGCCCTGCTCGGCGAGGGCAACAAGGCATACGAACATATCCGTTTCCTTTTCAACGGATTTATCTGCCCGAACACAATGTATAATGAGGATATGAATCCCGTGCTTGAAACTCCCCCTGCCGCCGCAAGAAGCATTCTTGACATGGTTATGTATTCTCATAAAAATGAAATCAGGGTTTTCGATGCAGTTCCCGATAAATGGCAGAACGTCCGCTATGAAAATCTGCTTGCCGAATCCGGCTGTGAAGTCAGCGCAAACAGAATCAACGGAAAAACCGTTTCCGTTTCCGTCAGAGCAAAAAAAGAACGCAATATCAGGCTCAAAGCCGATTTGGGCAGCGTGCCTGCGTGCAATAAGGAATATTCATTTAACGGCACGCACTATATTTTCGACATAAATGCAGGAGAAGAAATTATTTTTACAGCCGGTTGATCCGGCAGGGAGTCTCAATGAAAATTGCATTTTTTGACACAAAAGATTATGACCGGAACACTTTTCTTAAATACGACGGGATGAGCGGACTTGAATTCAAATTTTTTGAAACGAGGCTCTGCGAAGATACCGTCGGACTTGCTGACGGCTACGATGCCGTCTGCGCATTTGTCAATGATGATATAAATTCACAAGTGATAGAAAAGCTCCGTTCATTTGGCATTAAACTCATTGCAATGAGATGCGCAGGCTACAACAATGTTGACCTTTCCGCCGCATACGGAAAAATTCGCATCGTCAGAGTGCCGGCATATTCACCTTATGCCGTTGCAGAGCATGCAATGGCTATGCTTCTCTGCTCGGTCAGACGGATCCACAAAGCTTATAACCGCACAAAAGATTTCAATTTCAGCCTCAACGGACTGACGGGCTTTGATTTCCACGGCAAAACCGTCGGGGTTATCGGAACGGGCAAAATCGGCAGAATCTTCATTGAAATCTGTAAGGGCTTCGGGATGAAAATTCTTGCTTTTGATAAGTATCCTTCCGAAATTGACGGCGTTGAATATGTTGACACAGACAGACTTTTCGCCGAAAGCGACATTATCTCGCTTCATTGCCCGCTGACGGAAGAAACGACCCACATAATTGATAAAAAAAGCATTGCAAAAATGAAGAAAGGGGTTGTAATTGTCAACACCTCAAGAGGCGCTCTGATTGATTCCGAAGATCTTCTTAACGGAATAAAAGAAAGAAATATCGGTGCCGCCTGCCTCGATGTCTATGAGGAAGAAAGCGATTTTTTCTTTGAAGATTTTTCGGGCCATATCGTCAACGATGACACCCTCGCAAGACTTATAACCATGCCGAATGTCATAGTCACTTCGCATCAGGCATTTCTGACCGAAGAGGCTCTCTCAAACATTGCACGCACAACTGTTGAAAACATTCTTGATTTCTTTGAAAAGAATGAATTGCCCAATGAGGTTTGCTTCCGATGCAAAAACTCCGCAGGTTAATCTGATATTCAAGCCGCCGGAATCCTTCGATGCGTCCGACGGCTTTTTAATATGAAAATTTGCAAAAACATCTTGTATTTCTTTTATAAAGAATATATAATACTAAAATAGGGTAATATAGGAATATCTGCCCGAATGACAGAAAAGGGATTGATAGAGATGTCTGTTGAATCCGTCAGAAAATATCTGACAAAATTCGGCGTTGAAAGCAGAATAATGGAATTCACCGAATCCTCTGCAACGGTTGAGCTTGCTGCCGCAGTTGTGGGCGTTATCCCCGCAAGGATCGCAAAAACGCTTTCTTTCAAAACTCCCGAAGGCGCAATGCTTATCGTTGCCGCAGGAGATGCCAAAATCGACAACAGAAAATTCAAGGATAAATTCGGCTACAAGGCAAAAATGCTTTCGGCAGATGAGGTTGCGGAAATGATAGGCCATCCCGTCGGCGGCGTTTGCCCGTTTGACCTTAAGGACGGCGTTGACGTTTTTCTTGACGAAAGCATGAAGCGTTTTGAATCCGTTTTTCCCGCCGCAGGAAGCCCGAGCAGCGCAATCGAATTCACCTGCGATGAGCTTTTTGAATGTTCGCAGGCGAAGGAATGGATCGATGTCTGCAAGCTCCCGGACGCATAAAAATTAACTTGGGTTTGATAATTTATTAACAATAAAAAGTTATAATTTAGGAGGAAAAGTTATGATCAAATATGTTATTTCCTACGATATCGGCACTACCGGAGTTAAAACCTGTCTTTTTGAAATCAGCGATAAAATCACTCTTATCAGCGCAGCAATGGAAGGCTATAACCTCTATATTCTTCCCGACGGCGGCGCAGAGCAGGAGCCCGATGAATGGTGGGCAGCAATCTGTTCAACAACAAAAACCGTTTTCGGCAAATGCGATATAAAGCCGGAGCAAATCGAAGGCGTTTCATTCTGCTCGCAGATGCAGGGACTTGTTCTGGTTGATAAGGAAGGCAAGCCCGTTCACAGAGCTTTCAGCTATATGGATCAGCGTTCAAAGAAGCAGCTCAAAGAAGGCATGGCAAACGGCATTCAGATCGCAGGCGCCAACATAACAAAGCTCATCCCCTCTCTCATAATCACGGGCGCCGTTTCAGCCAGCGTTAAAGATCCCGTATGGAAATATCAGTGGGTCAGAGAAAACGAACCCGAAAACTTCAAAAAAGTATATAAATGGCTCGATGTCAAAGAATATATTATAAGCCGCATGACCGGAAAATTCGTCATGACAAGAGATTCGGCTTTCGGCACTCTTCTTTATGACATCCGCAAGGGTCACGAGTGCTGGAGCCCCACAGTCTGCAAGCTTCTTAATGTCAACCCCGCTCATCTTGCGGAAATCGTTGACTGCGATGCAAATGTCGGCGGACTTACCGCTCAGGCAGCCGCAGAGCTCGGCCTCAAAGAGGGAACGGCAGTATTCGGCGGCGGCGGCGATGCTTCTCTTATCGGCGTCGGCGCAGGCAGCGTCGGTCTCGGCGAAACACATATTTATAACGGCACATCCGGCTGGGTTTCAACCGTTGTTGACAAGAGCGTTGTTGACGCTTCCGCAATGATAGCAGCCATCACGGGCGCTCAGAAGAATAAATTCAATTATTTTGCAGAGCTTGAAACCGCAGGCAAGTGCCTTGAATGGGTCAAGGATCATCTTGCTCTTGATGAAATCGGCATCTATCTTGAAAAAAAGGATGTTTCCGAATCTCCCGAAAGCCTTTACACAAGCCTTTATGATTATCTTTCAAAGGTTATCAGCGAAATTCCCGCAGGCAGCGGCGGAGTTATTTTCACTCCCTGGCTTCACGGCAACAGATGCCCGTTTGAAGATCCGAACGCAAGAGGAATGTTCTTCAATATGAGCCTTGAAACCGGCAAAACAGAGCTTATCCGCTCCGTTATCGAAGGCGTTTGTATGCACATGCGCTGGTTCATTGAAACCCAGGATAAGAAAATCAAAACCTCGGAAACCGTCAGATTCGTCGGCGGCGGCGCTCTTTCGGATGTTACCTGCCAGATTCTCGCAGATGTTACAGGCAGAACGGTTGAAACCGTTGACAGCCCGCAGAATGTCGGCGCAGTCGGCGCAGCGGTAGTTATGGCGGTCGGTCTCGGAATGATCGGCGACATTTCCGAAGCAAAGAAGCTCATCCCCGCAAATAAGACCTTTAAGCCCAATAAAGCAAACAAAGCGGTTTATGACCGCAACTATGAGGTTTATAAAAATCTCTATAAAACAAACAAGGATTCATTCAAAGCCCTTAACGGCTGATGCTCCGAGAAAGGATAAAAATCATGAAAAAATTAACAGCTATTGTAATCTGCTTAACAGTTATCATAACCTGCCTTGCAGCCTGCGGAACCAAAACAGAGGGCGGCGAGGTCGTTACGGACTTCGGCAATAATCCCGTTGCAGTTGTAACCGACGCAAACGGCGGCGCTCAGAGAGATGCAAACGGCAACCTTATTGTTCTTGTTACCGATGCAGACGGCAAAAATGTTAAAAACGAAAACGGTGAATTTGCAACCGACTCCGTCACTCTCAAGCATGTTGTTGTTATCGGCGACACGGTTGAAACCCAGTATTATTCAATTAAGATTCCCGATAAATGGGAGTATAATGTAAAATCTTTTGTTGACCTTAAGTTCGACAATGCCAAAGGCGACAAAATCTCCATCACCGCAAGGCCCGGTATGTCTGCTTCACAGCTCAGGCAGGATAACACTCTTCTTGATGCTGTTGACAGCATCAATCCCGATTGCAAAAAGGTCAACTCTTCCGTCAACATCGCAGGCGAAGATTATCCGTTTGTTGCAAGATATGTTGAAAACAAAGAAACCGGCGATAAATCGTATCTCGGCTTCATCTTCTTTGAGCACGGCGAAAACGCATTCAGCTGCATGGTTACCGGCACAAGAGATCTGACCGAAGATATTGATGATGTAGCCGCAGTTCTCGGCACGATCCAGTATAAATAATCCGGAGGAAAAGCAGATGTTGTTCACACAAGATATCGGAATAGATCTCGGAACTGCCAACACCCTTGTTTTTGTCAAGGGCAAAGGCATTGTTATCCGTGAGCCTTCGGTTGTTGCAGTTGATCAGAAGAGCAACCCTCCAAGAGTTGTTGCCGTCGGCTCCGAAGCCAAGGAAATGATAGGCAGAACTCCCGGCTCAATAGTTGCAGTCAGGCCGCTCAAAGACGGCGTTATTGCTGATTTTGAAATTACGGCGGAAATGATTGAAGCCTTCATCAAGCGCACAACAAAGCGCAGACCTTTTTCACGCATCAGAGTGCTTATCTGCATTCCGTCCGGCGTAACGGAGGTTGAAGAAAAGGCTGTTCACGACGCTGCCAAGAGCGCAGGCGCAAATTATATCAGCCTCATCGAAGAGCCTATGGCTGCCGCAATCGGCGCAGGTCTGCCCGTCAGCGAAGCAACCGGCAGCATGGTTGTTGACATCGGCGGCGGCACATCCGAGGTTGCGGTCATTTCGCTCGGCGGCGTTGTTACCGCAAACTCAATCAGAGTTGCCGGCGACAACTTCGATGAATCCATCATCAACTATATCAAGAAAAAATATAATCTGCTCATAGGCGAAAGAACTGCCGAAGACATCAAAGTCAAAATCGGCTCGGCTTATCCCTATCAGGGCGAAGGCGTTATGAACATCAAGGGCAGAAATCTTATGGACGGTCTGCCGAAGAATGTTGATGTTACCTCTGAAGAAATCCGTGAAGCAATGGCGGACACCGTTGCGGTTATCGTTGACACGGTCAAATCCACTCTTGAAAAAACTCCTCCGGAGCTTGCCGCAGACATTATCGACCACGGCATAACTCTTACCGGCGGCGGAGCGATGCTCCGGGGACTTGATAAGCTCATTCAGGCAGAAACAAAAATTCCCGTTCATGTTGCAGATGCTCCTCTTGACTGCGTTGTTGACGGCACGGGCAAATGCCTTGAGAGCGAAACGCTCAATGTCATAAACAACAAAAAATATATCTGATTTAAGGAGAAACGGCAATGATCCGCTTTCTGAAAAGCACGGCATTCAGAATATTTGCAGTAGCCTTTGCGGCTCTGCTTGCAGGCTCGGTTTTTGCCGCAGCCTCAAGAAGCGGCGCTTCACCTCTCAACAGAATAACGGCTTTTGTATTTTCGCCCGCTTCAAGAGCTGCAACCGCAGCCGCATCATATTTTTCAAAGCTTCCCGTTTCCTTTAAATCTTCCTCTGTTCTCGCATCGGAAAACGAAAAGCTCCGTGAAGAAATAGATTCACTCAAGCAGCAGCTTGTTGATTACGAACAGGCAAAGCACAAAAACGAATTTTATCAGCAGTTCCTTGAACTGAAAGAAGAACACGAGGATTATAAATTTGCGGAAGCGGCGGTGATCGGCAGAGATGCCGCAGACCGCTTTGAAAGCTTCACGCTCAATAAGGGCACGCTTTCGGGAATCAAGGTCAATGATCCCGTTATTTACGGCAAATATCTTATAGGCGTTGTTGCTTCGGCAACCGAAATGCAATGCACGGTCAACACCATTATGAACCCGGGCGTTAATGTCAGCGCCTATGAAGTGCGCACAAGAGATCTCGGCTTTGTAACCACAACCGTTGCTCTTGCAGAGGACGGCTTATGTCACATGCCCGGCCTTTCGGCATCAACCGCAGTAACCGTAGGCGGAATAGTCTGCACCTCGGGAGTCGGCGGAATTTATCCGAGAGATCTCATCATAGGCAATGTTATTGATGTTGCGGACGGCACGGTTGATATTTCGGCACGGGCAATAATCAAGCCCGGCGTAGATTTTTCACAGATAACAGATGTTTTCATAATCACCGATTTCAACGGAAGAAGTTCAAAATAAACGTATGCTTTCAATCAGAAACAAGAAAATCATAATCCGCAGAGTATTCCTTGCGGCTCTCATTCTGCTGCTGTCCGTACTTCAGAACACAGACGGCTTCTTTCCCCAGCCTTTCGGAATAAGAGCTTTCATTCTCATTCCCGCAGTTGTGTGCATTTCAATGTTTGAAAGAGATATTGCCGGAATGTTTTTCGGCCTTTTTGCAGGCGCTCTCTGGGATGTTTTTTCACAGGGCGGAGATTTTAACGCCCTGTTTCTGCTTTGCATCGGCTTTGCCTGCGGAACACTGATAAACACCGTTATGAGAAATAATATCGTTACCGCCTCCCTGCTTTCGATCATTGCGGCGGCGATTTATTCAACCGGTTACTGGCTCATCCACTATTTCATTGCGGATACGGACAACCCGTTCAGAATGCTTGCCCGTTATTATCTTCCGTCGGCAGGTTATACCTTTATTCTTGCTCCGATACTTTTTATCATTATAAGAGCAATTGAAAAGAAATTCTCCGTTGAGAATTAATTTAAAGAAAGGAGCGCAGATATGCGTAAAAAAGTTAGCCCCGGCAGACGAATTGCAGCAGTCTGCGTTACTCTTTTTTTCTTCGTTTTTCTCGCACTTGATCTGGTAAGATTACAGATAGTAAGAGGCGCCGAATACGAAATGGCAAGCTCATCGGTTTCCGAAAAAACAGCAGCGATCGCAGCCGCAAGAGGAGAAATCGTTGACTGCAACGGCGAAAAGCTCGTATATAACACTCCGGGATATTCGCTCGTTTTTGACGGCGCATTCTTCCCCTCCGGCTCGGAGCAGGCAAAAAGAAACGAAATCATAATCAATCTTATCCGGCTTTTTGAAAAGAACGGCCTTGAATGGAAAGACGATATTCCTCTGGAATTCGATTCAGAGGGAAAAATCAAATTCAAAGAAGATTCTGATTCGCAGATAAAAGAGATGAAGAGCAGAGAAATGCTCAACCTCAACGAATACGCAACGGCTCAAAACTGCTTTGATGCGCTCGTTGACAGCTATAATCTTCAGGAATTCCCGGCTTTGGAGGCAAGAAAAATCGCTTCCGTATGCTATGAAATGAAACGCACCTATTTCAATTCGACATCCACTTATACTTTTGCGGAAAATGTTCCCGAAAATATAATTTCATTTATAAAAGAAAACAATAATTTCTATCAGGGCGTTGATGTTGAGGTCACTGCCGTCAGAGAATTTGCAGACGGCAGGCTGGCTCCTCATATCCTCGGTATGGTCGGCGTGATCAATGCAGAAGAATATGCCGAAAAGAAATCAGAGGGATACGGCCTGACCGATATGATAGGCAAGAGCGGAATTGAGCTTGCAATGGAATCATATCTTAAAGGAAAAACCGGTGAAAAAACAATTTATACCGATGACAGCGGAAACCGCACCGCAAAGATCACGATTGAGCCCGAACAGGGCAACACCATTCAGCTCACCATTGACAGAAGCCTTCAGAGCGTTGCCCAGAATTCTCTCCGGAATGCTCTTGAAGAATATGCCGGCAAATACGGAAATATGGTTGACAGCGCCGGAGCGGTTGTTGCTCTTGACTGCAGAACGGGTGCAATTCTCGCCTGCGCAACCTATCCCTCATACGACATTTCAACCTATGCAGATGATGCCGAAGAGCTGAACAAGGACCCCGCTTCTCCTCTTTGGAACAGAGCTCTGCTCTCAACCTATGCAACCGGCTCAACGATGAAGCCTTCGGTTGCGATAGCCGCCCTTGAATCCGGAACAATAGACGAAAATTTCACGGTTTACTGCTCCGGCTCATATACCTATCTCGGCCAGCATTTCAAATGCGAGCAAAGCCATGAAACCGCCTTTGTCAATGTTGTTAATGCCATTGATGAATCCTGCAACACCTTCTTCTACGAAGTCGGTCAGATGATAGGCATTGAAAAAATGAACGAATACAGAACCCTGCTCGGCCTCGGAACGAAAACCGGCTGCGAGCTGGGCGAATCGGCAGGCGTGCTTGACAGCCCCGAATACCGTGCCTCTCTCAACCAGGAATGGCTTCCCGGCTTCACGGTTCAGTCCGCCATCGGCCAGGCAGGCAATCTTTTCACTCCGATTCAGCTTGCAAACTATGTTGCAACCATCGCAAACGGCGGCACAAGATTCAGAACTCATTTCATAAAATCCGTTAAGAGCGCCGATTATTCAAAAACAATTGTTGAAACAGAGCCGGAAATCGTCTGCGAAACGGGCATCTCCGAAAAAACTCTCGATATTGTCAAAAAAGGTATGCTTGAGGTCGGCACAACGGGATACTGTATGACTTATTTCTCTCATCTGCCCGTTAAGGTCGCCGCCAAAACCGGCACCTCGCAGGAATACAGAAAACTCAACAACCAGTCGGTCAAGATAAACAACGGTTTTCTCATTGCATTTGCTCCGTATGAAAACCCCGAAATCGCCATTGCCGCAGTCGGAGAAGGTCTGACCTCAGGCACTTATGTTGCTCCTGTTATTGCCGATATAGTTGAAGCATATTTCAGCGGCGATTCGGAAATCGGGCAGATAGCCGAAGAAAACATTCTCATACCCTGATATCCGGAAGAAAGGACGATAATCATGGCGGAAAAAATACTCGTTGCTTCGGGCAAGGGCGGAGTGGGAAAATCCACTTTTACCGCCGGGATTTCCAAAGAGCTTTCATTGCGCGGAAAAAAAGTTCTTGCCATAGACTGTGACATCGGTCTTCGCTCTCTAGACCTCCTTCTCGGCTGTTCAGCCGATGTTGTGTTTGACTGGGGCGATGTTATTCTCGGCAGATGCACCGTAAATCAGGCAATTCTGACCGGCGATGTTGATTTCATTGCCGCTCCGGGAAGCACAAATGAAGAATTTACCGGCGAAGCTTTCAGAGAAATGGTTGAAAGCGTTTCAGCCGGTTATGATTACATATTCATTGATTCCCCTGCCGGAATCGGCCACGGAATGCAGCTCGCCGCCTGCGGAGCGGAAAAAGCGGTTGTTATCACAACCCCGGATAACATTTGCGTAAGAAGCTGTTCGAGAGCTTTTTCGGAGCTTGAAAAGCTCGGCAAAAATGACATCAGACTTGTTATAAATATGTTTGAAGCAAAGCAGGTCGTCAAAGGAAAGCTTCTCAATGTTGACGAATGCATTGACGAAACGGGAGTTCAGCTTCTCGGAGTTATCCCGATGGACAGAAGCCTCGGCTTCACATCCGTTACCGGCGATGATCCCGGCGAATATTCGCCGTCTTCGCTTGCATTTGAAAGAATAGCGGGCAGACTTGAAGGCGAAAAAATCAAGCTTGTCTGCCAATGAGGATAACAATATGAAAGAAACTACCATTGCCGCAATTGCAACCCCGAATGCGCCGGGAGGAAT
Source organism: Clostridia bacterium (assembly GCA_024404025.1). Taxonomy (GTDB): domain Bacteria; phylum Bacillota; class Clostridia; order Oscillospirales; family Acutalibacteraceae; genus CAG-177. The sequence goes on along the minus strand of JAKSQP010000008.1, from coordinate 22,841 downwards.
CGGAATAGTCCGGATTTCCGGCAAAGATGCAATTGAAACGGCAAATAAAATATTCAGAGCCGTAAACGGAAAACCCATAACCTCAAGCAAGGGTTACAGAGCATATTTCGGCGAAGTTTATGACGGAAACGAAAAAACGGACGAGGCTGTCTGCCTCGTTTTTCGTTCGCCGAAAAGCTACACGGGCGAGGATGTTGCCGAAATATCCTGCCACGGCGGTCTTTATGTTACAAAAAGAGTTCTGCGTGCAGCGCTCAATGCAGGAGCCGTTCCCGCAGAAGCGGGCGAATTCACAAAGCGTGCATTCCTCAACGGCAAAATCGACCTTGCGGGAAGCGAAAGCGTTATGGCTCTCATAAGTGCATCCGGCAGGCAGGCTGCAAGCGCCGCTCTCAACACTCTTGAAGGCAATTTAAGCAGAAAAATCAAAGAATGCGCCGATGCAATTATCGGAGTCTGCGCTTCTCTTGCGGCGTGGGTCGATTATCCCGATGAAGATATTGAAGAAATCTCAACCGATGAAATGCTGAATATTTTCAGAAAAACCAAAACGGAGCTTGATGCCATCATCCGCAGATATGACTGCGGCAGAGCCGTAACGGACGGCGTTGATTCGGTTATCGTCGGCAGACCTAATGTCGGCAAATCAACTCTTATGAATCTGCTCACCGGCTTTGAGCGTTCCATCGTAACGGATATTGCCGGCACGACCCGTGATGTTATTGAAGAAAGGATCGTTCTCGGAGATATAATTTTAAGAATTGCCGACACAGCCGGAATTCACGAAACAGAAAACCTTGTTGAAAATATCGGCGTTGATATGGCAAAACGCAGGCTTGAAAGAGCAGATCTGATTCTTGCCGTTTTTGACGGAAGCGCTCCGCTGAACGACGACGATATGCAGATAATCAGGCAATGCAAGGGCAAAAAATGCGTTGCAATTCTGAATAAATCCGACCTTCCCGAAAAGGCGGACAGAGAAACTCTTGAAAATTATTTTCCGAAGCTTGTTGAGCTTTCCGCCGTCAGCGGTGACGGAGAAAGGGAGCTTGAAGAAGCCATTGCCGATATTCTTTCGGCGAATGAATTTGACCCGAACGCCGCCTGCCTGACAAGCGAAAGGCAGAGAAGCTGCTGCGTTTCGGCTTCGGAAAGACTCGGCGAAGCGATTGCCGCTCTTGAAAACGGCGTTACCTATGATGCGGTCAATGTCTGCGCAGACTGCGCAATTGATTCTCTTCTTGAGCTGACCGGCGAAAAAGCATCCGCAGCCGTTGTTGATGAAGTGTTCTCCCGCTTCTGCGTGGGTAAATAAAAATAAAAAGCTTTGAGTTTGATCGAAACCGGAACTCAAAGCTCTTTTTTTATGCAAGATTTATTGCTTTCATCAGATATGTTCTTATTGAGATGATGCAGGCGGTCAGCTCCGCCTCGCTCTGCATATCGGAATAGCTGACAAAATCGGGCGAATCCTTGATTTCGGGATAAATACCCAGCACTCTGTCTATCACCCTGACTGCTTTTTCGCAGTTAAAGGGCTTGCCCCATTTCGGCTCGATCGTTACGTGGTCAAGGTTATCAACATCGAGCAGGATCGCTTTTCTGTCGTATGTAAACATAATCATCCTCCTCACAGCTTACGAATGAAATAATAGCAGCCGCCCTCCATATATGAGGGATCACGCATTGCATCCCTGCCGAGCAGATCCATCAGCTTTATCATTCTTGTTGAAATCGTGCCGTCTTCGGTAATATCAATAACTCTGCCGCCTCTCAAATCATCGTGAGCGGACATATTATAGCCAATTGCCGCATCGCAGGCGAGAGTAACTCCGCAATATTCGCCCTGAATATCAATCAGATGCTCGTGGCCGAAGAAATATCCCTTGATATCTCCCCTTTGCAGGCCGGCAAGAAACAGCCCGGAATTTATTTCGGTTGCGCCGCATTTTTCTCTCATATCCCCTCTTGCGCCGCATTCTTCGGGATTTCGCAAAACCTCAAGATATTCTTGAAGAGGTATGTGCATAAACATTATTCCGGGAATCTTTTTTCCGGATTCCTTTTCCATATTCAGCGATTTATTGAAATACCATTGAATCTGATCAAAAAGCGGAGCGGCTCCGTTTGCGCCGTAATTGAAATGATCGGGCAGGCGGAATCTCGTGTTCTTATCCATCCCGAACATTTCCGCATAATCTTCAATATATCTGTTTGAATCCATCGCCCAAAGATTGAATGCAGGTTTATCATCCTCGGATGAAAGAATAGTCAGACAATAGTTTCCGATTCCGTGAAGCTCCTCCGGTCCGCTTTCAGACATACAATAAGGAATTTCTTCATAAGCTTTTTCTTCAAGGGCGATATCAATTCCGACCTCTCTGTCGTGGTTGCCGAAAATCGTTCCCCAGGGAATCTTTCGTGAAATAACCGGCTCCATAATATCCGCCATATAAGCTTTCACATCGTCATAATTATCTTTTTCAAGCACCTGGTCGCCGCCGACCATAACAAAATCCGGTTTCGTTTCCTCAAGCAGAGCTTCAATTCCCTTTTTGAGCTTTGGATTGTAACTCTTTCCCGCATGGAAATCGGAAATCATCAGAACTCTGAATTTTCCGCCGTCATTAAATCTTAAAACAGGTTTTTCCATTGTATCGCCTCCGAAAATATAATATCAAAAACGGGCTGCATTTTCAAGCTGATTTGGCAAAATTCATCATCAATAAAACCATTGACATTACTTAATATAATGGTATAATTATAATGCAAATTGAGTCGGAAAAATCGGTTTTTTGTAAACCGAAGGAGTTATATATGAGAAAACACATAAGCATTCTTCTCTCTGCTGCCGCTCTTTTGGGTCTGCTCTCATCCTGCAGAATTACCCTCGGAATGGATGAATTGTCAACAACAGCCGTTCAGACCTCCGTTGATTCTCCTTTATTTGAAGAATCATCAAGCGAGGCGGCCCCGGAAGCATCAACAGAAGAGTATACTGAGCTGACCTCCCTGATTTTTTCAACTGCCGCCGTTTCGGCTTCTCATACCGTCGGAGCGGAAAAGGTCGGTCCCTCGGAGCTTGAATATTCGGAAAGCACGGAACCGCCGACAAGAAAGCCGGGCAGAACCTTTCCGAATCTTATTCAGAAAAACAAATATAAAACGGGAAAAGAATTTTTTGACGATGTTGTTTTTGTTGGCGACAGCGTTTCGCTCGGGCTTCGCAATTATGTAACCAACCAGCGGAACAAGGGCGCAGAATGCCTCGGAAAAGCGCAGTTTCTCGTTGCCGGAAGCATGGGCTACGGCAATTCTCTCGGAGCAATCGGTTCGGCAAATTCAATTCATCCGAAATATCAGGGCAAAGAAATTATGATTGAAGACGGCGTTCAGAAAACCGGAGCAAAAAAGGTTTTCATTATGCTCGGTCTGAATGATTTCTGCGCATATTCCGTTGACACGGGAATGAAAAACGCCGAAAAGCTTATCGGCAGAATCATTGAAAAAAATCCCGATGTTAAAATTTATGTTCAGTCCGTGACCCCGGTCATCAAAGCAAAGGAGCACGGCAGATTCAACAATCAGTCAATTGACGCTTTCAATGCAGCTCTCAAAAATCTCTGCAATGCAAACGGCTGGACCTATGTTGACGTTGCATCCTCGCTCAAGGGCGCCGACAACTGCTTTAAAGATGAATATTGCAGCGACAAGGATGCGCAGGGCGTTCACATGTCTTATGCAGGCTGCAAGGTTTGGATCGATATGCTTACAAATAAATACTGCTGAAAGGTGAAATAAAATGAAAAAAATATTCTCTTTGCTTCTTGTTTTCGCAATGCTTTTTGCGTTTGCCTCGTGCGGCGGTAAGGATAATCCCTCTGTGCCGGAAATAACGGTCAATTGCACCGATTCCATCGGAAACATCTATCTTAAAATTTCAGAAGAAATCCCGATGGAATATGAAAAATTCAACCTCACTGCAAACGATATGATTGATTATTACGGCATCAAAACCGAAAAAATTTCTGAAATGATAGCCGTTCAGGATGCCTGCGGATATAAAGACGAAATCGTTATGATAAAGGCGAATGATTCCGCAGCCGCCGAAGAAATCGCAGACCTTCTCGGCCAGCATATCGCTTATCAGAAGGACAGCATGAAGGATTATGATCCGGAACAGTATAAAATTCTCACTTCGAGCATAGTTGACATCAAAGGCGAATATGTTGCAATGTTTATTTCCGCCTCGCAGGATAAAATGCTTGAAATCTATGATTCATATTTTACAGATTAACATAATTCAATTAATTTAAAGGGAGGAAAACGAATGGTATTTTCAAGTTTGCTGTTTATGTTCGTTTTTCTCCCTGTTGTTTTATCCGTTTATTACATACTCCCGAAAAAATTCAGAAACGCTTTCCTTTTGATTGCAGACCTCGTTTTTTACGGTTGGGGCGAGCCGATAATGGTTTTTCTTATGATATTCTCAATCGTGATCAACTATTTTGCAGGTCTGATGATCGCCAAATCCGAAAACCGCAAAAAGAAAAAAGCAATTCTGATCGTATCCGTTGTTATCGACCTCGGAATGCTCGGCTTTTTCAAATATGCGGGATTCATAACGGAAAATCTCAAGGTAATTCTTCCGTTTGCGAATATCCCCGCAGTTAATGTGCCTTTGCCCATCGGAATTTCTTTCTACACCTTCCAGATCATGTCCTACACGATCGACGTTTACAGGAAAGACACCGAGGCGCAGAAAAACATCGTTTCTTTCGGCGCTTATGTTTCTCTGTTTCCGCAGCTCATCGCCGGACCTATTGTCAGATACCGTGATGTTGATGATCAGCTTAATTGCAGGAACGAAAACATTGAGCAGTTCGCAAGAGGAATCCGGCTCTTCCTGCTCGGACTTGCAAAAAAAGTGCTTCTTGCAAACCCGATGGGTCAGCTTTGGGATGAGCTTCGTGAAATGGATGGCGGTACACTCGCTTCCTGGGTCGGCGTTATCGCTTTTTCATTTCAGATTTATTTTGATTTCAGCGGCTATTCCGATATGGCGAGAGGCCTCGGAAATATGCTCGGTTTTGAATTCCTTGAAAACTTCAATTTCCCCTATATTTCAAAAAGCATTACCGAATTCTGGCGCAGATGGCATATCTCGCTCGGCACCTGGTTCAGAGAATATGTTTATATTCCGCTCGGCGGCAACCGAAAAGGCAAGCTGCGCACTCTTGTCAATCTGCTTATTGTGTGGCTCCTGACCGGTTTGTGGCACGGCGCAAGCTGGAATTTCGTTTTATGGGGCGTTTATTTCGGAGTTATTCTGATTATAGAAAAGCTCTTTCTTCTCAAAGCTCTTGAAAAAATGCCGAATTTTGTTTCTCGCATTTATTCGCTTTTCCTTATCGCTTTCGGCTGGGTCATTTTCTATTTTGCAGACGATGCCGGCGGCTTTGAAGCAATGAGCAAATTCATTCCGACGCTTTTCGGCGGACCGATGGCTTCTGCGGATGCGCTTTCGGTCATTCTGAATTATCTGCCGATTCTCGTTTTCTGCGCAATTGCATCAACTCCGCTGATAAGAAATATTTATATGAGGCTTCGTAATCGAAAGGGATTCATTTTTGCCGAGGTCACCGCCGCCGCAGTCATTCTTCTTCTCTGCACGGCAGGCCTTGTCAGCAGCAGCTATAATCCCTTCCTTTACTTTAAATTCTGATATGAAAAACAAAACAAAATCAAAGTTAATAACCGGAGTTTTTCTATTTTTTATTTTCGGAATCGGAATTCTTTATATTTTCATGCCGAAGAATGAATTTTCCGAAACCGAAAAAAGATACCTTGCGGAATTTCCCGAATTCAGCATAAAGTCGCTTGTGAGCGGCGATTTTGCATCGGAGTTTGAAGAATTTCTCGCTGACCAGACGCCGTTCAGAAATGCTTTTGTGAGCATCAACTCATATTTTCAGCTTCTCAAAGGCAACAACGGCTCAAACGGAGTTTATCTCGGCTCCGACGGCTGGCTGATCGAAAAGCCTTTTGAAAGAGAAAACCGTTTCAATGTGAATATGGACAGAATACTGAAATTTGCCGGCGAATGCGGCATCCCCTGCGCAATAACCGCAGTTCCGTCAAAGGGATATATTTATGCCGACAAGCTCCCGAAAAATTCTCTTGAATACCGTGACGGAACATATCTTCAGATGCTCCGGGAATGCTCACAATATCTGACTGTTATTGACCTTTTTGCTCCGATGACGGCGGCAAAAAACGACAAGCAATTATTTTATAAAACCGACCACCATTGGACGAGCGACGGCGCATACATCGGTTACCGTGAAATCTGCAAAGCGCTGAATCTTGAAGCAACTCCCGAAAGCGGATTCACGCCCGAAATAACAGACGGCTTTTTCGGCACATCCTATTCAACCTCGCTCTATACTCTCACGAAACCCGATTCCGTCAAGATTATGCGAAGCAAAAAAACCGGAGGAAAAGCAGAGGTTATCATAAATGACGGCAAAGAAGAAATTTATGATAATATGTTTTTCACCGATGCTCTTCAAGCCGGCGATAAATATGTTGCTTTTCTCAACGGAAATCATCCGCTTGTCAAAATAAAAACGGGCAATGAGGGCGGAAATCTTCTGATGATCAAAGATTCCTTTGCTCACTGCCTTGCTCCGTTCCTTGCAGAAAACTATGCAAACATAATTATGGTTGATTTGAGATACTATAAAAAACCCGTTTCCGCTCTGATAAGCGAAAACAATATCTCGCAGGTGCTTTTTGTTTACGGCATTGATAATCTTACCGAAAGCGCCGATATAATTTTAAGATAAAAAAGCTGACGGGCTGTGACGAAATATAAAATCGTCACAGCCCGTTTTTCTTTGAGCGCTTATGAGAAATACGGTCAGCATAAATGCTGACCCTACAGGAATACCGTCAATCTTCCATATCATATCCGCTGACAACATCATGATTCCGTGATAATTCCGATTTTTATAATTTCTTTTTTATGTTTTGATGCAAACTCATAGGCAGCTTTGGTTCCGCTTAATGAATACGAGCAGTTATTGTCATAATAAAAAACACACACCTTGCTGTCATATATCATTGCTCGGTTTCTTTGAATATAAGCAGCTTTTCCGGAATTTATTACTCTTTTCGGAAAAACACTTTTTTCATATCCGTCTGAATATAATCTTTCGGAATATTCATCAAGCTCCGGTGAATTGGTTCGGTAATGTATTCTTTCAATATCAGGATAATCTTTTATTAATCCCGAAACAATGTTGTAGCATAAAGTGTTGAATTGTGAATGGTCACCGAAAATAAAATAGCAATAGCCTTGATTGAGCAATCCTTTTATCACTTTCTCAACTCTTTTTGAAAATTCATTATCATCCGGTATTCTTCTGTGGCCTATGAAGCAAACAGTTCTTTCAATATCCATAATCAATCACTCTCCGTATTATAAATACATTATAGCGATTGAATAGTTTAAATTCAACATAAATTGGATATTATAGTACCATATTTAACGATTTAATTATTGTAAGATTTAAAAAAGAGGTGATTAAATCGTGAAAGAAAACTATATAGCCGAAAGAATAACTGAACTTCGAATGAGAAAAAATGTGTCGGAATATAGAATGAGCCTCGATTTAGGACACAGCAACAGTTATATTCGCAGTATAACATCAGGTAAGGCTTTTCCGTCAATGACTGAATTTATCTATATTTGCGATTATCTTGGAATTACGCCTAAAGAATTCTTTGACGATGAAACAGATAATCCTGAACAGATAAACAAACTTATTGTTCTCGCCAAAAAATTAAACGATGATGATTTAAATGCAATTATTGATATGGCTGAACGCTTATCAAAATAAAATATCAGAAACACAAACGGACTGTGACGCAACCAAAAATCGTCACAGCCCGTTTACTGTTTTTATAAATAGATTTTATTTGAGAACCAAGCCAACATATTCAAACGAACCCGTAAGAGCCTTGCCCGTTTTTGCATAGGGGCTGACGGGAGTGATCTTATATTCATATTTGCCGTTGGGAAGCTTGCCGGCATTGACCTTCATAACATTGTCATTTACTCTGACATAGTTTGAAATAACTATATCCGAGAATTTGCCTGCGCCCGAAAGCTCAATCTGATAGCTTTCCGTGCCCCAGTAACTTTCTGCGTTGGGGAATGAAAGAATCATATTGCCGTCATTATCCGTCTCTGCGGATGCCGCTGCGCCGCCCGGGAATGCCGGAGTTGTGTCAAGCGACTTAAGATTATTCCAGTTATAATAATGAGCCGAACGCTTTGTTATATCCGAAATATAGTATTCGTTCTTATCAAAGAACTGATGTGTAACTGCATCATAGAGCTGAAGACGGACATTGCCGTTTGCATCTGCTTCAACTATCCAGAATGTTCCTGAATCGCCGGGCGCATCGCAGTCGCCCTCGATATAACCGATGTTGACCATCGAAGCGGCAAGGCATCCCGTGCCGACTGCCGTGAACGAAGTCTGATTTATTGATCTCGGATCATTTGCCGCATAGTGTGAATGGCCGGAGAAGGTCATAACCTGAGGATATGCGGGATAAACAAAGCCCGTTGTGGGATCGCCCCAGTTAACGCTGCCGTAAATTGAAGCAAACGGAGCGGGATGCTGAATAACGAAAATCGGCTTTGCGGAGTCTTCGCTCCTGGCGTTGTTGAGAACCTCTCTGAGCCACTTATCCTTGCCGGAGAAGGTCTTTGCATCGTCTGCATAGGAAACGCCGACAATATGATAGCCGTTGATAACATTATCGGTATCAACATCTCTCTTCATATATTCCTTATATTTTGCGTAGCCTACCGTGGGATCTTCGTCACGGTATGCAATGAATTCGTGGTTGCCGAGAACGGTAATAAGCTGTGAGCCGTCACGAAGATGCTCTTCATTGAGGCTGACGAATTTTGCATATTCCGCATCTCTTCCGCCGCCGGTCATATCTCCGGCAACAACGAAAGCGTCAACATTCTTATATGCCTGCTTTTCCGCATAAACATAGGTGTCCTCAAAAAATGTTGCATATCTTTCTGCGTGCGGGTCGCTGTCTTCTCCGCTGAGGTGAACATCGCTGCAAACCGCAAAGCGAAGCACGGGGGCAAAATCATCGGGAGTTTTCGGAGGCTCTTTTCCGATGGGGCAGAAAATTGACATTGCGGCAATCACAACGCTGAAAAAGCCGTCAATGATTTTGAATAAAAGTCCGGTAAAGAAATTCATTTGTTTTTTTCTCCTGTTATAAAATTGAGCGGCAAACCGCATCTGAAAAATATTATATCATCTTTTTTAAACACGGTCAATTCAAAAATGAAAATTCACCGTTCATTGACAAAAACAAAAATAATAATGTATAATATGATTTATTAATTATAACCTTTAAGGAGCAGATGACTTGAAAAACAAGGTTAAATTAACTGAATATATCAAGGGAAGCAGAATACAATGCGTTCTCGCTCCGCTTTTCAAGATGGCAGAAGCGACTCTTGAATTATTTGTGCCGCTCGTTATTGCTTCGCTTATTGACACGGGCATTGCAAACGGCGATAAATCATTCATTCTGAAAAGATGCGCTCTGCTCGTGCTTCTCGGAACAGCAGGGCTTGCATTTTCAATTACTGCGCAATATTTTGCGGCTTCGGCAGCAGTCGGCTTTGTCAGACGGCTTCGCCATTCGCTTTTTGAAAAAATCAGCCGTTTATCCTTTGATAAGCTTGATTCGGCAGGCACATCAACCCTCATAACGAGGATGACAAGCGACACCGACAGCATTCAGAACGGCATAAATCTCGGCCTGCGTCTGCTTTTGCGCTCTCCGTTCGTTGTTTTCGGCGCAATGATAATGGCGTTTACGGTTGATGCAAATGCGGCAATTACCTTTGTTATCATCATTCCCGCTCTTTCGGTCGTTGTTTTCGGGATCATGCTTATATGTATTCCGCTCAATAAAAAAGTACGCTCTGCTCTTGATAAAGTTCTCTGCACAGCCAAGGAAAGCCTGACCGGAGCAAGAGTCATCCGTGCATTCGGAAAAGAAAAAGAGCAGACAGAAGAATTTGAAAACAGAAATTCCGCTCTGACCTCAATCCAGGAACATACGGGCAGAATTTCCGCTCTGCTCAATCCCCTCAACTGCGTTATTATCAATATAGGTATCGCCGCGCTGATTTATAAAGGCGCGGTCAGAGTTGATTCAGGGCTTATCTCAACGGGCGCTGTTGTTGCGCTCTATAACTATATGTCGCAGATCCTCGTTGAGCTGATCAAGCTCGCAAACCTCATAATCACCATCACAAAATCCGCCGCCTGCGCATCAAGAGTCAGAGATGTGCTCTCTCTCGAAGATGAAGAAGAGCCCGAAATTTTCGATCCCGATGAAAATGCTCCCGTTGTTGAATTCAGGAATGTTTCATTCGCTTACGGCGGCTCCGCCGAAAATTCGCTTGAAGAAATATCGTTCAAGGCTTTTAAAGGCGAAACAATAGGAATCATCGGCTCAACGGGTTCGGGAAAAACAACACTTATAAACCTGATCCCCGCATTCTATAAAGCATCCTCCGGAAGCGTTCTTTTCAAGGGTATGGATGTCAGCGGAATTTCAAAAGAAAAACTGCGCAGCCTCATTGCCGTTGTTCCCCAGAAAGCAATGCTTTTCAAGGGAAGCATCAGAAAAAATCTGCTCTGGGGCAGCGAAAACGCTTCGGACGAAGAAATATATTCAGCGCTTGAAGCGGCGCAGGCAAAAAATTTCGTTCTTGAAAAGGGCGGAATCGATTCAGAGGTTGAGCAAAACGGCAGAAACTTTTCGGGCGGGCAGAAGCAGAGGCTTACCGTTGCCCGTGCGCTGATAAAAAAAGCGGATGTGCTTATTTTTGATGACAGTTCCTCTGCGCTTGACTACGCAACAGACGCCGCCATGCGCAAAGCGATAAACGAAAAATATCCCGAAACGGTCAGATTCATCGTTTCGCAGCGCACCTCTTCAATTATGCACGCAGATAAAATCATAGTGCTTGAAGACGGCAAAGCATCCGTCGGCACTCACGATGAACTGATGAAATCAAGCGAGGTTTACAGAGAAATCCATCTCTCGCAATTTGATGAGGAGGTGGCGGAATGAAAAAGCTCAACTCCGGATCTCTGAAAAAAGTGCTTAAATATGTCGGCAGATACAAAGCTCTGTTGATCATTTCAATTATGCTCGCCGCCGTCAGCGTTGCGGCATCGCTCTGCATTCCGGTTTTTGCAGGCAAGGCAATCGACTGCATAATCGGAAAAGGCAATGTTGATTTTGCAAGCATAAAAACGGATCTGATTTTTATAGGCGCTCTTGCCTGCATTGCGGCTCTTGCTCAATGGATCATGAATTCTCTCAACAACCGCATTTCGTTCAGAGTTGTCAGAGATGTCAGAAATGCGTCAATGAAAAAGCTTCAGATTCTTCCGCTTTCTTATCTTGATAAACATCCCGCAGGCGAAACGGTCAGCCGTATAATTTCCGATGCAGATCAGTTTGCGGATGGCCTTCTGATGGGATTTACCCAGCTTTTTACCGGAATCATCACAATTCTCGGCACTCTCGGTTTTATGCTTTCGGTGAATTTTAAAATCGCTCTCGTTGTTGTGGTTTTAACTCCTCTTTCACTCTTTGTTGCAAAATTCATCGCCGGCAAAACCTTCAGTATGTTTAAGCTTCAGTCACAGACCAGAGGCGAAGAAACAGCATACACAGACGAAATGATAAACGGCAGAAAAATTATGACCGCTTTTTCAAGAGAAGAAAAATGCCTTGAAGAATTTGACGAAATCAACAGCCGCTATGCAAAATATTCGCTTCGTGCAGTGTTCTTTTCTTCGCTCGTCAATCCCTCAACACGATTCATAAACAGTATGGTTTATGCGGGAGTTGCCCTTTCGGGCGCATTTGCGGTCATCAGCGGCGGAATTTCCGTCGGCTCGCTTTCCTGCTTCTTAAGCTATGCCAATCAATACACAAAGCCGTTCAATGAAATCTCCGGCGTTGTTGCGGAGCTTCAGAATGCTCTTGCCTGCGCCGAAAGACTTTTTGAGCTGATCGAAGAAACTCCGCAGACACCCGACGGAGAATCCGCGATAACTCTTGAAAACACCGACGGCAGGGTAACGCTCGAAAATGTCTGCTTCTCCTATGACAAGAGCAGAGAACTTATCAAAAATCTTAATCTTTCCGCAAAAAGCGGAAGCAGAATCGCCATAGTCGGTCCGACGGGCTGCGGCAAAACAACTGTTATCAATCTGCTTATGCGTTTCTATGATGCGGACAGCGGCAAAATTTCAATTGACGGCATTGACATTGCGGATATAACAAGAGAAAGTCTTCGCAGAAATTACGGAATGGTTCTTCAGGACACATGGATAAAGGAAGCCACCGTAAAAGAAAACATTGCCCTCGGCAGACCGGAGGCAACTGACGAAGAAATTATCGAAGCGGCAAAGGCATCCAACGCTTACAGCTTCATAAGGCGTCTTCCGCAGGGACTTAACACCGTTATTTCGGACAACGGCTCGGAGCTTTCGCAGGGGCAGAAACAGCTTCTCTGCATCGCAAGAGTTATGCTCTGCCTTCCGCCGATGCTGATTCTCGACGAGGCAACTTCGTCTATCGACACAAGAACCGAAATAAAAATTCAGAAGGCATTTCATAAGATGATGCAGGGCAGAACGAGCTTCATCGTTGCCCACCGTCTTTCAACGATAAAGAATTCCGACACGATTCTCGTTATGAATGACGGTAAAATAATCGAGCAGGGCACTCACGAAGAGCTTCTTTCGGCAAACGGATTTTATAAGGAGCTTTACAACAGCAGACTCTCGCAATAACGGAGGTAAATATGAACAAGGGTGAAATTGCAAAAGAACTTTTTGAGAATGGAATGAACTGTGCGCAAGCCGTTTTCTGCGCATTCTGCGATGAAACGGGTCTTGATCAAGAAACGGCAATCAGACTTTCCGCAGGCTTCGGCGGCGGAATGGGCAGAATGAGAGAAGTCTGCGGCGCAGTCAGCGGAATGGTTATGGTGCTTTCGTATCTGAAAGCTTCAACCGACCCTGCAAATCACGAAGAGAAAGCAGCCCTCTATGCTCTGATCCAGCTGGCGGCAGGCGAATTCAAAGCGGAATGCGGCTCAATGATCTGCCGTGAGCTTCTCGGGCTCGGCGAAGGACCCTCATGCCCGAATCCCGAATGCAGAACAAAAGAATATTATAAAAAGCGTCCGTGTTCCGAAAGCGTACGCCTTGCGGCAGATATTGCAGAAAAATATCTTAACGAGCAATAATTATATTGAAATATGCGAAATTCATTGCTATAATTAGTTTATCAGGTCACTTGTGTGACATATCAGGAGGAAAAAGCTATGAAATATGCTGTTCAGGTTTATTCCGTCAGAGAACATATCAAAGACGAAAAAACCCTTCTCAAAGCTCTTGAGGAAATCAAGAAAATCGGCTATGACGGCGTTGAATTTGCAGGCTACTTCGGAGCTGATGCAAAAAAAATCAAGGCAAAGCTTGATGAGCTCGGTCTTGTCTGCGTAGGCGGCCATATCGGTCTTGAAAACTTCACAAAATTCAATCTTGAAAAAACGATTGAATTCCAGCACATTCTCGGCACAAAGGCAATCGGCGTAGGCGGAGCTCCCCACAGAACAATGGTCGAATGCAAGCTTACCGGAAAAATTCTCGGCAATGCGCAGAAATATGCCATGGAAAAATACGGCATGAAGGTTTATTATCACAATCACACCGAGGAATTCAAGCCCCTTCGCAACAAGATGCTTCCCATTGATGTTATCGGCAGCTATTGCTCGCTTGAAATCGACACCTATTGGAGCTTCCACGCAGGCATTGACAACTATAAATTCCTGCTTGAGAAAAAGGACAACATCGTTCATCTTCACGTTAAAGACGGCATTGACGGCCATCCGAAGGCTCTCGGCGAAGGCAACTGCGATATTCCCGCCGTTATGAAAGCTGCAAAGAAAATGGGCATGGAATGGCTCATAGTTGAAAATGACGATCCCGAACCCACAGGCTTTGAAGACATCGCAAGAAGTCTTAAATATCTTAAATCAATTGATAAATAAGGAGAAACGATTATGAAGCTCGGAGTATTCACAACTTTACTTTCAAATCTTTCGCTTGAGGAATCCCTCAAATATTTCAAGTCACTCGGCATTGAAATGGTTGAAATCGGCTGCGGCGGTTATCCCGGAAATGCTCATGCAGACCCCGAAACCCTCCTTGCAGACGAAAAGAAGCTTGAAGAGTTCAAAGCTCTTATCAAAAAATACGGCATGGAAATCAGCGCTCTTTCCTGCCACGGCAACCCCGTTCATCCCAACAAGGAGCTTGCCGCCGATTATGATAAAACCATCAGAAACACAATTCTTCTTGCAGAAAAACTCGGCCTTCATCAGATAAACACCTTCTCCGGCTGCCCCGGCGACTGTGAAACGGCAAAATATCCCAACTGGGTAGTCTGCCCCTGGCCGAATGATTTTACCGACATTCTCAACTGGCAGTGGGAAAAGGTCCTTATCCCCTATTGGAAGGATCTTGTTGCTTTTGCAAAGGCTCACGGCGTTAACAAAATCGCTCTTGAACTTCACCCCGGCTTCTGCGTTTATAACACGGAATCGCTTCTTAAGCTCCGTGAAGCAGTCGGCCCCGAAATCGGCGCAAACTTCGACCCCAGCCACCTTATCTGGCAGGGAATGGATCCCGTTGCCTGCATCCGCAAGCTCGGCGATGCAATCTTCCACTTCCACGCAAAGGATACAAAGATCGATAAATATAATACCGCTGTAAACGGCGTTCTTGACACAAAGCCTTACGGCGACGAAATCAACCGCTCCTGGATTTTCCGTTCAGTCGGCTACGGCAACGATTATTCATATTGGAAAGATATGATTTCAAATCTTCGCATGGTCGGCTATGACTACGCTATCAGCATTGAGCATGAGGATTCGCTCATGAGCCAGAATGAAGGCCTTTCAAAGGCTGTTTCGTTCCTCAAGGAAGTTCTTGTTACCGAATCCACAGGCGAAATGTGGTGGGTATGATTTGAAAACGAAGAGGTCGCCAAGGGCGACCTCTTTTTTTACACAAAAAGGCTATGCCCGTTTGAGCATAGCCTTAATTTTTTTATTCTGTTCGGAGCGCAACAACCGGATCCTTTCTCGATGCGATTCCCGAAGGAATAAGACCTGCTATCAGCGTGAGGAACATACTGATGCAGACGAGAATGATTCCGCCCATAACGGGAAGCTGCGAAACATTGGGTATCTTCGTCAGATGCTGAATAATCATATTTATCGGAATATTCAGCAGAATCGTTATAAGAATACCGAGCGAGCCGGAAACAAAACCGACTATCAGGGTTTCTGCATTGAACACTCTTGAAATATCCTTCTTTGAAGCGCCTATTGCACGGAGAATACCGATTTCTTTCGTTCTTTCAAGAACCGAAATATAGGTGATTATGCCTATCATAATTGATGAAACAACAAGAGAAATTGCAACAAATGAAATGAGAACATACGAAATAACATTGACTATCTTCGTAACTGACGAAAGAAGAAGCCCGATATAATCCGTATATTTGATTTCAAGATTCCCGTTGCCCGATGCTTTCGCATCTTCGTTATATTTCTTGATGATTCCGGCAATTGCATCCTTTGATTCAAAATCAAGAGGATAGATGTTGATATTGAGAGGCTTGCTTATGTCGCCTGCTCCGAGGATCGTAAGAGCTTCCTTATAGCTCTTTGCAAGAGGCTGAGGCTCAGGCTCTTTTTCTTCCTCAACGGGAATATCCTCCGGATTCTCTTCGGGAGCGGTGGCAACGCCGTTTTCAGCCATCATTGCGGAAAGCATCTTGAGCTTGTTTTCTCTGTTCATCTTCGAAAGATAAAGATTATATGCCTGCTTACCCGAAACATTGATTCCCTGAATCGGATTTGCCTTGAGCATTTCATCAAGATAACCGATAAGCTCGTTCTTTTCGTCTTTTGAAAGACTGTCTTTAAGCATAAGCTCAACAAGACGCTTCATCTGCGCAGCTTCATTGCCGCTGTAAACGGCATCAATGCTCGCATAAACCTCTTCCTCTGTAACGGGCTTTGCATTGCTGAAATCGGTTATTCCTGCCGTTGCTTTGATTTCGGGAGCCTTTTCATCTTTCATAAGCGATGAAACAACAGGCTTTTCGATTTCGCACGAAAGCGAAACATCTTTTGCCGCCGTTGATGCTTCGGCTTCCTTTTTCTCTTCTGCCTTTGCTTCCGTGGCCTTGCTTTCTTCAGCCGGGAACGGAATGCCCGTGAAAACATCTATATCGGGATTTGCCTTCTGCTGCTTGACTATTTCGCATTCGTTCGTTTTGTTAACAACATATTCAGTAAGCTTTGAGGTATAACCGATTGCGCCGGTTGTTGCAACCATAAGAGAGCCTTCTTTGGGTCTGATGATTCCGACGATTTTGATTTCTTCGCCGTTATCAACGAGCATCTTTGAATATGTTTCGTCATCATGCATATCGTTCCAGACCTTTGCATCCTCATCGTATGCAAAATAATCGGGCTCAAGCACAAGCTTAAAAGTCTTGCCGATAATGTCCTTATATTCAATTTCGTATTTCTTTGCCTCGAAATTTTCGCCGTCCTGCATTGCCATAAATGAATCAATCATATCCTGCTGGTCGGTGATTCCGAGACCCTGAATTGCAAGGTCGCTGATTTCGTTGTTTTTATCAATAATGAGAACTACTTCGTTATAATTTTTCGGCCAGGTGCCCGTAATAACATCATACTGTGATTCAAGAAGCTCATCGTTATTGAGGATTTCCTGCCACGAATTATAATATTTTTCATAGCTCTGAAGGCTTGATAAATCCATTCCCATGCCGCCGATATTCATATTGCCGACCATGGAAGCCATCATATCAATAATCGGGCTTGGATAAACCTGATTAAGGCTTTCAGAAGTGTCGCCTGCGAAAATATTCATTTTTCCGCCGTAGGTATACTGAATGCTGCTGACATACGGCTCAATTCCGCTGTTGCCGCTTTCAAGGAATTTCTTGAAGCTCGCAAGGTCATTTGACCAGATTTCCGATGTGAAGGTTTCTGCCATGCTTGCAGCCATGGTGTTTGAATAAACCTTATCAAGCTCATGGCCGACTTCTCCCGAGGAATTGCCTGCCATGCTTTCAGCCATACCGTTGAGGTCCATCGTTGCGCTCTCTACCGTAACCGGATATGAGGTGAGCGTTTCCTGCTGAATTGCATCAATATATGCCTGGAATCCGCTCGAAAGCGAAAGAATGAGAGCGATTCCGATAATGCCTATGCTGCCGGCAAACGAGGTGAGGAAGGTTCTCATCTTCTTCGTAAGCAGGTTGTTGAGCGAAAGAGAAAGAGCGGTAAAGAATGACATTGAGCGCTTTTTGTTTTCCTTTTTATACGCTTTTTTATCAGCCTTTGAATCTTCTTTCGATGTTTCTTCGGTCTGCTCGTTTTCCGTATAGGGATTTGAATCATCAACTATTTTGCCGTCAATAAGGCGGATAATTCTTGTTGAATATTCTTCTGCAAGCTCCGGATTATGAGTAACCATAATAATAAGCTTCTCTGCAGAAATTTCTTTGAGAATTTCCATTATCTGAACGCTTGTTTCGGAATCAAGCGCACCCGTCGGCTCATCGGCAAGAAGAATTTCCGGATCGTTGACCAACGCTCTCGCAATGGCAACTCTCTGCATCTGACCGCCAGACATCTGATTCGGCTTTTTATTTATCTGATCGCCGAGGCCGACCTTTTCAAGCGCTTCAATCGCTCTCTGCTTTCTTTCGGCCTTGGAAACGCCCGAAAGAGTGAGCGCCAGCTCAACATTTGAAAGAACAGTCTGATGGGGAATCAGATTATAATTCTGAAAAACAAAACCGACAGAATGGTTGCGGTAAGTGTCCCAATCGCTGTCTTTGAAATCCTTGGTGGATTTGCCTTCAATGATAAGGTCACCTGTTGTGTATTGATCAAGTCCGCCGATAATATTGAGAAGCGTTGTTTTGCCGCATCCCGAATGACCGAGAATGGAAACAAATTCGCTCTTGCGGAATTCAACATCAATGCCCTTAAGAGCAACAACGGAAGTATCTCCCGTCGGATATTCCTTAACGATATTTCTGAGTTTAAGCATCTTTATACCTCGTTGAATCTGTATTGAAAACAGAGATTTTGCCGAAAATTATCTTGTTTTATCTGCTTGACAAAAATTTTATGCAATGTTACAATTGTAACTGTTACGAGTGTAACAAAATTTTATGAACAAATCAATAACATTATTATATATGTTACAAAAAGGCTGATATTGTTATGCAAAAACAAAATGAATCAAATATTCTTACAAAAGAATGTATCGTCACCGCTCTGCTCCGGCTTATGCAGGAAAAACCTTATGACAGCATTTCCATAACGGATATAACAAATCTTGCCGGAGTATCAAGAATGGCTTATTACCGCAACTACAAGAGCAAGGATGAAATTCTCATCAAGCGCCTTGAAGATGAGGAAAGCAAATTGATCGAAAAAATCGGCGGTGAAAAGGCAGACAGCATAAAAACTATCATTTCTTATGTCGCCTGTTTTTTTCAGGAAAATTCAGAGGTAATCAAGGCAACATACGAAGCGGGCCTTGCTCACCTTATGTCAAATATGCTCAGCCGCAGAATTTATGACTATTTCCCCGTTGCGGGGGCAAGCACATCCGGAAGATATGCCGTTCATTTTTATGTCGGCGCAATTTTTTCGGTTTTTCGCCTTTGGTTTGACGAGGGAATGAAGGAATCCGCCGAGGATATTTCAAATATGATTTTTGAATTCATCAATATGGAATCCGCCATAGATTATCTCGTTATTCCCGAAAGCTCAAAAAATATATAACACAACAAGCGGGGCAGTCCTTTACGGGCTGCCCCATTTTTATCAGAAATTCTTGTTTGCCGCAATGAAGGTATATCTTTCCTGCATTGTGGGTCCGCCGTGGCCGGTGTTATATCCGCCGTGGTCGGATGTGATGATGATCAGCCAATCCTCATTCGCATAATTTTCACGGGCTTTGATGGCGTTGATTATGTCAAGCGCATCGCTTTCCTGCTCGGCAAAGCCTTTGACCTGGTCGGGATTGTTGGGGCAGAATCCCGTGTCGTGGCCGTAATGGTCACAATATTCAAAAATGGAGAAGATAAAATCGGAGCATTCTGCGCTGCCGACATCTGCCATAACATTTGAATATGTGCCTGCATCGTCAGCGGCATCAACCATCTTAACATCAAGCTGCTTTTCTTCTGTGTATTTTCTTTCGAGATAATAAGTGCTGTCTTCGTTAACGAAATGACCGTTCCATGACACATAAAAAGCCGATGAATCAATCGTTTTGCTCTCAACCTCCGTTGTGAGAAGCGTAAGATAATCGTTTGATTTTACAATACTGTTATCTGTTATGCCCGTTACGCTTGCCCATTCGCCTGTAAGCATTGAGCACCAGCCGGGAGCCGTTGAGGTTGCCTGCTTATTGATCACGGGATAATTGACTCCGCCGCAGTATGAAAGCTTCAGATGTCCGCCGTCTGCAAGAAGAGCCTTAACTGCGCTTTCTTCGTTCTTTTCGCACATGATAAGATTATCCGCACGGCAGCCGTCATATCCGATAACAATAACTTTCTTTTCTTTTTCGCCCGATGATTTCAGATGAGAATCGATCATCTTATAAATTTCCGTTTGCGGAACAGCAGAATCAAAATCGTTTTCATAGCAAACCGAATCAACATTCTTTTTATAATTTGAAATATGATCATTAAAGTTTGTGCCTGCGAAAACGCCGTAAATAAGCATTCCGAAGGTTGCGATTGCCGAAATTATTCTCCAGAAAACCATAATTTTTCTCCTTTTCAGAATTCGATTTCCGCCGTTATCGGCAGATGATCCGAAAGCACCTTATCCGGCACTTCAACTTTGAGAGTTTTTATATCCTTGCTTGTGAAAATATAATCTATCTTGCGGTCCGGCAAATCTGACGGGAACGAAAGAAGCGCTTCATCGCTTGCCGAAGCGGTGTCCAGCATTCTTTCACGAATCGGAAGAAGCGCCTTATCATCGGGGCGGACATTGAGATCCCCCATAAGAACGCATCTTTCTTCCTCAAGGTTTGCGAGAATCGTGTTGACTGCATTTTCCTGCTCATCGGGATTCAATCCGAAATGAGTTATAAGCACGGTAAAATCGGGATTCTCGATTTTCATTTTCAGAACGCAGCGGGTTTCATAATATCCATCATATTTTTTCGGCTCCGGATCGGGAATCGGAATAACTTCAACGCTTCTGATTGCCTTTCTTGTCAGCACGGCATTTCCGAACGGATTTGTTCCGTCAAGCTCGGTTGCCTTTGCAAAGAAGCTGTTATATCCCGTTTTTGCTCCGAGGATTTCAGCCTGAGGCTCATATTCCTCCCAATCGCCGTTTCCGTGAACTTCATTAAGACCGACAACATCTGCATCAAGCGAAGAGATAAGCTCTGCAAATGCATCAAAATCAATTTTTTCTTTAAGATAATCCTCGCAATGAAAGATGTTGAAAGATGCAACTTTAAGTTTCATAATTTGTCCTCTTTTTTATAAAAGCCTTTCTCCGGTGGAGAAAGGCTTTTGTTGTTTCAATCAGAATAACTGAAGAAATCCTTTGGGTCCCCAAATCTTCCAGACAATATCATTTGCGGACTTGAGGCCGTTATTAAGAGCCGTGTCAAATGCGCCGGGCTCTTCGGGAGCATTGTAAACTCCGAGAGTGATGAGCATTTCATAATAATCATTGATTATTGCATCATCGGCATCTCTGTCATTGATGGTTCTTGCCATCATTTCGTTAACAGCCTTTGTGTTGTCATCAATGAGTTCCTGCTGCTCGCCGGTAGGAGTATTGCTTTCAAGCCATCTTTCAAGATCGGGGATATAGCTTCTCTTAAGCTTCTTGAGATCTCTTGATTCGTTGAAGATGGGGTATCTTTCGGTATCCTGCTCGTTGTTGTCAATCTTGCCGCAGGAAAGCTCAAAAGCAAGTCTGAGAGCTGTGTTGTTGTTTTCAAGCTCGTGCTTCTGATTTTCAAAGAGCCATACTCTGTTGGGGAAATAGCAGGTTGAAATATCAACGGATTTGTCGGGTGAGATATATTTTGCATCGTGGCTGCCGAGATAAGCCGAATCAAACTGTTTGCCTGCTCCAACGCAGGTTGCGCCTGTTGCGGTTGATTCGATCTGAATGATTTCATCTGAGTTGGTGGTGTTTGCAGTCTGCATGAATTTGAAGAATTCATAGTCGCTGCTGACATCGCCGAAGCCGAGTCCGTAGCCTGCGATATAGAAGAAATCAACGCCATACTGATTGTGAAGAGTTGTAACTGTTTCTTCAAGGTCACACTGAACCTCATAATATCTGTCGGTCTGCTCCATGATATAAGCCATTTCGGGCTTGTTTTCGAGTCTTGCAGCTCTGATTGCGGGATATCTTTCGGGAGGAACAAGTCCGCAGAGCGAAGGAGTTTTCATAACAAGATTTTCAACGATGGAGTTGAGAATCGTGTCAACCATTCCTCTGCCCGCCTGATATCTGAAGAGATGAAGAACGATATTTACAAGATAGCCCCAGGGCTCACCGATAAGATCTGCAATAACGCCGTTATAGAATTTTTCTTTTGAATCGTCTGCAAATTTAAGCTCAATAAGGTCAGCGAGAATATCGCTGCCGAGCCATGCGCCGACGATGCTGACTACTCTGGCAACCTTGCCCTTTGTGCCGTAATCATGAAGATAAGCGCTTACTACCGATGCGCCCATGCTCATGGGAACAAGAACGACCTTATCTTTGCCGGTCTGGGGAAGAACAACCTCGTCAATGAACTTATCAAGGTCATCGGAATTGTTGAATGTGAATGAAAATGCCGAATAATTGAAGCAATAGAGCATATCTTCGCCTACATCGCCGATAACATCCTGGCAGGGAATGGTTCTGTAGAAATTCTCTTTCTGCTCATCGGTCATCTTCGCAACGCTGCAGTTTGCTCTGGGAGTAACAACGTTTTCGGGAAGAGCGCCGTTTTTATCAATTGTGTTGAATCTGAAAAGAGTTGTAACTATTGAATCAACCTGTTTTCTCGGAAGAAGGTTAAAGCCGGTAAAAAGAGTTCCTATAAGTCCGCCGGCAACCGCAATAATCGAAAGGATGGTTTTGGGCTCTTTGAAAGCAAAGCTGAAATCGTTGCAGAAAAGATTCCATCTTGTTTTTGAGCCGTCTGTTTCTCTGACGCCCTCGCCTGCCGTTCCGTTCTGAACAGCTTCAAGCATCTCGGGATATTTCTTTGCGTCTTCAACATTTTCATAAAAATAGCTGTAAGACTGGCCGATACCCGTTACGAAAACGATGGGATATTCCGCTTCTGACTTTTCTTTTGCCTGACCTGCAACCGCCGCAACGGGGATAAGCATTGCAAGGCAGAGGATAACGGAGAGAATGCGTCTGATCTGCTTCTTCATAATATAATTTCCTTTCTCACTTTTTATGTGAAATAACAGAAATATTATACAACACAAGCAATAAAAAATCAATATATAAATAATATTAAATGTGTTGCAGTTGTTTTTGAAAACCGTAGGGCACGGATTCATCCGTGCCGGGT
>JAKSQP010000007.1 GCA_024404025.1 Clostridia bacterium | reverse complement strand
GCACGGTGGTGTGAGAGGTCGGCTACTCAATTAATGGGTAGCCTCCTACTCGATTGCGCGCTTCTCATATCCGGTGTTCTTATGTACGGCCCGTGAGTGTCGCTTGCCGCAATGTCCGCAAGCCGGTGCCTGAGCATATTACGGGCTGCTCTTTGCGGCACTTCTCCGAAATGGCCCTCAATGCTTCCCTTGTTTATCTGAAGCACGCAGCCGATGCTTTTCAGCATAAGAGGGGCGCTGTCGTCCTCAATAACGAAGCCGTATCTTTCGGGATGAGCAATAACGGGAATATATCCTGCGGCAACAAGGCGTTTTAACTTTAAAATTGCGGATTCCTGCCTTTCGGCAAAATCGAATTCAACCAGCGGATATTTTGAGCCGTTGAGAGTAATGAGCTTTCCGCTCTCAAGAAGCGGAATAACATTATCCGTCAGAAAAATTTTCTGGCCGCTGAAAAGCTGAATGCCGAGGCCTTTTTCTTATGTCAATCGGCGAAGAGTTGAGATTTTATCGGATATGCCGTCCCTGAAAAAGTTTTCATAGGAGCCGGGAATGTTGGAATGAGGCGTAACGGCAATGCCCTTTGTGCCGCATTTAGCCGCAAGCTCAATCATTGTGAGCGCAGCTTCAAGGCTTTCGGCTCCGTCATCGCAGCCGTATGCAACGTGGCAATGAATATCCAGCATTCATTAATTCTCCTGTTTCTGAAAGATTGAGACGAAATTACGGCATATTATATTTTCGATTTCAACAGAAAATGTTTATTTTTTACGAATTACCGCCTTTCGGAAACCCGGTTATGAACGGCAGCCTCTATGAACGGATTTTATAAGAAAAACCGCTTGATTTTTTGAAAGAAATAATATAGTATGAAAATAATAAAAACGAAACGGAGATGCCGGAAATGAATGCACTCGCTTATGCTCTCA
The DNA here is from genome assembly GCA_024404025.1 of Clostridia bacterium. GTDB lineage: Bacteria > Bacillota > Clostridia > Oscillospirales > Acutalibacteraceae > CAG-177. The sequence continues at coordinate 107,612 of JAKSQP010000007.1, read as the reverse complement.
AGGGTTTTAGATATGTTTTAAAAAAACGTGCGCTGCGCTCGGGAGAAAATCTTCCGAAGCCGGAAATAAAGGAGTTTGATTTTATTCCGAATGCACTCGGCGGAAGGTTTTCCTGCGGCTTTGCAAAGGCGGATATTCTTCCGGCTGATTTCGGAAAGAAGAAATATTATGTTGCCGGTTACGGCGAAAATAATCCCGCAGAGGGATTCCTTGATAAGCCTTATGTTCACGCTCTCTGGCTTGACGATAATTCCGGCAGAGGCGGAATAGTTATCGTTTCGATTGATGATGTCGGTATGCTCAGCAGGGATGTTAATACGATCAGAAAAAGGCTGCGTGAATTTGCATTTATTTCGCATTGCAGAAGCATTAATGTAGTCAGTACCCATAACCATGCCGGAATCGACACCATGGGGATCTGGGGACCTCTTCCGTTCACGGGCAGAGACCACGATTATATGGAATTCATTTTCAATACGGTTGTTGACTGCGTAAAAAAAGCATACGAAAAAAGACAGAACGGCAGGCTTTTCAAGGGAAGCGTTGAGGTTGAGGATATGCAGGAGGATATAAGGCTTCCGGTTGTTTATTCAAAAACGCTCACCCGTCTTCGCTTTGTTCCCGAAAACGGCGGCAGAGAAACATGGCTTCTGAATTTTGCCTCGCATTCCGAATCCCTCCAGGGCTGCAACTCAAGAGTCAGCGCCGATTTTCCGGGATATATGAGAGAAAGAATAAGCGAAGAAGCAAATGCGGATGTGCTTTACTGCGTCGGCTGCATCGGAGGAATGATAAGCATGGAGATCCCCGATGAAAAGGAGATCCGGGATGCAGGCGGCGATTTTGCCGAAAGCACGAAGCGAATCGGCAGAAAGCTTGCCGGCTATGCAATGGATATAAAAGATGAGGCCGAGCTGAAGCCCGATATTTCATTCGCAAGGCGTGAATGTTATTTCAAGGCGGACAACACGGTGCTTATGCTTGCCGCAAAGGCGCATATAATGAAAGCGGATTCGTATTGCTCTTCGGAAAGCCCGACGGGCTATGTGCTTAAAAGCGAGCTTTCGTATTTTGAAATTGACGGATTTAAGATCCTTATGCTTCCGTGTGAGCTTTTTCCGGAGCTTGCTTACGGCGGCTATCTTGAAGCGGATGAATGCGCAACCGGACTTGCTCCCTCGTCAAATCCCGTTCCGCTTGTTGAAACCGCAGGCTCAGATGTGATGTTTATCGGGCTTGCCAATGACGAAATCGGTTATGTTATTCCGCCGAATGATTTTCTTCTTCACGAAACGCTTCCTTACGCCGAAAACGGCAGGGATGCTCTCGGACGCCGCCACTATGAAGAAACGAATTCTCTCGGACCCGACACGGCAAAAACAATATCCGCCTGCTTTGAAGCAATTCAGGCGGATGTTGAAAACAAGAAAAAATTATTTAATTGAGTTTTGCGAGCTTTCTGACCTCTGCTCTGATATTTATGTCTTCGGTCAGGCGGGCGGGATTTGATTCATATTCTCCGGCAAGAGAATCAATTTCCGCAAGCAGCTTTTCATCTGCGCCGTTTTCAAGCTGAATGACTTTATTTATGAGCTCGCAGGCAATGTTGAATTTTTTGATCCATTTTGAAAGCTCCGCAAAGAGGGGAATATCTTTTTTAAGAAGTTCACGGCTGATGTTCATTTTCTCCGAAAGGGTGCGCATGATCGAATAGAGTCCGGATTTATTGCCGTTTCTGAATTCCGTTTCCATTCTGCCGACTGCGGCGAAGAATTCCGCCGAATTTTCATCCTTGAGGCAGGAGGTGCGCAGATGGTCGGCAAACGGCATAAACGATTCAACATTTTCTCTGCCGATAACCTGACCGATCGCCTTTTTCCAGGAAGAATCATAGTTGTAATTTTCGCTGTCCCAGAGATAATCGGCAAAGGTGATGAGCGGGATTTTTGAGCATTCGGCATATTCCATGCAGTTGGAAATTATGCCCGCCGAATATTTCCACAGGTCGGGATCCCTGTTGATTATCGGGGAAAGATGCATTTCGTTGAACATCGCACAGTCGTTGACGGGATAATTGTCCCAATAGAGCGGTTTATGATTTGTACCTTCAATGAATTTCAGAGCTTCAAAGGAGGTCAGTTCTCTTGAACATATATCTCTGCCCGTCCAGAAAATATTGATTTCCGGCGAAATGTCCTTGCCGAGCTTTGAAATATAATATTCCGTTCCGCTTCCGTGATAGAGAGTGGGGCAGACCGTGAGGCTGATTCCGGCGTCGATTTCTTTTAATGCGGCATAGTATCTTTCGATCAGGTCAATATGTGCGTTGACGGTTTCGGAATATTTTTCTTTGTCTTCCTCAAAAACAAGCTCGCTGCTGATGTCATCGAGAAGCAGACCGAAATTGCGGATCCCGATTGAGCAGAGCTGTTTTGTTTTTTCAACGAGAAGCGAAAATTCATTTTCATCCGAATATTTTATCGAAAGACCCGGTGCGATGCACCAATGAAAATCCATATAGTTTTTTCCGGCGAATTCAACAAGCCCGGCGAGCTTTTCAAGCGCATCCGGCGGATATTTTTCACGCCAGAGGTCACGGTGATAATCATCATCCTTCGGAGCGTAATAAACGGTATTCATTCTGTTTTCCGCCATAAGCTTCATAACGGAAAGGCGTTTTTCAAAGGTCCAGGGTTCGCCGTAAAAACCCTCAATATATCCCCTTATTCTGAATGAAGGGGAGCAAACGAATCTGCCGGTTTGGGGTTTGCCGTTCGCAAATCTTTCTTTTATGTCGCAGAGGGCATAGAATGCGCTCTTTTTTCCGCTGCACAGAATTTTTATTTCGTCAGCCGAAATTTCGAGAATATATTTTTCGTCCGTGACTCTGTGAGTTTTTTCGCATCGGCGGGTTTCTTCGGTGTCTGATTTTTCAATAAAAATGTTATATTCCGTCGGAAACAGACAGTTGAATTTTTCGCTTTGAAATCCTTTTATCATGGCGATTTCTCCGTTTCACAGTTGATTCTGATTATATAATACACGAATTCCGTGCGATTTCAACACAAAATATCATTTAAGTATTGAATTAATTCAAAATTTGTGCTGAAATATGATTAATAACATCCGGGAGAGAAAAAATGAAAATAATACCTTATAAGGAAAAATATCGTGATGATCTTCGCTTTACCTGCCTCAACAGCGAGGGACCGTGCCCCTTTGACGAGGATTTTTCGCATTATATCCTCACGACTTACTGCGATTATTTCATTGAAAAAGAGGGCGAAAACTGCTTTGTTGCCGTTAACGAGGATGACAGGGCAGTAGGATATATAATCTGTGCCGAAAACTATGACAGATATAAGGAATGCTTTGACAGAGAATATGTTGCCCGTTTTGAGGATGAGGAGAGCAGAGAAGGTGCCCGCAGATCCGCAGACCTTCAGGGGAAATACAAAGCGGAATACCCGGCGCATCTTCATATTGATCTGCTTCCCGAATATCAGAGAATGGGAATCGGTCACAAGCTGGTGGATACTCTCTGCGAGCATCTGAAATCCAAAAACATCTGCGGAGTTATGCTCACGGCGGGTGCGGATAACAAGGTCGGCAGGAGCTTCTATGAAAAATACGGCTTTACCCTGCTTGAAGAAAACGGCGATGATGCCGCTTACGCATTAAAACTTATATAAAGGTGAAAAGTATGGGATATTATCTCGGAATTGACGGCGGCGGCTCAAAGACCAAAGCCGTTCTGTGCGACGAATCTCTGAATATAATTTCTTCATTTACCGGAAAAAGCATCAATTTCAATTCAGTCGGCTTTGACACGGCAAGAGAGAATCTGATTGAAATTGCCGATGCGATCCTTGATGAAAAAATAAAGCCTGATGCGGTCTGCATCGGCTGCGCCGCTCTTTCTTCACGGGCAGATGAAAAGCTGACCGAAAAGCTTTGCGGAGGAATATTCGGCTGCGAAAACATAATTCTTGACAGCGATCTTTTCATTGCTCTTGAAGCGGTTGAAGCTACGGGAGAATGCGCAGTTGCGGTCTGCGGAACGGGCTCAATGGCGGCAGGAAGAATGCCCGACGGAACGGTTATCCACACGGGCGGTTTCGGCTATCTTCTGGGAGACGAAGGCTCCGGCTATGCGCTTTCGGCGGATGCGATAAGAGCCGTTCTCCGCTCGGGAGAAAAATCCGGTCCCGAAACGGGACTTGCTCAGGCAGCCGAAAAATATTTCGGAACGGCAGACGAAGAAAAACTGATTGATTTTGTCTATTCCGACCCCGTTCCCGTCAAAGAAATCGCAGGTTTTGCTCCGTCGGTTTGCGAATGCGCCGGAAACGGAGACAGAATTGCAAAATGGATAATCGAAAAAAATGCAGAGGCTTTTGCGGAAACGGTCTGCGCATTGCTTCGCCGGATGCCGTGCGGAACTCCTCTCGGATTATGGGGAGGAATTATGCAGAACTGCGAAGAATTCAGAAGCATTTTTGCGCAGGCGGTCAGAAAAGAATTCCCCGAAACGAAAATTTCGGTTCTTGAAAATTCGCCCGAAACGGGAGCGGTTATTGCCGCAATGAAATGCGGAGGTTGATTTTTTGAAAAAAGCTCTTGAATACCTTGAAAATCTGAACAGGATCATAAATGAGATAATTGAAAATCAGCTCGGAGCAATTGAAGAATGCTCTGCGGCGTTTGCGCAAGCGCTTGAAAATGACAGAAACATTTTTCTTTTCGGCACGGGCCATTCTCACATGCTTGCCGAGGAGCTTTTTTACCGTGCAGGCGGACTTGTTAAGATTCAGCCCGTGCTTGAAACGGCGCTGATGCTTCACGAATCAGCCGCAAAAAGTACCGAAATCGAAAGGCTTCCCGGATATGCGGATATCCTTTTTGAAACTTACTCAATGAAAAAGGATGATGTTATAGTCATCATTTCAAATTCGGGCAGAAACGGTGTTTGCGTTGATATGGCGCAGCTTGCAAAGGAAAAGGGCCTTAAGGTTGCTGCGCTGACAAATCTCAACCATTCAAAATCAATGGAATCCCGCCACCCGAGCGGCAAAAAGCTTTATCAGTTTGCCGATATTGTGCTTGATAATATGGGATGCGTGGGTGATGCGAGCGTTCATTTTGAGCAGCTCGGCAGAAATGCGGCTCCGACCTCAACAAGCGCAGGGGCGGCGATCCTGAATGCCGTTGTTGCCGGATGCATCGAAAAAATGCTTGATGACGGAGTTGTTCCCGAGGTCTTTTCAAGCAGCAATGTTGACGGCGGAGACGAAGTCAACGAGGTCTTTGTCAGAAAATACAGAGGAAAAATCAGATCATTATGATAAGGAGATATTTGATATGAAGAAGAAATTTTCAAAAGTAATGGCAGTTGTTCTTTCGATCATTCTTGCGTTCTCATCGGCGGCGGGTGCGTTTGCGGCGGATGAATCAAGAGAAGCCGTTCTGAAAAAAGCAAAAACGGTTGACACGATCTTTGAAACGATTCTTGATCCGCTGCTTAACGGCATCATAAACTGCCTTATGAAAGCGGAATCCGTTTTCAACAGGTATCCCACAAAAGATGAGTTTCTTGCCGAAAAGGATCCTTATTTCTATGAGGGAACAGACGGCAAGGTCAGCGGCACCGGATGGAAGCTCGGCTATGCAGGTTCCTCCGTTATTCCTGCATCCTGGAGAGAAAATGCAGACGGCAGGCAGGATGACAACGGAATGAATCTCAACAAATCTTATTTCTTCGGCGGCTATTTCGGCTCAACGGTCAATAAGATTTATGATGATGAAACCGTTAATCTCGTTGTTCTTTCGGCAGGCTCGGATTCAAACGGCAACGGCGTTGAGGATATTATGATCATCGCAACGCTTGATAACATCGGAATGTCTAACGGCAATGTCAGAAAAATCCGCAAGGCTGTTGAAGAAAAGCTCGCAGGAAGCGGAGTTGAAAAAGGCGATATCATTTCGTTTGAATTCGGCTGCACCCATGCCCATACCGTTATCGAAGCTCTCGGCATGAGCCTTGACACCGTATTTTTCACCGCAATTCTCAACCATTTCCTTTTCAGGCGTGACACCGCAGTTCAGAAGGAGCTTTTCAGAACAATCTGCGAAAACACCGCATCAGCCGCAGAGAAGGCATATAAGGGAATGGAGAAAGGAAGCTTCAGCTTTTTTGAGACCCGCACGCTGACTTCGTTTATGGATGAAAATGCCGTAAACAAAAATCCCGAAGACCGCCAGATGGCGTTCGATAAGCTTCGCTACGGCGCAGACTGCCAGGACACCGCAGCTTGCTGGTATTTTGAGGGCGAGTCAGGCGAAAAGACTGTTCTCACAAATATTGCGATGCATCCCACATTTGCGGGCAGAAACAGCAAGAGGGTATGTGCGGATTATCCCTATTATCTCAACCTTGCCATGCAGGAAAAGGGCTATAACCTTGTGTTCCTCCAAGGCTCGCAGGCTGCGATCGGCGTGACCGGATATTATACGCAGGAGGGCAAGGACTGGGCGGAAAGAAACACTCTTTCAAAGGATGAATGGGCTGCAAGATACGGCAGCAAATATGCCGATAAGCATTATGCGGAGGAAGCTGACTATTTCGAGATGAAAGCAACCGCATATTCGCTCGCCCAGGTAGTTGAAGAGGGTATTGCCTCAAAGCAGGAAATTGAGCCCTCGGTCGATGTTAAGATGCAGCAGACCGTTATCCCGTTTGATTATGCAATTATGTATCTTGCGGGCGTATCGGGCGCATTCGGATATAATGTTATCAGAACAAAGGGCACGGAAACGGGTTACAGCCTTGTGACCGAAATCGGATATATCAAGCTCGGAGAAAGCTCGGTTATGCTTACTCTTCCCGGCGAAGTCAGCCCTGCGATCACCTTCGGCAGAAGCGAAAGCTTTGCGGGCGAAGAATCGTGGTCGGGCGAAATGTCATGGTCCGGCGAAGAATGGAAATATAAAACCATCAGGGAAATGGCGCAGGAAAGATTCGGAGAAGAGATCGGAATTTATGCGATAGGCCTTGCGAATGACGAAATCGGGTATGTAATGCCCGACACGGACTGCGCAGAAAACTTCCTCACCAAATCCGTAACATCGGGAATGGGAGATGTTGCAGGCAGAGCCAATAACGAAGAGCTTATGGCTTCAAGCAAGGAAGCGGGCTCGAATTTTGTCAAAGGATTTGCGGAGCTGTTCAGCACAACCGCAGTAAAATAAAAATCAACCGCTTTGTCATTGACAAAGCGGTTTTGCTTTTATGGATCAATCCAACAAATCTTTATATTGATAGCATCTTACATAATCTATCTTGAATTCTACGGGCCAGTTTTTTTCGGGAGTATGGGTTATTTTGCCTGTGCCATGGCGGTCGGCATCTGCTATGCCGTTATCGCCTGCAATTTCAACCGAAAGGAGAAGATATTCGGGATTGTCGGAAACGCCGCCGGTGCTTATTCTGCCGACCTCGATACCGTTGATATAATAGATATAGGCATCCTTGCTCCATTCAAGTCCGTAGGTATTGTATTCGGAATAGGGGTCATTCTCAATGAATATCTTGCCGATAGTGTCGCCTTTTTTGTCTGCGCCGTAGCCGTCATAATAGATTCCGCCGATGACCGCATCGCCGCCCCACCAGTGGTCTTTGTAATACATTGATTCAAAAATATCAACTTCCGTGCCGTCATCGCCGCTGCCGTCAACATTATAAACGCCTTCGCCCATCATCCAGAATGCCGACCACAGCCCCGTGCCTGCCGGAAGAATACATCTGCATTCAAAATAGCCGTAGCATTGCTCGAATTTGCCGCGGGTCGTGACTATTGCGGAATAATATCCCGGCTTATATTCGGCAAAATCTATGCTGTCCTTATATTTTTCATAATATCTGTTTTCAAGCGGCTCCGAAAGATAATCTGCGGAAATGATGAGGTTTCCGTCTTCGACTCTTGCCATATCCTCGTGCCAATAGCCGCCTTTTCGTTCCGTGACCCACCACTCATATCCCCATTTTTTCGGGTCAATTGTTCCGCCGTCGAATTCATCGCTCCAGGTCAGGTCAAATTTGCTCATATCAACGCTGTTTCCGTCTTTTTTGACGGGAAGACCGAACTTGCTCGGAGCAGGAGTGGTAAAAAGCATAATGACCGAAATGAGCAGGCTGATCACAGGCTTTAAAATTCTGTACACAAACATCACATCCCGTTTTTTTCTAAATTCTATCATAACGGCTTTCGGATGTCAATTTTCGGGAAGATAAATGATTCTTAAAATCATAAAAAACTATTCCATTTCATTAAAATATATGATACATTATAAGCAGAAATATGCGGGAGGGTAAGATATGAAACGAAGATTCAGAGCGATTTTCTCCGTTATGCTTTGTTTGCTGGTTATAGCGGGAAGCGCTGCCGGCATCGGCGAAGGTTTTCTGATTCCGGCTGATGCGGCAGAGCTTGATTCGGGCATGTGCGGAATAAATGCTGCCTATCGGTTCAACGGCAGCACCGGTACGCTTACCATCAGCGGAAGCGGAGCGATGGAGGATTATAATTACAGCCTTTCTCCGTTTTATGATAATCCTGCAATAAAAACCGTTATAATCGAAAACGGCATAACAAGTATCGGAAGATATGCGTTTACGAGATGTATCGGGATGAGCAGAATTGACATTCCGGCCAGCGTTGAGAGCATTGGAGAGGGCGCTTTTTATCAATGCGCAGGATTGGCAAAAATTCTGATTCCCAACGGTGTTGAAGCAATAGAAAAAGAGGCATTTATTGCCTGCACGGAGCTTAAAAAAATATATATTCCGGCAAGCGTTCTTGAAATGGGAACAGGCATTTTCAATGGATGCACGGCTCTGACATCAATTATTGTGGATAAAAATAATCCCGCCTATGACAGCAGAGAAAACTGCAATGCGGTTATCCGCACCTCAAGAAACATTCTGATTTCCGGATGTTCTTCAACGGTTATTCCAGGCAGCGTGACCGCCGTCGGAGATTCAGCATTCCGCAGCCAGTCCGGTTTGAAAAGCATTAATATTCCGAACGGCGTAACAAGCATCGGATTTGCCGCTTTCCGTGATTGCAGCGGTCTGGCGGAAGCGAACATTCCGCCGTCGGTAATAAGCATCGGTGAAGAGGCATTTTATAATTGCGCCTGCCTTGAAGAAATTTCCGTTCCCGCCGGAACAACCAAAATACCGGCAAAGGTGTTTTTCGGCTGCAGCAGTATGAAGCGCATTGATTTGCCGAAAAAAATTACGGCTGTCGGCGATTTCGCTTTCTGCGGATGCAAAAAACTGGAGAAGTTTGATATCCCGGATTCGGCGGAAAGCATAGGCGAATATGCTTTTCTGCAATGTGAAAGCCTGGCGGAAATAGTGATTCCGGCAAATGTTTCGAGCGTTGGCAGATTTGCATTTTCGGAATGTACGGCTCTTGAATCCGTTGTTGTTGATAAAGGCAACAGATTTTTTGACAGCAGAAACAACTGCAATGCCATTATATTGTCCGCATCAAACACTCTTGTTTCAGGATGCAAAACAACATTTATTGACAGCAGCATAACGAGCATAAGCGAATACGCTTTTTATCGCTGTGGAGGTTTGACAAGCATTGATATTCCCAAAAGCGTTAAGGCAATCGGAACGGATGCCTTTGCCGGAATTCCGAATATAAATTATAACGGCACGGCGTCGGGAAGCAGATGGGGAGCGGAAAACATCAATTGCTTTGCCGAAGGAAGCCTCGTTTATTCAAACGAAATGAAAACAAGAATTGTCGGATGCTGCAAGGCGATCAGCGGCGAAACGGAAATTCCGAATTCGGTAACAAGCATCGGAAACGGTGCTTTTGAAGGCTGTGCCGGTCTGACGGGCATAACTTTTTCGGATAATCTTACCGAAATAGGCAGCAATGCGTTTTATCAGTGTACCGGTCTTAAGCGTATAACGATTCCGGACAGCACAAAAACAATAGGCAGCAGCGCTTTTTATGAATGCACGGGTCTTGAAAGCGCAGAGCTTTCGATGAATCTTAAAAGCATAGGCGAAAAAGCTTTTTATCAATGCACCGGGTTAATGAGCATAACCGTTCCGGACAGCGTAACAAGCATCGGAGCATCGGCTTTTGAAAATATTCTGAATGTTGTGTATCACGGCACAGCATCGGGAAGCAGATGGGGAGCGAAAAATCTTAACGGCTGCGTTGACGGATACCTTATCTATTCGAACAATTATAAAAAGGTCATCATCGGATGCAGCAAAAACGCAAAAGGAACATTGCGCATTCCGGCAAGCGTTATAAATATAGCAAACGGCGTGTTCGTCGGCTGCGGTGGAATTACCTCGGTTTATGTTGAACCGGGCAATGAGGAATATGACAGCAGGAACGACTGCAATGCAATCATTCATACCCCGACCGACACTCTGATATTCGGATGCAGGTCAACGGTCATCCCGGAGGATGTTTCCCGCATCGGTGCTTATGCATTCAGCGAATGCAGAGGGCTTAAGACCGTTGTTCTTCCGGACAGCGTTAAAAAAATTGACGAAAATGCGTTTTACCGCTGCGGAGATCTTGAAAGCATAACCCTTACGGATAATGTAACGGGTATCGGAGAATATGCTTTTTATCAATGCTCAAATCTTAAGGAAGCCGGTATTCCCGATTCCGTAACGCAGATAGGCAAATACGCATTTTACGGCTGCACCGGCATGGAGAGCTTTGTTCTTCCGAAAAATTTGAGCGCCGTTAATGCCGGAGTGTTCGGCGGCTGCACGAATCTGACGGAGCTGACCGTTCCGCAGGCCGTAAAGAATATAGAAGATTCCGCTTTTGAAAACTGCATATCTCTTGAAAATGTCAGCTATTCGGGAACTTATGCGCAGAAAAAAGCCGATTTGAAAATCATGAATACCAAAGGAAGCAACAGCTGCCTGCTGAATGCGGAATGGAATTATTTTATGCCGGATGCAATTAAGGTCAGCGTTGTTCCCGAAAAATCAGTCTATTTTGAGGGAGAAGCCGTTGATGTGACGGGCATCAGGATAACCGCAAGCTATTCCGACGGCTTCAGCGAGGTTATTGATTCCGATTTCACATATTCTCCGGCGTTTACAGGCCCGGCGGGAACGCAAAAAATCACAGTTTCTTATATGGATAAATCTGCGGATTATTTTGTTGCGGTTGAGCATGTGTTTAAAAACTATATTTACAATGGCGACGAAAAAATCGGCATAGACGGAACGGAAACCGCCAAGTGCGAGCATTGCAGCGAAACGCATACAAGAGTTGTTGAAGGAACCGCAAAGCCTTATCCCTCATACAGGATAAAGAATATGGAGCTTTATAACGGGAAGACGATCGATTACAGATCTTCTCTTGAGGTTTCAGCCGAAATCGGCAACTGCACGGATGTTGAATGGCATATTTCGGGCGCATCGTTCAGAAATATATCCGAAACCTGCATAGAAATCGAAGAGGCAAGAGAAGATTTCAGCATATATTTTACCGCCAAAGACCTTGACGGAAAAGAGGTCACAAGCGAAAAGGAAACAGTTCTGGTCAAGCAGGGATTCTTTGATAAGCTGATTGCGTTTTTCAAAGGCATTTTCAAAAAGCTGCCGAAGCTCAGGCAGATATAAAAACCCGCAATATTTTCAGACGGCAGACAATATGGTCTGCCGTCTTTTTTGACAAATAACGGTGAAAAATACTGTGCATTATATATAATTGAAAAAAATATTTATATACTATATAATGAATTTATAATTTGGAAAAGGAGAAATGATATGGCCGACGATTTGAAAATCAGCGAAACCAAATTGCTTTATGACCCGATTTTCTCGAAAAAACCCGATGTTGAAATGAAAGGCAAAAACCATCTGGTTTTTAAAACAGTATTTGTAATTATCATAGTGATCTTTGTTGGAATTTCTCTTTATTTCAGCTTCACCTCCTTAAGCGCAGACAAATATATATACAAAGAAACGGATGCCGGCTGGCAGCTCTATCAGTTTAACGGCAAGGATACCGACGCAACTCTTCATATTGATTATATAAGAAATGAAGAGGGGGTTCCCGATAAAACGAAGCCGGTTGCGGCTGCTCGTGAATTTGCGATGAGCTGCAATGAATATGTTCAGTTCATATTTATCGGCAAGGATGTTTCAAGCCTTGAAAATCATTGCTTCTACTATACAAAGAATCTGAAAGCGGTCATCGTTGATCCGCAGAATGAACATTATACCTCCGTTGACGGAATCCTTTTCAACAAGGATATGACGGAAATCATTCTCTGCCCGATGAGAAACAATCAGTATAAGGTTGCTCTTGCGGGCGGAATTGCAGCTCCCGTTGATGAAGCCTCCGCAGAGGCATTCATTGAGGAATTCAATAAGAAATACGGGGAAGAAACCGTTGACAACGGCGAAGAATATAAAAAACAGTTTGCTTCATGCTCAACATATAAGATTCCCGAAACCGTAACATCAATTGCCGATTCCTGCTTCAGCGACTGTGAATCGTATTCATCCATCGAAATTCCCGCTTCGGTCAAAAAGATCGGCAGCCTTGCGTTCTTCAAATGCAAGGGTCTGGAAAAAATCAATATCCCGGACGGCGTTGAATCAATCGGTTCAGACGGATTCTCCTACTGCGAAAAGGTTGAATATATTTTCGTTCCGGCAAGCGTTAAATCCATCGGACATCACGCATTTTACGGCGATCTCGGCTGCAAGGAGATCTGTATGGGCGCCGCCGATAAGGATGCAGTTGAAACCGGCGAACACTGGCTTCCTAAGCAGAGCACAAGATCTCTCAAGGATGTTGAAGCTGTTTACGGACAGGTTAGGAGGGCAGGCTGATGGCAAACGGCAAAGCTAAAGCTTTTTTCGACAACATAAAAGAGCATTGGAATGAGCCCGACAGATCAAAGGGCAATTATATTCCGTTCAAGGAATATCTGACGGTATTCTTCGGAGTCGGAATGAATTACAGCACAAGAACTCCGTTAAGTTATCTCGGCTTCTCGGCTTCCTGCTTCCTGATAATGTATCATTATCAGCTTCCCTATCTTGCGTTTTCCGTTATAACGCTGATAGGTCTTCCGCTGAGCTATCTCTGGAGCCTCCTGAGCTGGGTGGTCAACGATAACCTCGGCATTCTCGAAAAGAAAACCGAGAGAAAGTTTCTGACCTTTTACGGAATAATTTCCGTTATCGGTCTTTCAATGATAATCTTTGATGCTTCGCTCATTATTCCCGATTCTCTTTCAAAAATACTGAACGGTATCAACGGCGTGAGCGCCCGAAGCTTTTTCAAGATTTTTGCGATTCAGTTGTTTATCAACGCATACGGCGGCTTCCGTAATATTCTTTGGAAGAAAAAGCTTGTGCCCAAATACGGACGCTACAAATTCTCGCTTTATGAGAATTTCTTCCAGAAATCAATAATGATAATCCTTGTCGGCTGGCTTCCCATTTACAATGTTAAAAATGTTGAAGACAGAATGTGGATGGCTTATCTGCTCTTCATGGTGTTCGATATGTTCCCGTTTGAAAATGTTATTGAGAACTGCACTCAGAATATTTCACCGAACCCCAATGAACGAATGATGATAAGAACATGGCCCGTCAAGCTTTCGCATTTTGTCAAGAATATTTTTGATGTTGTCGTTCCGCTTTTCGGCATAGCTTTTGATGACATAAGATTCTATAAATTCGTTATCCCGGCAGTTTTCATTCCGATGGGTGCGCTGACCCTTTTTGCGACCCGGAACATAACCGAAAGAATTCCGCAGCCGCCGCTTGAAAAAAAGCAGAGAGTTTCGTTCTGGTATGGCATTTCCCAGGTTATGAAGAATAAATATAACTGGCTCAACACGATCTCCACCCTGCTTGATTCTCTCGGCAACGGCATGATAAACATAACGAATGTTATGTATTTCTATTCGTTCCGGATGTATACGCAATGCGTTCTCTACGGACTGATGAAAACTCTGATGAGCTTTAATTCAACGCCGTTGAGCTTTGTTGCGCCGTATTTTGTTAGAAAGTTCTCTTACAGAACTCTCAAGGTTGCCAAGCTGACGGTCAATGCGATAGGCGCTGTTGCGGAGATGCTGACTATAATGGCGTTCCCCACAAGGCAGAATATGTGCGGCATTGTTATCTTTACCTGTGAATTCTTAAAGGGATTTGCAAATTCCATTCCGAATGTTGCCGATGACGATATGGCAATAAGAAAGAATGACTATCAGATGTATCTTTCGGGCGAACGCCTTGAAAACTCAAGCGGAGTTTTCAACTGGATCATTTCTCCCGTAACTACATTTGTAGGCCTTATCATTCCCGTTATCATTCTGAAAAACGGCTTTAATTCCAACTGGGATGTTTTGTTTATAGATTCGGCAAGATTCAATATCGTTGCCGTGCCGCTGCTGTTTGACCTTGCAGGCTTTGTGCTGATGATTGTTCCTTATCTTTTCTGGGATTTCAACAATCCGCAGCACAGATATGTTATGGAAGTGCTTAAGCAGCGTGAAGCGCTTGCGGCAGAAGGATATTATCCGGCGGAATATGAGGGCGGACTTGACTTTATGGAGCCCGGTAAGTTTCATGCCGCCATACCCGTCAATTCCGATGAAATGATTGAAATGAGAGACAAGGCTCTTGCAGAATTGCAGGGCGTCGCAGAAACAGTATAAAATTCTAAAATCAGATTCAGAAGGCATTTTTTATATGAAAAGGGGCACGAGTTTCCGTGCCCTCTTTGGTGATTTTTATCATTCGGCAGAAAGGAAATCTGCATTATGAAATTTTTTAAGGGTGGTTATTTCTCTTTTCACAATGAAAAAATAACCAATGACGGAGGAAAATCATGTTAAAAATAAAATCGTTTCTTTGCCTGCTTCAGGCGTTTCTGATGCTTGTGTCTTCATTCTCGGTTTATGATTCAAAATTCAAGGCGTGGGTGGATAAGGCTGCTCTCGGGCTGACATCCGCAACCGATTTCAGCTTTGAGCCGATTTCATCCGAGGAGCTTAAAGTCACCGAAAGCGAAAAGCAGAGATGCAGAAAATGGTTTGATGAAAACATCAGAACAGCCGAAAATCCCGCTTACGAATTCACGGTCGGCGAAAAAAAGCTCGGAAAAAGCATTGATGATTGGGAAATTTCAATCGGAGAAGAGTGCGAAGCCGGAAAATATTACAGAAACGGAAAAACATCTTTCATCACTCTTGTTCATAAGAAAAGCGGCCTTGTTGCAACGGTTGAGGCAACGATTTATGAAAACTATGCGACCTGCGAATGGACCGTTTTCATCGAAAACACCGGAAGCGGAAATTCGCCCGTGATAAAGAATTTTTATGCGGCGGACTGCGATATAAACACCGGCATATCGGAAATTTATTTCAGCAGGGGAAGCATACCTGCGGCAGATGATTTTGAGCTTCTCAAATCGGCAGTCTGTGTTACTCCGATGGCATTCAACGCAAACGGCGGCAGAAGCGGCTCGTGGCTTCCGTATTGGAATATATGCGGAAAGAAATTCGGAGTTGTAACAACGAACGGCTGGACGGGTCAATGGTATACTTCGGTTCGTCAGAAGCTGAACGGAATTCATCTTGAATCAAAGCAGGAATTCTTTTCGGCTTATCTTACAGCGGGCGAAAAGGTGCGTTCTCCGCTCGTTTCGCTTACTTTCTATGAGAACGAAAACGCCATGAAAGGCTTCAACGCATTCAGAAGCTGGGAAAGCGACTGCGTTTATACCGAAAGTGCATTTCCTCTTTCCTGCACGGTGCTTGCAGGCGAATTTGACAGAAGAAACACCCGGGAATATATTGAGCAGATAAATTCTTATCCGGATGAAGCCTGCGAAGCAACCGATTTTCTTTGGAGAGATGCAGGCTGGTATAAAATCAACACCAATTGGTATGATTCCGTAGGCAACTGGGAGGCAGACCCCGAAAGATTCCCAGATGGTCTTGCTCCGATTGCAGATGCCGCAGAAGCAAGAGGAATGAAGCTTCTGCTTTGGTATGAGCCGGAAAGATGCTGCAAAAACACAACGGTTTATAATGAATGCAAAAAGCACGAAGGATGGCTTATCGAGCGCTCCGATGATGTCAATATGGTCAATCTTGCCTATGACGGAGCGGCTGAATTCCTCGGAAATCTTGTTGCGAATTCGATAAAGGAAAACCATGTGGGACTTTACAGGCAGGATTTCAATTTCGTTCCGCTTGAAATGTGGAGAGATGCCGATAAGGCTCTCTGGGGCGGCAGAGAAGGAATTGAAGAAAATCACTATGTAACGAATCTTTATAAATATCTTGATACTCTTATTGAAGTTAACCCCGGGCTGATCATTGATAACTGCGCAAGCGGCGGCAAGCGCCTTGATATCGAAATGTCAAGAAGGAGCATCCCTCTTTGGAGAACCGATTATAACTGCTCCGATGCAGAGGGAAAAATCAACGATGACTGCCTTGAGGCAACTCAATCGGCATCCTACGGAATTTCATTCTGGCTTCCGCTTACGGGCACGGGTCTGAATGCTTACAGCGAATATGCAGACAGAACGCTCATAATTCCCTGCTCGCAGAGACCGGGCTATGAGGTCGTCAGACGCTATATGAACCGCAACTATTTTCCGCTTTGTAACGGCGGACTTGATAGGGAAAACTGGCACGCCATGCAGTATGGCGATGAAAATGAAGGCTTTGCGATAATTTACAGAAGAGATGATGTTAAGAGCGAAACCTATCATCTTTCTTTCAGCGGATTTTCGGAAGAAGCCTCTTATGAAGTTTTTGATTATGATAATCAGAGCGAAATTCTCGTAAAAAAAGGCTCGGAGCTTATGAAAAACGGCTTTGATATAACCGTCGGAGAAGCGCCGAAAGCGGCAATGTATGTTTACCGTATAAAATAAAATCCGACATCAGCTTTTCATTTCGCAAAAAACCGGATATTTAAACAACAGACCTGCGGAGACCACAGTCGGCTCCGCAGGTCTTGCATATTTATTTGCATTTTTTACAATAATTATGAATAAATATTCATAAATTCCTTGACAAAAGAATTCTTTGATGTTAATATAAGTAAAATCAATTGCGGAGGTATCTATGTATAAAATATTCATTGACGGAAGTGCGGGAACAACGGGGCTTCACATATATGACCGCCTTTCCGAAAGGAAAGACATTGAATTGATCATTCTTGAAGAAGAAAACCGAAAGAATATTGATGCAAGAAAAGAAGCGATAAACAAATCGGATATAACTTTTCTCTGCCTGCCGGATGCCGCTTCAATTGAAGCCGTTTCGCTCGTTGAAAATGAAAACACCGCAGTTATAGATACTTCAACTGCGCACAGAGTTAATGACGGTTGGATTTACGGCTTTCCCGAGCTAACGGGTTACAGAGAAAAAATTGCAGAATCAAAAAGAATTGCAAATCCCGGCTGTCATGCAAGCGGTTTTATTTCTCTTGTTGCTCCGCTCGTTGAAAACGGGATCATCAGGCACGATGCGGCTCTTTCCTGTTTTTCGCTGACGGGTTATTCGGGCGGAGGAAAAAAGATGATTTCCGAATATGAAAGCGATTTTCCCGATAAAAAGCTTAAAACTCCGGGGATGTACGGAAACACGCAGAAGCATAAGCATCTGCCGGAGATGGCAAAGATATGCGGACTTGAGATCCTGCCGGTTTTCTGCCCGGTTGTTGCTCCGTATTATTCGGGAATGCAGGTCACGGTCCCGCTTCACGGAATAAAGAAGAGCGATGTTGAAGATGTGTACAGAGAATATTATAACGAAAACGGACTGATCTCTTTTTATCCGGATGCGGAAAATTCCGGAACATTATATGCAGGAGAATTCAGCGGAAGAGATGATATGCAGGTTTCGGTGTGCGGAAATGATGAAAGAATCATTCTTGTTTCAAGATTTGATAATCTCGGCAAGGGTGCATCCGGAACAGCTATTCAGAATATGAATATTTTAATGGGAATCAAAGAAAAATCAGGATTGAAATTTTAATAAGCGAACTGTAACCGAGTGATAATAATCCGAACCCACCTTGAATCCGGTTCTTTTTCCGCCTGACAGCGTCATCGTCATTGCAAGGCACCAAGCCTTGCTGCTTCCTCTTCCTTGTCATACGAAAAAATATCTCAAATTCAAGGCAAGTTTTATTTCGTTTTATCATCACTCGGTTAGGCAAAAGGGAGGATAAGAAATGAAAATGATAGATGGCGGTGTATGCGCCGCAAAAGGCTTTTTTGCAGGCGGGATCCATTGCGGAATCAGAAAAAACAAAACAAAGAGGGACCTTGCGCTGATATTCAGCGAAAAGAAAGCTGCTGCGGCTGCAGTTTACACAACAAATCTTGTTAAGGGTGCGCCGCTTGCGGTTACAAAGAAACATATTTCAAACGGCTATGCGCAGGCAGTTATCTGCAACAGCGGAAACGCCAACACCTGCAATGCGGACGGCATTGAGGTTGCCGAGCAGATGAGCGCTCTTCTTGCCGGAGAACTCGGAATTGATGCTTCGGATGTTATAGTCGGTTCAACCGGCGTTATCGGCCAGCCTCTTGATATAACTCCGATAAAAAACGGAATGGCGGAGCTTTGCGCATCAATCGGCGAAAACGGTTCTTCCGAAGCCGCAGAGGCGATAATGACAACCGATACCGTTAAAAAGGAAATTGCGGTCGAATTTGAAGCGGGCGGCAGGATATGCCATATCGGCGGCATTGCAAAGGGCAGCGGAATGATTCATCCTAATATGGCGACCATGCTCGTGTTTATCACTACCGATTGCAGCATATCCCCGGAAATGCTTCAGAAGGCTCTCTCGGGAGATATAAAAAATACATTTAATATGATAAGCGTTGACGGGGACACATCAACAAACGATATGGTTGCCGTTCTTGCAAACGGACTTGCGGGCAATGAAATGATCACGGAGGACAATGACGATTTCAAGGCGTTTATGAAGGCTCTCAACACGGCCACGATGTCCCTTTGCAGAATTCTTGCCGGTGACGGCGAAGGCGCAACAAAGCTGCTTGAATGCAGAGTTGACGGAGCAAAAACCGAAGCGATCGCAAAAACGGTTGCAAAGAGCGTTATCTGTTCTTCCCTTACAAAAGCCGCAATGTTCGGCGCCGATGCAAACTGGGGCAGGGTTCTCTGTGCAATAGGTTACAGCGGAGCGGATGTTGATGTTACAAAAATTGATGTATATTTTGAAAGCGCAAAGGGAAAAATCCTTGTTTGCAAAGACGGAGCAGGAGTTGATTTTTCGGAAGAAACCGCAAAAGAAATTCTTCTCGAAAAAGAAATTGATATTCTGATTTTCCTTAATGACGGAGATTTCGGCGCAGCCGCATGGGGATGCGATTTGACCTATGATTATGTAAAAATCAACGGCGATTACCGCACCTGATAACAGGAGAAATTAAAATGGAAGATATTTTTTCAAATTCACAGAGAGCGGAGATACTCACACAGGCTCTGCCCTACATCAAAAGGTATAACGGAAAAATAGTTGTTGTAAAATACGGCGGAAACGCCATGATAAATCAACAGCTTAAGGAGCAGGTTATGGAAGACATTGTTCTGCTCCGGCTCATAGGGGTTAAAATCGTGCTTGTTCACGGAGGCGGACCCGAGATAAACGAGCTTATGGAAAGGCTCGGCAAGAAAGCGGAATTTGTTGACGGCTTAAGGGTTACCGACAAGGAAACCGTTGATATTGTTCAGATGGTGCTTGCGGGCAAAGTCAACAAAACGCTTGTCAATATGCTTGAAATGAACGGTGGAAAGGCGGTTGGCCTTTCGGGAATGGACGGCAGACTTATCGAAGCGAAAATAAAGAACGAAAAGCTCGGCTATGTCGGCGAAATCACCAATATCAACATAAAGCCCGTGACGGATCTTCTTGAAAAAGAATATATTCCCGTTATTTCGACTCTCGGCTGCGATAAAGAAGGCAACACCTATAATATAAACGGTGACACAGCCGCCGCATTTATTGCGGGGTCGCTTGAAGCCGAAAGGCTGATAATGATGACGGATATTGCCGGCGTGCTTAAGGATAAGGACGATCCCTCAACGCTTATTCCGGAAATCAGCATTGAAGAGGCGGCAAGCTTATATGAAAGCGGAATCATTTCCGGAGGCATGATCCCCAAAGTGGACTGCTGCATTGAAGCGATTCACCGGGGCGTTAAAAATGTTGTTATTATGGACGGAAGAGTTCCTCATTCCATTTTGATGGAGCTTCTTACCAATGAGGGCGCAGGTACAATGGTTACCCGCTGATTGGAGAAAAATTATGAGCATTATTCAGGAAAGAGATAAAAATTTTGTTGCGGGAACATATAAAAGATTCCCGGTTGAAATCGTTTCGGGCAAGGGAAGCATTGTTTTTGATTCCGACGGAAAAGAATATACGGATATGGGATCGGGCATTGCGGTAACCTCATTCGGCGTCTGCGATGAAGAATGGGTTTCCGCTGTTGCAAAGCAGGCATCGGCAGTTCAGCACATGTCAAATTTATATTATACCGAGCCTTGCGGAAGGCTTGCGGAAATGCTCTGCGAAAAAACAGGGATGAAGAAGGTTTTCTTTTCAAATTCCGGAGCCGAAGCGAATGAATGCGCAATAAAAATTGCCAGAAAATATTCCTCTGATAAATACGGCGACAACCGATACACAATTGTGACTCTCAAAAACAGCTTTCACGGAAGAACGCTTACCACCCTTTCGGCAACCGGTCAGGAGCATTATCATGAATTATTCAAGCCGCTGACTCCCGGCTTTGTTTACGCCGAAGCAGGCAATATTGAGGAGCTGAAAAAAATTGCGATTGAGAATAATGCAGCCGGAATCATAATGGAATGCGTTCAGGGCGAAGGCGGAGTGCTTCCCATTGGTGAAAAATTCGCAAAAGAAGCTGCCGATTTTGCAAAGAAAAATGATATTATTCTCATTATTGACGAGGTTCAGACCGGCAACGGAAGATCCGGAAGTCTTTATTCTTATATGGAATACGGAATAAAACCGGATATTGTTTCAACGGCAAAGGGACTTGCCGGAGGACTTCCGCTCGGAGCAACTCTTATGAGCGAAAAGGTTCAGGATGTTCTTTCGTTTGGCGATCACGGCTCAACCTTCGGCGGAAATCCCGTTTGCTGTGCCGCTGCCTGCAGCGTGCTTTCGAGGATAGATGAAGCTCTGCTTGCCGATGTAAAAAAGAAATCGGAATATATTTTCGACGCTCTTTCGGGAGCGGACGGCATTGAGAGCGTTTCGGGAATGGGCCTGATGATAGGCATCAAAACAAAAAAGCCGGCCCCGGAAGTTGTTGAAAAATGTATGGAAAACGGAGTTCTCTGCCTGACCGCCAAGGACAAGGTCAGACTTCTTCCCGCTCTGAATATTCCGTTTGAAGTGCTTGAAAAAGCAATCGGAATCATTAAAGAAGCCTGCAAAGAGGACTGCTGAGACAAAATGGATTTCGTAATACAATATTAAACAGCTTCAGGAGATAATTATGGGAAATGTTGTTGCAATAGGCGGAGGCTTTGATATAGAATCCGCACACGAATGGAAGCTTGCTCGTTATATTTATTCTCTTGCAAAAAAGGAACATCCGAACTATTTATTTATGCCGTCGGGCTTTGGCGGTTACAGCGAAAAATATATTAACAAACAGTTTGCACTTGGCTGTGAAATTGACGTTTTACAATATTTCGGCGATTCACAGGCTGAAATGGCAAGAAAAATAAGATGGGCAGATATTATTTTTATGCCCGGCGGGAATTCCACATTCCCGATTCATATTTGCAAAAAGAAGGAAATTGACAAATATCTGCGAGAGGTTTTTGAAGAAAAAGAAACCGTTCTTTCCGGCAAATGCGCCGGCGCTATGTTCTGGTTTGAAGAAAGCTACAATAATGACGGCCCGGATGACAGCTTTGAGTTCATAAAACCGCTCGGATTGATTCCTTACTGTATGTGCCCGCATTTTGACAGCCCCGAATGGAAGCCGTTTGAGGAGCTTGCCTCAACAAGAAAGCTTTCATCAATTGCCATTGATAACGGCGCCGCAATCAGTTTTCTCGGAAAAAAGAGAGAAATATTCAATGTTTCGGGCAAAGAAAAGGTTTATCTTTTCGATGCAAAACAGAATTACAAAAAAATTGACCTTACCGAAGACGGCAAGGCACTGGCAGAACTGTAAAACAGGAAGCTCTTCAGCGGATTTCATAAACCGGTTTATGAATCTCCGCCCGAGAGCTTCCTTTTATTTTATATTATTTTATTTTTTCAATTCTGCAAATTTTGCCTGCATGGTCGGGTTTCCTTTGGTGAGTTTTTTGATCGAAAGGTCTTCTGCCTTGTTGTTGGCAAGGCGAAGATTATTTTCGGATGAAAGAAGAGCTTCTTTTGTTTTTTGCAGGTGGTCTATCGTTTTGTCGATTTCGTCAATTGCAGTCTGAAATTTCTTTGAAGCGAGTTCATAATTTCTTGCAAAAGCGTCTTTGAAGCTGTTCATATTTTCCTCAAAATGAGTAATGTCGATATTCTGATTGCGGATAACTGCGAGCTCCTGCTTATATTCAAGTGAATTGAGAGCGGCGTTGCGAAGAACCGTTATTATCGGGATGAAAAACTGCGGGCGGACAACATACATTTTCGGATACTTATATGAAACATCAACAATTCCGTTGTTATAGTATTCGTTATCCGCTTCGAGCATTGTAACGAGAACGGCATATTCGCAGCCCTTTTCGTTCCGGTCCTTATCAAGCTCTTTGAAAAAATCTTCGTTTTTATGCTTGGTTGCGGTTGTGTCTCCCTCGTTCTTCATTTCAAACATAATTGAAATGAATTCCGTGCCGTCGGAAGCGTATTCTCTGTAAATAAAATCACCCTTGCTTCCTGTTTTTGCATCGTTATCCTTTTCAAAATAGGCATTCGGGAAAGCGGTTGCACGGAGCTTATTGAATTCGATGCTGCAATGCTGCTCAAGACTTTCGCCTATCATTTTTGTTGATTGGCGGGCTTTGAAATCCTTATAGAAGGCTATCTCCTCGTCTTTTCTTGCAAGCTCGGCCTGATGAATTTCCTCTGTGGATTTCTTCTGAAGCTCGGCGTTGGTTTTATCAAGCTCAATGCGGCTTGTGAGCCTTGCGATTTCGGCTTCCTTTTCCTGAACGGCGGAGCGGATATCCATCTCTTTTGCTCTTTCGCTGATTTCGATCTGCGATTTCAGCTTTTCGATTTCTCTTTCTTTTTCGGCAATTTCATTTTTGAAGCCTGCTTCCGATTCGGCTACGGCAAGCTTAACGGCGGATTCCTTTTCTCTTTTATGAGTTTCCTCGTGCATTGCGATTTCTTTATCAAATTCGGCAGTTCTGACCTGGTTGAGAATATCCGCATAATTGTTATCGGTCAGCTCAAAGGCTTCGCCGCATTTTGGGCATATAATTTTATTCATAATATTTCTCCGTTTCTTTCCGCAGAAATCCGGAATTATTTTCCGGCTTTGGATGCTCTGAAAACGGGAGGCAGGGGATTTGCGTTTTCGTCAACCATTTCAACGGATTCTATATTGTAGTTTTCAAGCACGGCTTCCCATCTTTTGACCATACCCTCGGCATATTCAACGGGAATGAATCCGGCAGTAAGATAGGATTTAACGGCGGCAGGTCTGCCCTCGCCGGTGGTGAGCGAAACATAGGGCACACCTCTATCTTTGAGGGATTTCTGAACGATATAGCTTAAGTATTTTGAAAGACCTCTGCCTCTGAAATCCTTTCTGATGCCGACCCAGTGCATATCACCTATGCCTGATGATTTATAAACGAAAGAGGTTGCCGTTCCGATATGTTCGCCGTTATAATCGAGGAACCACATATCCTCTTCGGGAGTTATATCGGTAAAGTTGATGATTTCGGATTGCCAGCGTTCCTCGTCAATATTGCCGTCGTGATCTTCCCAGATGCAGGCTGCCCATTTCTTTCTGTCTGAAATGTCCTTATAGTTTGAAAACGAATATCCTTCGGGAAGAGGCATTTCGGGCAGGTCGTTCTTTGTGAACCAATACATCTTAAGCTGATTGCGGTGAAGATTGCGGTCAAAGAGAGCATCGTTTGCTTTGAAAATGAGTTTGCCGTTATCGGAGATGACCTCTTTATAATCCATGGCTCTTTCGTGATTGCCGAGCCAGGCGTAATTGATTTTCACAAGATTGTCGGCGTTATCAACATTCTCAAAGCCCACACGGTAGTTTCCGTCTTCGGGAACGGTGAATTCAAGAGTGAAATCGGTCAGCTCGTCTGATTTGACAACCTTTGAAGCGATCATCTCATCGGTGTCGGTTTTCCGAACGAACATACGGATTCCGCTTCCGGGAGCGTGAAGCTTTGCCCGGAATGTGTGGCTGTATTGCGTTGTGATATAAACGCCCTGATAAAGGCGCACATCGCCCTTATCGAAATCTTTCATATAGGCGTATGAGCCGCCCTCGGTGTCCGGACGGCGGAATGAGCCGAGGCAGTCATCGGATTTGTTTTTGTTCATTGCCCAGAAGCACAGACCGTTGACAAATTCGGTGTTTTCAAATTCAGCCATGCTGCGGAAATGAGTCATATCGCTGATAACGGTTTCAAAGAAATTTATTTCAATGCCGTCAATAACATTGTTTTCAAAGCGGACACTTGTAACGGGCGGATTGCCTTTTTTGGTTGAATACGGATTATAGAGCCAGTTGCCGAGCGTTTCGATATGGTTATCGTGAACATAAACATTTCTGACCTCAACCTTTTCAAGGTCCGGGCAGCCGATTCCCCAAAGAATCATTCCGAATGCCTTGCAATGATTTGAGCGAAGGTCGTTATGGTCTATTTCAATGTTCATCGAGGCCTGCGGTTCATCGGAATTCCACCATTCGCTCCTTCTCGGATCGCAGTAGGATGAAAAAATATAAATCGAATCATCGCCCGTGAACATATTGCAGCCGGTTATGCGTATATCACGGCAGTTCATAAGGCAGATTCCGTCGCCGTTTCCGTAACTCCAATTATCAATTATAAGGTTTTTGAAAAGACCTCCGGTGCTTGTGAACGGCATAAGAGCATAGCTGTGATAGTTTGTGATATGTATATCTGAAATTTCAAAATCGGAGCAGCGGTAAAAACCGATAGGGCAGATTTTTATGATTTTTTCCGGGTCGGTCACTTCCATCATGCGGATAGTACCCTTGCCCGTGATCTTGAAATTTTTGCTTCCCTCGGGAGCGAAAATCAGAGGATAATTCTTATACCAGCAATGGCTCCATTTGATCGTTTCGGACCAGTTGTGGCCGAGCATGGGCAGATAAGGCTCATATCCGTTTCCGGAGGGTTTAACATATTCATCTCTTTTATCCGTCTGATGAAGAATTGCTCTTTCACCGAAATGAAGCTCAACTCCGCTTCTGATAATGATTCCGGATGAAAGGAAAGTTTTATAAGCATCAAGCTCAACCGTTCCGCCGCCTGCGGCATAAACATCGTCTATTGCTTTCTGAATTGCTTCTCTGTCATTTGTTATTCCGTCACCTTTTGCAAAATACGGAGCATCGGTTACTTTAACATACATAAATATACTCTCCTTATTCGAGGCAGATTTTTATAAGATCATCAATGTTGGCGGATGCAACGCATTCAACGGTGTCGCTTGCGCCGTAATAGATCTTGACTTCGCCGTTATCCTCAAGGATCATACCGCCGGGGAAAATGACATTCTGACGGAAGCCGTCCTTTTCTTCATAATCCCTGTCGCAGACGATGAGAGGTTCCTTGCAGATGCCGATCACCTTTGAGGGATCTTCAAGATCAAGCAGAGCAATTCCCGCATAATAAGCCTTCTGCCATTTTTCCTCCCAACCGTTTTTTCCTCTTGTTCTGTCAATGTCAACGCCGTGAATCGTTGTCAGCCAGCCCTTTTCCGTTTTGATCGGCGGAGCGGCGGGGCCGATTTTGTCGTTTGCAAACGGAACATCCTCAACGCCCATAACAAGCCTTGATTTGCCCCAGAAAACGAGGTCCGGCGATTCGGAAAGCCAGAGATCAAAGCGGTCTTTTCCTCTTGAATAAACGGGCATCGGTCTTTCAAGGCGAACATAGTTTCCGTTGATCTTTTCGGGAAAGAGAACCATATTTCTGTTGTCGGGAGCGGAGATGGAAAGCACATCGAATTTTTCAAAATCTTCTGTTTTTGCAATTCCGCCGCAGACGCCGTGATTGGTGTCAACTGCGAAGCACATATAGCAGATTCCGTCCATGACCGTAAGCCTCGGATCATAAGCTCTTCTGATTTCGTCGCTCTTGAGTTCGAAGCGGGGAGATGCGGAGGGAACCCAGTGAATTCCGTCGTCACTTTCGGCGAAGCCGAGATTCGTGCCGTCGAAATGAGTGTTGAATTTTTCGCCGTAATCGTTGCGGAACATCATAACATATTTTCCGTTGTATTTTGTAACGCCCGCATTGAAAACGAGGGTTGAATGATAAGGAATATCCTCTGCGGTGAGAATCGGGCGGTCAAGCTTTGTGATGACGGGATGTGATTTATACATAATCAAGGTCTCCTAACCGGTTTTTTCAAATTGTATCATATATTTCATAATAAATAAAGAGATAATGCATAAGTTGAAAAATAAAAATTCTTATGGTATAGTAATCTGTGTAAAGGATGTGATCGGAATGAAGAAAATTCTATGTTGTATGCTTTCTCTTGTGATGATTTTATCGCTCGCAATGCCTGCGTATGCGGAAAAGAGCGGAAAAATAAGGATTGAATTCATCGGCACGGATGCGCAGGAATGCGCAAAGCCGGTTGAATTACTGAATAATGTTTTAAAAGAAAATTTCGGAGAAACGGATGTTGATATTGTTATTTCGGTCAGCGGAGATCCTGCCGACTGGAGTATAAAATATAATCCCGGCGGCAGCGTTACTCTTTCGGGCGGCAGCGAAGCCGCAATTGAATATGCCGTCAATAAATTCCTTGAAGAAATTCTGATAGTCAGCGAAAGC
Source organism: Clostridia bacterium (assembly GCA_024404025.1). Lineage (GTDB taxonomy): Bacteria > Bacillota > Clostridia > Oscillospirales > Acutalibacteraceae > CAG-177. Next base: position 80,468 of record JAKSQP010000007.1, on the reverse strand, counting down.
GAACCGGAGCTTTCCACTGAGCTTGATTATTTTTATTCATCCGAAAACGGCACGGATAACAGCGCTCTTCTTTCATATAAGGGCGGAAAAGATGTTAAACTTATGCCGTCTTATTCAGACGGAATATTGCTCACTCCCGAATGGGCGGATTCACTGATCATTGTAGAGCTTCGTCCGGACACCGCTTCGATCGGCGGAACGCTCCCGGAATGCAGGGATCTTGTTGATTTTTATGCAAAGGCGGGCGTTAACGGAATATGGCTTCCGCCGATTTATGACAGAGGCGAATACGGCAACGGTTACAGCAACTTCGGTCCGCATTCTCTTGAACAGGCGATAACGGGCACTCAGGATTATGCAGAGGGATGGGAACGGGTCAGAGAGTTTGTTGATTATGCTCATTCAAAAGGCATTTATGTTTTCTTCGATATGGTCACCTGGGGCGCAGTTTTTGATTCTCCGCTCATAACGGATCATCCCGGATGGTTTGACGGGGAGGCGTGGGGCAACGCCGCATTCAATTGGAAAAACGAAGAATTCCGCAGATGGTTTGTTGAAACCGCAATTGAAAACATTCTGAAAACCGGCGCAGACGGATACAGATGCGACTGCGAGCCGAATTATACCGGATACAAAATTTACGGCGAGATCCGCCAAAGGCTGAAAGCGGAAGGCAAAAATATAATCATTATCTGCGAGGATGCGAACACAAGAAAATCCGTTTATGATTTTGAGCAGGACGGAGTGCTTGACTATTCCGTAACGGACAGAGCGGGTCTTTATTCCTCTCCGGTCAATTTTTTCGGCGACGGGATTGTGAACATCGTTGATTCCGTTAAGAACGGCACGGCAGCAGGTTATCCCGGATGGCGTGAAAATCCACTGAAAAGAGGCACCGGCAAGCACTACATCAATTGCATAACAAATCACGATTATCAGAAAAGGGATGTCTGCGGCAGCCTGATAAACATCGGTTATTCCGCAATCCTTGCGCCGTATATCCCTCTTTGGTATATGGGCGATGAATTCAATGTGACGAATGCCGACGGAGTGCAGTATTTCAACTCCGTTGATTATTCCGAGGCGGAGGATGCCGACAATGCGCTCTTTTTCGAGAGCGTCAAAAAGATGATAAGCATAAGAAGAACACACGGTGAAATTTTTGAATACTGGCCCGCAAATCACCGAAACGGAAATATCAGCAAGGTTGAATCAAGCGGAATCGGCTCTCTTCAGAGCTATGCAAGATACAGCGGCAACAAGGCGGCTGTTATCGTTGCAAATAACGATGAAAGCTCAACCGGCGGAAAGGTGAAAATCCCGTTTTCCGGGTGCTTCATTTCAGGATATAAGCGCTATCGGCTGACCGATATGACAACGGGCAAGGTGCTTTTTGAGGGCACAAAAAAAGAAATCGGGGAATTCAGAACATTTATTGCATATCAGCAGGTGGGTATATATCTTGTTGAGGGCATCGGAGAAAAAGGTTTTGTCCTTGAATTCGATTTTGACCGTTTGCTTGATAAAATTTATACTGAAATTCTGTTTTTCATTGCGGGCTTTATAAAATAACACAAAAAGAAAAAGGATATCGGATTTGTGCAGAATCCGGTATCCTTTTTGTTTTATTTGTGTTTGCCGAGATACGCTTCCTTGATTTCTTCGTTTTCAAGAAGCTCAATGCCTTTGCCGGTCATGGTGATTTTGCCGGTTTCCATAACATAACCGATGTCGGCGGTTTTGAGAGCCATATTTGCGTTCTGCTCGATAAGAAGAACGGTTATGCCCTCTTCCTTGATCTCTCTTATGATCGAGAAAATATCTCTGACAACAATGGGAGCAAGTCCGAGAGACGGCTCATCCATCATAATCATTTTCGGCTTGCTCATAAGCGCTCTGCCGACTGCGAGCATCTGCTGCTCGCCGCCCGAAAGAGTGCCTCCTGCCTGCCATGAACGCTCTTTAAGCCTCGGGAAGAGAGAATAAACTCTGTTCATATCATCGGCAAGGTTATCCTTGCGCATATATGCGCCGATTTTGAGGTTTTCTTCAACCGTGAGATCGGGAAAAATCTTTCTTCCTTCGGGAACAAGGGTAATGCCCTTTTTTACTATCTGGGTTGTGTCCATACCCGTGATTGCATCTCCGTTGAATTCGATTGAGCCGGCGGCGGGCTTGATAAGGCCTGCGATCGAGCGGAGCGTTGAGCTTTTGCCCGCTCCGTTTGCGCCGATAAGGGTAACGATCTGACCCTCTTCAACATCGAAGCTGATGCCTTTGACGGCTTCAATGCCGCCGTAGTTAACCTTGAGGTCTTTTATACTTAATATTTTATTACTCATCTTCGGAAACCCCCAGGTAAGCATCTATAACTTTCTGATTGGACTGAATCTCTTCGGGAATTCCTCTGGCGATTTCAGTTCCGAAATCAATAACATAAATATAATCGGAAATCTGCATAACGAGATCCATGTGGTGTTCAATAAGGAAAACGGTGAGGTTATATTTATCACGGATTTCTTTGATGAAGTCTGCAAGTTCCTGCGTTTCCTGCGGATTCATGCCTGCGGCAGGCTCGTCAAGAAGCAAAAGCTTCGGCTCTGCGGCGAGAGCTCTTGCAATTTCAAGGCGTCTCTGAAGACCGTAGGGCAGGCTTGTTGCGATTTCATCCTTGAATTTATCAAGTTCCTGTTCCTTAAGAAGCTCCATTGTTTCTTCACGCATTCTGGCTTCTTCTTTTTTGTTGAGCCTGAATGTTGCGGAGAGGAAATTCTGCTTTGCGTGCATGTGCTTTGCAAGAAGAACATTTTCAAAAACGGTCATTGTTTTCCATAGCCTGATATTCTGGAATGTTCTTGCAATGCCGCCGACGGTGATTTTATCCGGGGTCGGAGAAATGACCTTGCCGAGATATTTATCGGCGTTCTGTCCCTTATAGGCTTTCTTCATTTTGCCTCTGGGATGGTTGCGCACCATTGGCTTGCCGTTGAATTCAATAAGACCGTTTGAGGGTTCGTAAACGCCGGTGATGCAGTTGAATGCGGTTGTTTTGCCGGCTCCGTTGGGGCCGATAAGAGCAACGATCTGACCCTCGGGAATGTCAAGAGAAAGATTATTGACCGCAACAACGCCGCCGAACTGCATTGTTACATTTTCAACATGGAGGACATTATTTTTCATTGTCTGTCAGCCTCCTGTGCATTTTGTTTTCTTCTGTGCCGTTTTCATCAATTTTTTTCTTTTTCCGGTTGAATATATCTGAAATCTCATTGTTGCCCATGATACCGTGTCTGAAGAAGAGAACGATGATCATGATAACAACCGAGAAAACGACCATACGGAAGCCGTTGCGCAGAAGAGGAACTTTGAATGAGCCTATATATTGGGTGTTGTCAAGGAAGCGAAGCCACCATTCGGAGCAGGCAATATAGAGGAATGAAGCGATGCAGCTGCCCGAAACGGAGCCGATGCCGCCGATAACAACAATAAGGAATATTTCGTATGTCATTGCCGAGGTGAAGGTTTTTGCCTGAACTGTTGAAGCGAACATTGCGAAAAGAGCGCCGCCGATGCCTGCGAAGAATGAACTGATGCAGAACGAAAGGCTCTTGTGCTTTTCAAGGCTGATGCCCATTGCTTCAGCGGAAACTTCATCGTCACGGATTGCCTTGAAGGCTCTGCCGTAAGACGAATTGATGAGAAGAATGATAACGAAAATGCAGATTCCCGCAATAATAAGAGGAATTGTTGACGAAAGTCTGAAAACTATCTTTCCGCTTGCGTCTGTTATGTTGAAATCGGAGAAAGTGGGATATCCACGGAGTGCGTTTGCGCCGTTTGTTACCTTGCCGAGCTTGTCCCACTGGAAGATGGCCCTGAGGATTTCCGCAAAGCCGAGGGTCGCAATTGCAAGATAGTCGCTCTTGAGGCGAAGAACGGGCAGACCGATGAGAAATGCGAAGATCGCAGCAACGATACCTGCGGCGATGATTGCGATGAGAACGCCGAGAACCATGCTCACGAAACCTGCGGTATCCTCTGCGCCGAAGATGTTTTTAAAGAAATCAACTGTTGAAAAACGGAATCCTGCGCCCTGATAGAGATAATAAATCGTATCTCTTATGTCGGTGGGAATCGTGAGAATCGCATAGGTGTAAGCTCCGAGAAGCATAAATCCCGCCTGGCCGAGCGAAAACAGACCGGTGAAGCCGTTGAGAAGGTTCATCGAAACGGCAACGAGTGAATAAACGGCACCTTTTCTGATAACCGTGAAAAGAAGCGAGTTTGCGTTGATCGTGTTTTCAAGCACGAGAGTAACGATAAGCAAGGCTGCGGCGATGATGATTGTTATGAGCGAGCCCTTATCAAGCTTTTTCTTTTTTGTCATAATATCGCACCTCCTTAAACCTTATCGGTTGTCTTTTCGCCGAAAATGCCCGTCGGCTTGACAACAAGGATAACAATAAGCAGAGCGAAAGTAAATGCATCGGAGAAAACGGAATAATCCGTTCCCTTGATGAGAGTTTCGCATATACCGATGATAAATGCGCCGATAACTGCGCCGGGAATTGAGCCGATGCCGCCGAAAACTGCGGCAACGAAAGCCTTAAGGCCGGGCATTGCGCCGGACATCGGAATAACGGTGGGATAGTTTGTGAAATAAAGAACGCTGCCGACTGCGGCAAGGAATGAACCGATAATGAATGTTACCGAAATAACGGAATTGATTTTAACTCCCATAAGACGGCTTGTTTCAAAATCCTTTGCAACGGCTCTCATCGCTATGCCGATTTTTGTGTGGTTTATAAGCATTGTGAGCGCAAAAACAAGAGCGATAACAAGGAAAGGAGTAACAACCGTAACAATATGAGTTGTTGCGCCGAGAATTGTTATTGTTTCCGAGATCCAGGGGATTCTCGGATAGGTCTTCGGCTGGCCGCCCGTGATATAGAGGGCAAGATTCTGAAGAAGATAGCTCACGCCGATTGCCGAAATCATAACGGACATTCTCGGAGCGGAGCGCAGAGGCTTATATGCCGCACGCTCGATGACAAAGCCGAGAAGAACGGTGAGCAGGATCATCAGAGGAATTGATATGAAAAGAGGCAGGGATGCGGAAGCATATACCAGAATAATTCCGGCAATCATGAAAAGATCGCCGTGAGCAAAGTTGATAAGTCGCAGAATACCGTAAACCATTGTGTAGCCTATGGCAATCAGCGCATACTGACCGCCGAGGGAAACACCGGAAAGTATCTGTGATACAACGAATTCCATAAATACACCTCGTTCGTGAGAGATTAAGTTAAGCCGCTTTGAAAATATCGGCGGGCTCCGCTACTTTCAAAGCGGCATAACGAAGGGGAGTCATAAGACTCCCCTTCAAATAAATCGGGGATAAATTATGCAGCGGTCTGCTGGGTTTCGAATTTCCATGCAGCGTTTGCTGTGTCAGCAGCCTTGATATAAGCTGTGTCACGAACTGCATCGCCCGTTGCGTCAAATTTGATTTCGCCTGAAACGCCTGTGTATTCAACGCCTGCAAGAGCGGTCTTGATTGCGCCTGCATCTGTTGAGCCGGCAGCTTCGATAGCCTTGAGAGCTACGCAGTAAGCGTCATAACCCATAGCCGTAACGGCAGAGATGGTGTCATTGCCGCCGTTTGCTGCAAGAGCTTCGGAATTGGTGTTGATATATTCCTTGATGCCTGCGTCGAATTCTGCGTTGCCGCCCTCTGAATAGAAGGTTGAAACATAGAGCTGAATGTCTGTGCCCTTGCCTGCGTCAAGAACCATATTGTCATCAAGAGTATCCGAGCCGAGGATGGGGAACTTTGCACCGAGAGAATTTGACTGAGCAACGATCTGAGTTGCATAAGCGATTGAAACGGGGCAGAAGAATACATCGCATCCTTCGTTCTTGGCCTTGTTGATATAGGATGAGAAGTCAGAGCTGTTGGTGGGGAAGGAGTCGGAAACTACTGTGCCGCCCTTTGCTTCAAAAGCGGTTTTGAAGAAGCTGACAAGGCCCTGATCGTATTCGTTGCCGAGCTCGCCGAGGCAGTATGCTTTCTTTGCGCCGAACTTGTCAGCTGCGAAGTTTGCAAGAACTGTGCCCTGGAAAGGATCAAGGAAGCAGATTCTGAAGTAATGATCGTTGCCTGCGGTAACATTGGGGTTGGTGCAGGTTACGCCGAGAGCGGCAAGGCCTGCGTTTTTGAATGTTTCGGATGCTGCGATTGAAACGCCTGAGCCGTAAGAACCGAGAACGATGGAAACGTTCTTGCCGACAAGCTCTGCTGCGGCTGCGGGAGCCTTGGACTGATCGGAACCGTTGTCAGCATAAACAAGCTCAACCTTGTATTCCTCGCCGCCTACATTAACAGTGGGGAACTTTGAGTTTGCATACTGCATACCGAGAGTCTCTTTCTTTCCGCCTGCACCCGAGTCGCCTGAAGCGGGCTCAAAAACGCCGATTCTGACTACTTTTTCGCCGTCATTGCCGGCATCGGGTGCGGTGTTTCCGCCGCAGGAAGCGAAGCATCCTACGATGAGAACGAGTGCCATAAGAATTGCAAAAAACTTTTTCATAATAAAACCTCCTTAAGGTTATTAATAATTTATTGTATAACGATTTATAATATTTTTCAAGATAAAAAGAATATTTTTATTAAAACCTTAAAAAAAGATAAAATTTTCCGAACTTATCGGAAATATGCGGATTTATTCGGGCAAAATTTCGGATCATGTTGAATTTTACCACCCGTCATAATATGATTATTCCGCAAAAGCAAATAAATATAAGAGGCGAATCATAAGTAAATTTGAATCGCTGCGGAAATACATTGAAAAAATATAAAAAGCAACCGAGGGCGGCACTTCATAAAACGATTTACAAAGTGCCGTCCTCAGGCAATTGCTTACTTTTTAATATTTTAAATCTTTTATGACAACGTGGTTGATAAGCTCCTGCTTCTGAATGTCAAGCGTAACAAAGCCTATTGTGCCGGCTCCCTTAATTGTAACACGGTTTGTCTGCTCCTGCGAATAAATGTGATTGTTTTCGGGATTGTAGATAAGCACGGTTTCGCAATCATGATAGGTGAGCGAATAGGTGATGTCCTTGAAAAGACCCGTTGCAAGGTCGGCGTCAATTTCAGCCTTTGAAATTGGGCTGCATACCGAACCGGTGATGCTCGGAGCAACATCTGTTCCGGGTGCCGTCGGCTCCGGATTCTTTTCTGCTTCAAGAACTATCGTTATTTTGTAATAGCCGTTATTGAGTTTTTCGCATTTTGCGCTCCGGACACCTTTTGTGCCGTTGAGAAGGCAGCCGTGGGTCGTTCCTCTCAAAGGAAGAGCTTCCATATCTCCGCCCTTTTTCCCGATGGTCGGTTTCTTTTCGGCTTCTTTTTTGGTCTTCATAAAGTTGCCTGCAAGAGTGAGAGCGGCGTTTATAAGGCCCTCGCCGGAGCCGATAACTCTGTTTTCGGGGTCTGAAAGAAGCTCCTGATAATCAAGTCTGGTAAAGCCGGGTTTGTCTTTCTGCTTTGCCTGATCCATAACTTCTTTGTATTTTGCGATAACCTCTTCCATTGTTTCGGGCATTTTTTCAGCCGCTGCGGTTGTTGATTCCGCTGTTTCGGATATGGCTTCGCTTTCCGCTTCGGATGAAGCTTCTCCGTTTGCGGAGGTTGCTTCTGCGGAGGTGCTTTGGGCAACCTCAAAGCCGTTTTCAACCGTTGTTGTTTCTTCGCCGTTTTCCTTGCCCGAGCAGGCGGAAAAAGCAAAGATTATTGATAAAACAAGCAAAACTGCTAAAATCCTTTTCATATTGTCCTCCCGAATATTTTACAAGAATGATGAATATTATATCACTTTGCAGATAAAGTGTCAAATAATATCTGCCGCCGATTCCGGCGTTTTAAATTCACCCGATTTCCGAAAGCTCTTTTTTTGCTTCGTTTTTAAGCCGGTTTCTTCTTTCGGTCAGAGCTGCTTCGATCATCTTCTGCTCTTCTCTGTCATCCTTAACAAACATAATAACGATAAGATAGAGGAATGCGCCCGTAATCGGTCCGAGAATGAACATCGGCCACTGCCATTTATTGAAGAGAGCGCCCTGGGCAGTCATTGCTTTCTTTTCATCATATTTAACAAGGCTCAAAAGCTGACCGTTGATGAGAAGAGCGAGCGAATCGCCTATTTTAGTTGCAAAATTCTGCATCGAGAATGTAACGCCCTCGGTGCGTTTGCCGGTTGAGTATTCAACATAATCTATCGAATCGCTCATAAGTGAACGGTGGGCAATGTTCATCATGTTTGCGGGGATTCCCTGAAGACCCATGATGAGCATAACGGCGAGCATACTCCATATACTCTTGTAGCCGACAAAGAACGAAATGATTCGCAGAACGATTGATGAAACCTGCGCAATGATAAGGATACGCTTCATTCCGCCGACCTTGTCAACGATTTTAGTTGCGGCGAACATACAGAGAGTTCCGGGCGCACCGGTGACTGCGCCGTAAGCAAGCTGCGCCGTGCCGCCGCCTATCGAAGTGCCGCCGATTTTATATGAAACGCTGCTTTCAAAGAAATATGCCCAGGGAACGGTGAGCTTGATATATTCAAGGATCCTCGCAAGCGAAATGAGAAGCATCGTCTTGTTGTGGCGAAGCACGAAAATCGCTTCAAAGAAGCTCTCACGCTCGTTATTTTCGTTTTTTACAAGCTCTTTCATTTTGCCTGCCGCCATTGAAAGAAGCTCTCCGCCGAAGCCGAAAACGATTGCTCCGATAAGGAAAACCTTTTCGGCGTCCATGCCGAAATTGTTGACGCATATATCTTTGACTGCCGGGAAAAGACCGGGCAGAGTGCATCCGGCGGTTACGCCGATTGCGGTCCATTGAGCGGCTCTTGAACGCTCTTCGGAATGCGGAGAAGAAACTGCGAGCATACCCCACAGAGCGGTATCCTGAACGGAATAAGCGAGATCCCATAACAGATAGCAGGCAATGATATAGATGATAGTGCCCGTTTCCGAAAATCCCCGGTTTGAGAACATCAGAGGAGCAAGGATGCCGATGATCGGCGGAGTATAAATGAGAAACGGACGGAGCTTTTCACCCGTCTTTTTAAAAGTGTGCCTGTCAATCAGAACGCCGACTATCGGGTCATTGGCGGCATCCCATAAACGGCTTGCGCCGGTTATATAGCCGACGATTTTTGCGTCTATCTTGAGAATGTTGTTGATGAAATAGAAAAGCCAGCCGTTGATGAACTGATAATGGAAATTCTGGCCTGCGATGCCTGCCGCATAAGCGAAAAGGCGGCGGTTGGGAATATATCCCTGCGAAAGAAGTTCACTTTCGGGGATTTTCTGCTTTGCCATATTTTCATCTCCTTTGACAGAATTATACCATCGGCAAAAAATAAAATCAAATAAAATTGCGGCAAAGCGAAAAATTTATTGATTTTATTTTTTGCGTTGACTTTTTTGCGCAACTGTGTTATAGTGACCGCAATAGTTAAACCGATGAGGAAGAATAGTAGGTCTGAAAACCGTTTTTCAGAGAGCCGCAGGCGGTGGAATTGCGGCAGGCAGGAGCAGATTGAATGGCCTTCCGAGGGCGGAGCGAAAGCAGAAATGCAAGTAGTGGCCGACGGGGACTTCACCCGTTATCAGGGAAGAATGTATGATGGTGCATTAAATGAGCGGACATTTTGTCAATATGGGTGGTACCGCAGGAGAAATTGATTTTCATTCCTCTTGTCCCTGTTTTTCAGGGGCAAGAGGATTTTTTGTTGTTTTGATAACAAGGTTATTATTATCGGAAACGGAGGAAAAATTTATGAAAAACATACCTTACAGAATCAATCTTTCAGAGGAATATATTCCGAAACAGTGGTATAATGTCAGAGCGGATATGAAAGAAAAGCCCGAGCCTCTGCTCAACCCCGAAACGATGAAGCCGATAACGAAGCCCGAAGAGCTTGGCGGAATTTTCTGCCTGGAGCTTGCAAGGCAGGAGCTTGATGACACAACGGCTTTCATTGATATTCCCGAAGAAATCAGAGAGTATTACCGCACCTGCAGACCGGCTCCGCTTATCAGGGCATATAACCTTGAAAGAGTTCTCGGCACGCCGGCTAAAATCTATTATAAATTTGAGGGCAACAACACATCCGGCAGCCACAAACTCAATTCCGCTGTTGCGCAGGCATATTATGCAAAGAAGCAGGGCATAACAAGGCTCACAACCGAAACCGGAGCAGGTCAATGGGGCACGGCTCTTTCAATGGCGTGCGCATATTTCGGAATAGATCTGACCGTTTTTATGGTCAAAGGAAGCTTTACGCAGAAGCCGTTCAGAAGAAATATTATTGAAACTTTCGGAGCAAAGGTCGTTCCGAGCCCGAGTGATCTGACCGAAGTCGGCAGAAAGATTCTTGCCGAAATGCCCGAAACAAGCGGCTCGCTCGGCTGCGCAATTTCGGAAGCGGTTGAAACGGCGGTCAATACCGAAAATTGCAGATACGTGCTCGGATCGGTGCTCAACCAGGTTATGCTTCATCAGAGCATAATCGGCATTGAGGCAAAAACCGCAATGGAACTTTATGATGAGTATCCCGATATAATCATCGGCTGCGCAGGCGGCGGCTCAAATCTCGGCGGTCTGATTTCTCCGTTTATGAGAGATAAGCTTAAAGGAGAGAAAAGCCCCTATTTTATCGCAGTTGAGCCTGCATCCTGCCCGTCTCTTTCGAGAGGCTCTTATGCTTATGATTTCTGCGACACCGGTCATGTTACTCCGCTTGCGAAAATGTATACTCTCGGCAGCAAATTCATTCCGTCCGCAAACCACGCAGGCGGCCTGAGATATCACGGAATGTCTCCTACGGTCAGCAAGCTTTATCATGACGGATTCCTTGATGAAGCAAGGTCATATAAGCAGACGGAAGTCTTTGAAGCGGCTGAAATATTTGCGAAGGCAGAGGGGATCCTTCCGGCTCCCGAATCTTCTCACGCAATCAAAGCGGCAATTGACGAGGCGCTTAAATGCAAAGAGGCAGGAGAGGACAAAACGATTCTTTTCGGCCTGACCGGCACTGGATATTTTGATATGAAAGCATACGATTCATTCAACAAAGGAACAATGGAGGATAATATCCCCGATGATTCCGAGCTAAAGATTTATGAATCAAAGCTTCCGAGAATATAAATATTAAACGGGGCTGCCGCATTATGATGCGGCAGCCTTTTTTGAGAAAAAGTTTTTGCAAATCACCCACAAAATATGATGAAAAGTATTTATTTATTATAAAGAGTATGTTATAATGTGATAATAATTAATATGGGAAGTGTTGTTTGTGGAAAATTATCTCATAAATCCCGATCAGAAAATATCAATGATAAATAAAGATATATACGGCAGCTTTTCGGAACATCTCGGCAGATGTATCTATGAGGGTCTGTTTGTCGGAAAGGATTCCGATATCCCGAATATCAACGGCCTGCGCTGCGATGTTATAAACGCACTTAAAGAAATGGGCCTTCCCGTGCTTCGCTGGCCCGGCGGGTGCTTTGCCGATGAATATCATTGGAAAGACGGCATCGGAAAGCTTTCCGAAAGAAAAAAGATGATAAATACTCATTGGGGCGGGGTCGTTGAGGATAACTCCTTCGGCACTCATGAGTTCTTTGAACTTTGCTCTCAGCTCGGATGCGATACCTACATAACCGGCAATGTCGGCAGCGGAAGCGTTCGTGAAATGAGCGAATGGGTCGAATATATGACTTTCGGTGGACTTTCACCCATGAGCGAGCTGCGCAGAAAAAACGGCAGAGAAGAGCCGTGGAAGGTCAAATATTTCGGCGTCGGCAATGAAAACTGGGGCTGCGGCGGAAATATGAGCTCCGAATACTATGCGAACGAATATAAGAGATATGCGACCTATGTCCGCAATTATGACGGAAATGACAGAATATACAAGGTCGCCTGCGGCCCGAACAGCGAAGATTATAACTGGACCGAAGAGGTTATGAAGAATGCAAAAGATCACATGAACGGTCTTGCTCTTCATTACTATACGGGAACAGACAGCTATGCCGCCGAATTCAGCGAAGAGGGATATTATAAAACGCTGAAAAGAGCATATAAGATTGACGAAATCATCACCCGTCATCTTGAGATAATGAACAGATACGACCCGAAAAAGAGGGTCGATCTCATAGTTGATGAATGGGGTACATGGCATAAGGTTGAGCCGGGCACGAATCCGGGATTCCTCTATCAGCAGAATACTATGAGAGATGCTCTTGTTGCGGCGCTTACCCTGAATATCTTCAACAAGCATTCCGACAGAATCAGAATGTGCAACATTGCGCAGACAATAAATGTGCTTCAGGCGGTTATGCTGACCGACGGAGCGGATATGCTTCTCACTCCGACCTATTATGTTTTCAAAATGTTTAAAGACCATCAGCAGAATACTCTGCTCGGTTCATTTATCACAACGCATGAAACCGGAACGGATGAAAACAAGGTTCCGCAGCTTGTTGAAAGCGCTTCGATTGATGAAAACGGCGTTATTTATTCAACGGTTGCAAACACATCCGCTTCGGAAGAATCCGAAATCAAATGCCGTATCGCAGGCAGAGAAATTGAAAGCGTTTCGGCTGAAATTCTCACGGGCAAAACGGATGATTTCAATTCATTTGAAAACAAGAATGTTGTTTTTACAAAGGATTTCGGCGGATTCTCTCTTATGAAAGACGGATTCAATGCGGTTATTCCTCCGTGCAGCGTAATTAAGTTTATTATAAAATGATTGACGGAAGAATATGCAGAAGATGTCTGCTGCAGGAAAGCGGCAGAGAAGATATTCATCTTGATATTGAAAAACACAAGGCGAAGATCCCCGAAGAGGAGAGAACACCTTCGCAGGAATATGAAAAAAGGCTCGGCATCTGCGGAAAATGCGAAAATCTCGCTGACGGATGCTGCCTGAAATGCGGATGCTATCCCGAATTCCGGGGCGCATTCAGAAAACAGAAATGCCCCGCAAACAAATGGGGATCAATATAAAGGAGCGATACTTTTGGCAAGAAAAATCATTTCGCTGATTGCGGTTTTCTGCATTGTGATATGTGCGGCAGGCTGCAATGTTAAGATGAAAACAGATATTACCGAAACTTCTGCGGCAGCGGAAACAGCAACCGAAGCGGCAGCTGCCGAAACAACAACAGAAGTCCCGACCACCGAAGCCCCGACCACAGAGGTCTTAACAACCGAAGAGGCGGAAAAGAAGATCGAAAAGGAAACCGAAAAAGCAACGAAAAAGAGTTCTTCAAATTCGGGCGAAAGAAAAACAAAAGAAAAAGATCTTTCCGGCTACGGCGACAGTGTGAAATACAAAACGGAAACCGAAACCGAAAAGAAATATGGCGTTATCGTAACCAAAACGATCAAGGTCGCTTACCGTGTTCTCAAGAACGGAGAAACGGAAACCCTTGACAGAACGGTCACAAGCTCCGAGTGCATCAGAGTGGCATATAATGCTTCTTACAGCGACCTTCTTCCTGCCGCAAGAAAGCACGCAAATCAGTATTCGGGATATGCGGAAAGAGTTGTTGAAATTATCAACGGCTGGCGCAGAAATGCAGGCCTCAAGGCTCTGAAAATCAGCTCAAACCTTACGGAGATCGCAAATGTCAGAGCAGAAGAAATTGCGTGGTCCGGCAAGCACGGCCATTACAGACCGAACGGCAAATTCTTTTCCTCGATTTTCAAGGAGAACGGTTATTCAAGCGGCGTAGTAGGAGAAAATCTCGGCTGGAATTATCAGACTCCCGAAGCTGTCTGCCAGGCGTGGAAAGAATCACCGACTCATTATGAAAATATTATGAATCCGCAATTCACAAGAATCGGGGTCGGCGTAGCTCTTGATGCAGATCCGATGAAGAGCTATATATGGGTTCAGCATTTCAGCGGAAGCGATTTGGGATGAGGCGATAAGATGAATGTCAGAACAGGCGATATTCTGCTTATGAAAAAGAAGCATCCGTGCGGCTGCAGCGAATTCAGCGTTCTGCGTATAGGCGCTGATTTCAGAATAAAATGCAACGGCTGCGGCAGAGAGATAATGCTTGAAAGAGTCAAGGTCGAAAAGAATATAAAGAAGATCATCCGAGAGGAATAATCAGATGCTCGATAAATTATCACAGGTTGAAAAAAGGTTTGAAGAGGTCAACGCAAAGCTCTGCGAAAGCGATGTTGTTTCCGATATGGAGCAATATAAAAAGCTTATGCAGGAGCTTAAAACTCTTACTCCCATAGTTGAAAAATTCCGCCAGTATAAGGCGGCTGAAAAGGATATGACCGAAGCAAAGGGTATGCTTGATGCCGGCGGCATGGATAAGGATTTCCGTGAAATGGTTCAGGAGGAATTTGAGAGCTCATCGGAGCTTGTCAGGCAGTATCACGAGGAACTTAAAATTCTTCTTCTGCCCCGTGACCCGAACGATGATAAAAACGTCATCGTTGAAATCAGAGGCGGCGCCGGCGGCGAAGAGGCTTCGCTTTTTGCGGGCGTGCTTTTCAGAATGTATTCGATGTATGCAGAGGCAAAAGGATGGAAATGCGAAATCCTCAATTCAAATCCCACGGAGCTGGGCGGCTTCAAGGAAATCAGTTTTATGCTTGAGGGCGAGGGAGCCTATTCAAGGCTGAAATTCGAAAGCGGCGTTCACAGAGTTCAGAGAGTGCCGGAAACCGAAAGCCAGGGCAGGATCCAGACTTCAACGGCAACCGTTGCCGTGCTTCCCGAAGCGGAAGAGGTCGATGTTGAAATAAATCTGGCTGATTTGCAGATTGATACTTACCGTTCAAGCGGCGCAGGAGGTCAGCATATCAACAAAACCGAAAGCGCCATCAGAATAACGCATATTCCGACTGGCACGGTTGTAGAATGCCAGGATGAAAGAAGCCAGTATAAAAACAAAGACAAGGCGATGAAGATCCTGCGTTCAAGAATTCTTGAAGCGGAAATCGAAAAGCAGCATGATGCCATTGCAGGCGAAAGAAAGGCGCAGGTCGGCACGGGCGACAGAAGCGAAAGGATACGCACCTATAATTTCCCGCAGGGCAGAGTGAGCGATCACAGAATAAATCTCACTCTTTACAAGATAGATTCCATTGTCAACGGCGATCTTGACGAGATAATAGATGCACTTATTACGGCGGATACCGCCGAAAAGCTGAAGGCGAAATCAGAATGAAAACACTTTATTTAAAAGCAGACGAAAAGGATGCGGCGAGGGTATCGGCAAAGATACTCAAAGACGGAGGCCTTGTTGCGATTCCGACCGAAACCGTTTACGGCCTGGCGGCAAACGCTCTTGACCCCGAAGCGGTAAAAAGTATTTTTGCCGCCAAGGGCAGACCGCAGGATAATCCGCTCATAGTTCATATTTCGTCGCTGGAAGAGGCAGAGCGCCTCGTTGATAAAATGGACCCGAGAGCCTATGCTCTTGCAGAAAGATTCTGGCCCGGTCCGCTCACAATAATAATGAAAAAATCGGATATCGTTCCCGATATTGTAACCGCAGGGCTTGATACCGTTGCGATCAGAATGCCGTCGCATCCGTTTGCGGCAGAGATAATCCGCCTTTCGGGCGTTCCGTTTGCCGCTCCGAGCGCAAATTCATCCGGCAAACCGAGCCCGACCAATGCGGCTCATGTTGCGCAGGATATGGACGGCAAAATCGACGCAATAGTTGACGGCGGCGAAAGCGAGGTCGGCGTTGAATCAACCGTTATCACTCTTGCAGCCGAGATCCCGACTCTTCTTCGCCCGGGCGGCGTTACTCCCGAAGAGCTGGAAGAAGTGCTCGGAGAAATCAGCATATCCCATGCGGTTTATGAAAAACTCAACGAGGGCGAAAGGGTTCAGTCGCCCGGAATGAAATATAAGCACTATGCTCCGTCGGCGCAGGTGACGATAATCAAAGGCAGCTTTGAAAATTACGAAAAATTTCTCAAAGCGCAGAAGGATGATGTCTGCGCAGTCTGCTTTGACGGAGAGGGAAAACATTTCGGCAGATTTATCGAATACGGCGTGGAGGGTGACGGCAGCACTCAGGCTCACAGACTTTTCGATGCTCTTCGTGAGGTTGATGAAACGGGCTGCGCAAGAGCCTTTGTCAGATGCCCCGAAACAACCGGCGTAGGTCTTGCCGTCTATAACCGGCTTCTCCGCTCGGCAGCGTTCAGAGTTGTTGATGTTGATATTGATATTCCCGTTATCGGTTTAACCGGTCAGACGGGAGCAGGCAAATCAACATTTGCCGAAATGCTCAAAGAAAAAGGATATTATATAATTGATACGGATATTCTTGCAAGAAAAGCGGTTGAAAGCAGGGCGGTCATCGACCAGCTCTGCAAATGCTTCGGCGGGGATATTCTTCGGAACGGTGTTCTCGACCGGAGAGAGCTTGCAAGAAGAGCCTTCTCTTCTCCGGAAAAAACGGAGCTTCTCAATTCGGTCACTCATCCCGAAATAATCAGGCTCACCGTTGAAGAGATCCACCGTGCCGAGGCCGAAAACGCAAAGGCGGCGGTAGTTGACGCTCCCGTGCTTTTTGAATGCGCTCTTGCCGAAATCTGCGATTTCACGGTCTGCGTAACCGCTCCGGAGGAAGAGAGGATCAGCCGCATTATGGCGAGGGATTCAATCAGCAGGGAAGATGCGCTGCTTCGCATTTCGGCGCAGAAACCCGAAAAATACTATCTCGAAAAATCGGATATAATAATAAAGAACGGAAAAAATGATGATATGAGGCTTCAACTTGAAAAGCTGGATGAAAGGATTGACTGATATGATTGAAAAAACAGAAGCAGAGCTTATGATGGAAGAATTGTTCTATGCTCCGAAGCACGCCTCCTATGTCTGCGAAGATGATGAAATTGCTCTTGCAGATGAATTCTGCGAGGGATATAAAGGCTTTCTCAATGCCTGCAAAACGGAGCGGGAGGCAGCCGCATTCACAAAAGCGATGGCTGAAAAGAACGGCTATGTTCCGTTCAACAGAAAAGGCAGCTATAAAGCGGGTGACAAGGTTTATTACGATATAAAGGGCAAAGCACTCATTCTCTGCACCTTCGGCAAACAGCCCGTTGAAAACGGCACGAGAATAGTTGCTTCTCATATTGATTCTCCCCGCCTTGACCTCAAGCCGAATCCTCTTTATGAGGATGCGGAGCTTGCTCTCTTCAAGACTCATTATTACGGCGGAATCAAGAAATATCAGTGGACAACTGTTCCTCTTTCGCTTCATGGAGTTATCTTCCGCAAGGACGGAACCTGCGTTAATGTTCGTCTCGGAGAAGACGAAAACGACCCGAGATTCGTGGTTACCGATCTTCTTCCTCACCTCGACAAACAGCAGGCAAACCGCACCGCCGAAAATGTTGTCAAGGGCGAGGATCTCAATATTCTTGTTGGCAGCAGACCATTCTTAAAAGAAGAATGCGATCTGAATGTCAAGCTCAACATTATGAAGCTTCTCAACGAAAAATACGGAATCGTTGAAGCGGATTTCCTCAAGGCAGAGCTTGAAATGGTGCCCGCCTATCCCGCAGTTGACATAGGCTTTGACAGAAGCCTTATCGGCGCTTACGGCCACGATGACAGAGTTTGCGCATATCCCTCGATCATGGCTGAATTTGCGGTTGAAAATCCCGAATTCACATCGGTAACGGTCATAACCGATAAAGAAGAAATCGGTTCGGACGGCAACACGGGCCTTTGCTCGGATTATCTTAAAAATTTCATTGCGGATATTGCGGCTGTTCAGGGCGCAGAGGGCAGAAATGCGGTCAGAGCCTCCGAATGCCTTTCCGCAGATGTAAATGCAGGCTTTGACCCGACTTATCCATCAGTTCACGATTCCAAAAACGCCGCATATCTCAACAAGGGCATAGTTGTTACGAAATATACCGGCGCAAGAGGCAAGAGCAGCACAAACGATGCTCATGCGGAATTTGTTTCAAAGGTTATTTCGGTGCTTGACGAAGCAAAGGTTTCGTGGCAGATAGGTGAGCTCGGCAAGGTTGATGAGGGCGGTGGAGGAACGGTTGCGAAATATGTTGCAAATCTCGGCGTTGATGTTGTTGATGTCGGTGTTCCCGTTCTTTCGATGCACGCACCCTTTGAGGTCGTTGCAAAAACCGACGTCTATATGGCTTTCAAGGGCTTTAAAGCGTTTCTTGAGAGGTAAATTTCAATATCGGCATTGAGGAAAGAAAAGATATGATTTTAAACAAGTTGTTAATGCCATATTTAAAATCTGTTAACAGAATGTTTACATTATGATAATGCGAATAACAATATCATAATGTAAAGTCTAAACAAAGATTTGAAAAAGTGTTTGTCTTTGCTCAACTGACATCTTCTTTTTTCATTTTTATTTTCTCTTTCCCCAATGCACAGTCGGATGATGCACACATCCGGCTGTGTTCTTTTTTATGTATAAAGGTGGTAAAAATGAGTATTGAAAAATTATCGGCAGAGCTGAAAAAGGGCGAAGCATTTCTCATAGTTTCGCCGGAAAACAGAAGGTATCTGACCGGTTTTGACTCAACGGACGGTTATCTTTTTATAACATCATCAAACGCAGCGTTCTTTACCGACAGCAGATATATCGAAGCTGCCGGAGCAAAGGTGAGCGGCTGCGATGAAATCATTCTTCTCAAAAGCTTTAAAAATCAGCTTCCGGAATATGCCGAAAAAAACGGAATAAATAAGGTTTATACCGAAGCGGAAAGGCTATCGGTAAAACAGTTTTCGGAACTTTCAAAGGCTTTTGGATGCGAAGTTGCCGCCAAAAAAGCGGACGAGGCAATAAACGCCATGCGCAGAAGCAAAAGAGATTTTGAAAAGCAGAGAATAATCAAAGCGCAGAGAATTGCCGAAAAAGCATTTGACCATATTCTCGGATTCATCAGAGAGGGCGTTACCGAAAAAGAAATTGCACTTGAGCTTGATTATTTTATGCTCCGCAGCGGCGCAGACGGTCTTTCGTTTGAAACAATTGCCGTCAGCGGAAAGAATTCATCAATGCCTCACGGAGTTCCGGGAAGGAAGAAAATCGAAAAGGGCGATTTCATAACGATGGATTACGGCGCAGTTTGTGACGGATACCACAGCGATATGACGAGAACGGTTGCGGTCAGTGAAGTTTCGTCAAAGCAGGCGGAAATTTATGAAACCGTTCTGCGTGCCCAGCTTGCGGCGCTTGATGCTCTTGCTCCGGGAGTTTCGTGCAGGGATGCTGATCTTGCGGCAAGGAATATAATTGAAAAGGCAGGTTACGGCGCCTGCTTCGGCCACGGAACTGGTCACGGAGTTGGCATAGACATTCACGAAGCGCCGACTGTTTCTTTCAGAAGCGAACAGATTCTTGAAACGGGCGATATCGTAACGGTTGAGCCCGGAATATATATCTGCGGCGAATTCGGGGTCAGAATAGAGGATATGGTTTATATAAATGATACAGTCTGCGAAAACCTCACAAAGAGCGAAAAATCCCTGATAATTCTGTGATAAGTTTCAGAGAATTCAAAAAAATACTTGAAAAATCAATTTGAATAGTATAAAATAATAACGATAAACATATTAATTATAATAAGGAGAAATTTTTTATGGTATCAGCAGGCGATTTCAGAAACGGCGTAACCTTCGAAATGGAAGGTCAGGTATATCAGATTATCGAGTTCCAGCATGTTAAACCCGGTAAAGGCGCTGCTTTCGTAAGAACCAAAATAAGAAACGTTATCGGCGGTGCAGTTGTTGAGCGTACTTTCAACCCCACCGATAAGTTCCCCACCGCTTATATTGAGCGCAAGGAAATGGAATATTCCTATAATGACGGCGATCTCTATTATTTTATGGATCAGGAAACATACGATATGCTTCCCATTGCCGCAGCAACTCTTCCCGAAAACTTCAAGTTCGTTAAAGAAAACGAAGTTTGCCGTGTTCTTTCCTATAAAGGCAACGTTTTCGGCGTTGAGCCTCCCACAACCGTTACTCTTCAGGTAACAAAGACCGATCCCGGCTTTGCAGGCAACACCGCAACAAACGCAACCAAGCCCGCAACTCTTGAAACCGGCGCTGAAGTTAAAGTTCCTCTCTTTATTGATGAGGGCGAAATGATCACAGTTGATACCCGCACAGGCGAATATCTCAGCCGTGCATAAATAACATTTACGGAGGACAAAAAAATGACAGTTACTGAGAAAGTGGCATATCTTAAGGGCCTTGCAGAAGGTCTTGCCCTCGATGAGAGCAAGCCCGAAACAAAGATTATCAATGCCATGATTGATATTCTTGATGACCTTGCTCTTTCGGTAAGCGACCTTGAAGACGGTCTTGATATGTTCAGCGAGCAGCTTGATGCCGTTGATGAAGATCTTGACGAGCTTGAGGGCTTCGTTTATGATGATGATTATGATGACGATTGTTGCTGCGATGACTGCTGCGATGACGAGGAATACTACGATGTTGAATGCCCCGGCTGCGGTGAAGTTATCACAATTGATTGCGATATTCTTGACGAGGGAAGCATTGAATGCCCCAACTGCGGCGAGCTTCTTGAATTTGAATGTGAATGCGATTGCGGCTGCTGCGATGATTGCGGCGACGAAGACTGATTTGTCGGATTTTTATCCACTCTGCCATCGGGCGGGGTGGATTTTTTTCTTTTAAAATTTTGTCACCTTTCGTATCTTCAATTCGTATATAAAGTGAAAACACACGGAAAGGAGGAGCCTTATGGCTGAAATAATAAAGCTTCACGGGGATGTTGAAGCGGCAATAGAAAAGCACGGCGACAGCCTGATGTCCCTTTGCTCCGTTATGCTGCGAAACCGTGAAGACGCAAAGGATGCAGTTCAGGAATGCTTCCTGAAATATATTCAGAAGGCTCCGGAATTCACAAGCGAAGAATATGAAAAGGCGTGGCTCATAAGGGTTGCCGCCAATATATGCAAGGATATGCTCCGGCTTTCAAAAAGGAGAAGCTTGTTCAGCCTCGAAGAAGTGAGCGACATAGCCGCAGATGAGAATGATGCGCAGATTCTCTCTCTGCTTATGATGCTCGATGAAAAATACAGAGCTGTGATGCATCTTCATTATGTTGAAGAATATAAAATCAACGAAATTTCAAGGCTGCTCGGAATAACCGAAGCGGCGGTCAAGAAGCGTCTTCAGCGAGGCAGAGAAGCATTGAGAGAGCTTTATGAAAAGGAGCTGGGAAGATGAATTTTGAATCTGAAAAAATAAAATCTGCGGCAAAGAGAATAAAGCTTTCAGACGATGAAAAAGCCGAAATTCTCTCCGCCTGCAAAAATTACAAAAAGCCGAAAAGAAAATACGGCAGAGCGATTGCCGCCGCTGCCGCAGTTTTTGCCATTGTGATAACAGCGGCTGTGGCTGCGCCGTATTTTATGCCCAAAATGGGAATGGTCAGTCATGATAAGGCGGAAAGCAATGAATTTTCTTACAGCGAAGACGAAGTTATGAGCGTTCCCGCAGAAGAAGCGGCACAGGAAACGGGAGAGGGAGCGGCGGAATTTTCGACCAACGAGGTTGCGCAGGCTGAAAATTCGAGCGAGAAAAGCATATCGGCCGAATCAAAAGCCAAAACCGAAGATAATAAAAGTGCCGGCGAAGCCCATTACGGCGGATTCTTTGTTCCGTTGAGACCTGCTTATTCCGCAAGCGAAAAGCTTGATGTGACGGGCGAAAGGCTGACTGATGAAGAAGCCGGTTTATATCTCGAAAAGAATAAAGAAACTATCGGCAGTTCACTTTCTTCAAGCGGAGTAGCCGCAGATAATATCCGCTTTTCCGAAAAAGGGTATTATCATCTCAATTATAACGGGGCAGAGGGCAAGCCTCTTGAGCTTAAAGAAAATTTCAGGGATTATCTCGTATATAACGGAAACAAACTGATTGCAATTATTACTCTCATTAAGGAAAACGGAAAGGTGACGGATTCAATTGCGTTCGGCGCACCGTGGTTTGATTCATTCAACAAAAAACTGATTGCCCATAAAGGCGAAAAGCTGATTTTTGTCTGGGCGGCGAATGCCGAAATAATCATTGCGCCGGACGGATCATATTTCAGCTCGGTGGGCAATGATGTTTCGCATTATATGGAAGGATTGGAGAATCCGTACGAATTCTTCTTCACCGATTTGGCGGTTTATATCCCGTGAGGTAAATGAATATGAAAAAGAAAATAATAATTATATCTGCAATTGCTCTTGTTGTTGCGGCAGTTCTTTTTGTGCCGGTTCCCAAAGGAAGCTATGATGACGGCGGCACAAAGGTTTATGAAGCCCTGACCTACAAGCTTGTAAAATGGAACAGACTCTATGAAGGCGACCTCTGCTATAACTCAAGCCGGATTTATTTCGGAGAGGATAAAAACAAGAGCATTGATGAATTATGGCTCGAAATCAATCCGGATGCCGGCAAAGAAGCTTCCGTTTTTACTGCAACAGTAGCCGAAGTTGATAAATCGTACATTCTTGTTGAGCCTGCCGAGGGTACGAACGAGAGAAATTCGGCGGATAAAATTTATATTCCGAAATCGGCGGCAGACGGCATTGAAATCGAATCGGGCGACAGAATCGAAATCGAATATGACGGCATGATAGCCGAAGTTTATCCCGCAATGATTGATAATGTTTTTTCTGTTAAAAACCTCGGAAAAGCAGAAAATTTCAGCGAACGGATCAAGATTGAGCATAACGGCACGAAGGTTTATATGAGCGAAGAGGACTCGGAATATATCAGAGTGGTTATTGATGAATTTCAGATGACAGAAAATCAGGTGGCGGAATTCGGAGGAAATAAGGTTTATACAATTTATTGCCGTGAAAATCCGTTCGGCACAGGTGAAATCATTTATTATGATGCCGGAACAGGTGAAATCGGTTATACAAGTATAAACAGCGTTCCGAAAGAAAAAAGAGAAAAATTCGATGAGATCCTTTCGGGATATTTTGCCGAAGAAAACGGCAGGCAGGGCTCAACAATTAAATCAAGCGAGAATCCAACCGAGCCCTCGAAAACCGTATATTCAAATAATTCCGTCGGCAAAGTTCAATATATCAGGTCAGGCCGCAGCGATCAGACCAAAACGGCATTCCCTTATGCCGCTGTGATAAAGAGCAAGACGGAGCTTGATAGATATTATAATGATAATAAAACCGTATGGGACTTTTCGGGAAAAATAAACGGCATTTCGTTTGACGAAGCAATAAAGAAATATGATGATGCTTATTTTGAAAATAACGCATTGGTTTTTGCCGTAACAAGCGAGGGAAGCGGCTCGATTTCATATAAAAACGCTTCAATAAACGGCGACTCGCTCAATATCGAAAAGGTCACCCCGGAGGTATGCACCTGCGATATGGCGTTTTGGCATATCATTTTTGAAGTTGAAAAAACCGACCCGATTCTTTCGGGCAAAATAAATATTAATATAACGGAGGACTGAATATGAAAAAAATTCTCGCAGTTATCGTCTGCACATTTCTGCTTCTCGGAATTTTTGCTTCCTGCGGAGCAAAGAGCAAAGATAAAGCAATGTTTGATTATGCAGTCGGCGAAGCAAACGGCAAACCCGCCGAACCTGCTGCAGTTGAAACGGCAGAGGGAGGAAAGGTCAGCAAATATTCAATTACAGCCGATGCATCTGCCCAAACGGCGGATGCCGAAGCGATGAGCGAAAAGCTCGTTAAAACCGTCACAATGCGCATTGAAACAAAAGAATTCACCGCCTGCATCGCTTCTCTCAAAGCGTCTGCGGCGGCAAACGGCGGCTATATCGAAACCTCGGAAACCAGCTCAAACGGATATTATAACTATAACGAAAACCGTTTTGCATCAATAACCTTCAGAATTCCCGCAGATAAGCTTGATGCTTTTCTTGAAGGCACCGAAGAAAAGGGCAAGGTCACCTCAAAATCCGAAAATGTTGAAAATGTCACAATGGAATATGTTGATGTTGAAAGCAGGATCAAGGCCTGCACGGCAGAAAGAGACAGCCTGCTTGAAATTCTCAAAAAAGCGAATAATGTTGCCGATATAATTTCCGTTCGTGAAAGGCTGACGCAGGTCAATTATGAAATCGAAAGCTATTCGGCAAGGCTTCGTGTGCTTGAAAACAGAGTAAGTTACAGCACGGTCAGCATCGACATCAGCGAAGTTCAGAGAGTTACGCAGGAGGAAACCTCTCTCGGCGTTGAAATCAAAAACAGATTCCTCGAATCCTGGGATTCTCTTGTTGAGTTCTTCCGCTCTTTCGTTGTTTGGTTTATCGGCGGAATTCCCGTTCTTCTTCCTCTTGCGGTTGTTATCGTGATTGCGGTTATAATAATCAGAAAGAAAATCAAAAAGCGCAAAGCAAAAAAGGCTGCCGTTTCGGGAAAAGAATAATATGAAAAAGAAAATTATCATTGCCGTAATTATATTGCTGATTCTCTTTGTTCCGATTCCGTGCGGCACATACGAAGACGGCGGAACAAAAGCATATCAGGCGCTGACATATAAAATAGTCAAGTGGAACAGGTTCTTTTATAATGATTTTAAGTTTCAGGAAATCGTTGTCTATTGGTTTCCGCATAATTTAAAGGATATTGATACTCTCTGGGAGGGAATGTGTATAGACCCGGCCTTTGAAAATATGAGCGAGTTTGAATCGTTCAGAGATGCCGAAAAAAATCAGTAACACACTTTTTGCACGGGCATAGAATGACATTGAAAGCGGTTGAAAGCCACTTTACATCAAATTCGGAGGTCATTTTTATGTGCGGATGCAATAACAACTGGATCCTTTTCATCATCCTTATTCTCCTCTTCTGCAACAACGGCAACGACGGCTGCGGCTGCGGAGCAACTCCTCTCAACAACGGCGGCTGCGGCTGCGGATGCTGAATTAAGCTCTGACAAATTAAACGGCTTCGCAGCGTTCTGCGATATGAGATCCCTTTACCGCTGTCCCGGATTTTCCGGCGACGGCGGTAAATTCTTTTTGGCAAATATAAGAAAAAGCAATAAATATTTATAATAAATATAAAAAAAACATTGAATTTTTATATAAAAAGTTGTAAAATCATAATGTATTATTATAATAGGCGGTGAATCGGTGAAAAAGAAAAAATCAATTATAATTGCCGTTTCCGCCGCATCTCTTTTGTGCCTTGCGATCGCCGTTTATTCTGCGATTTTGCCGAAGAAAACAAGCGTTGATTTTTTTTCGATGAACACATATATAACCGTGTCTGCCGAGGGAAAGGATTCGCCGGCGGCGTGCGAAGAAATTCAGAAGCTTGTGAATAATCTTGATTCCGGAGTGCTTTCCCGCCAGAGCGAAGAATCGGAAATTTCCGCCATCAATTCCGGCGGCGGAAAAATGAGCGAAGGGATGAGGAGATATATTTCCGATATGCTCGGAATTTATGAAGCATCAGAAGGTGCATTCGATTTTGCGCTCGGTTCGGTCAGCGATCTGTGGGGCTTCGGCAATGAACCTCATCTGCCCGCCGATGCCGAGATAAAAGCGGCTCTTAAAAAATCCGGAGCCGGAAAAATTTCAATAAACGGCGATGAAATTGCGGCAAACGGAGCGGTTATTGATTTCGGCGCAGCCGGAAAAGGAATCGCCCTTGACGAAATAAAATCGCTTTTGAACTCGATGAAAATCAAAAATGCCGTTGTCAGCGTGGGCGGAAGCATTCTTCTTTACGGCGAAAAGGATTTCACCGTCGGAATCCGAAACCCCGAGGGCAACCCCGGCAGCTACATTATGACCGTTTCAACTCCTGCCGCCTTCGTTTCAACTTCGGGAAGCTATGAACAGAATTTTGAAGAAAACGGAAAAATCTATCATCACATTCTCAACCCCGAAACGGGTTATCCCGTTCAGAACGAATTGGTGAGCGTGACGGTGGTTTCGGATAACGGACTTGCAAGCGATGCTCTTTCAACAGCCTGCTTCGTGCTCGGCGCTGAAAAGGGAATGAAGTTTGCAGAGAAATACGGATGCGAGGTCATTTTTGTTGATTCGGATAAAAAAGTGACCGTATCAGACGGGATAAAAGATTCCGTTAAATTAACAGACAACAGTTATTCCTTTGCGGAGTGAATATGGATAAAAAGCTATTCAGAAAAGGTGATATTGCCGTTATCGGCATTGCGGCGCTTCTTGCGGCGGCAATCTTCTTTTTCAATTCACGGGGAGATGAAAAAAAGCTTGCTGCCGAGATAAGAGTTGCCGGCGAGGTTATTGAAACGGTTGAGCTTTCATCGCTCGGCGAAGAACTGATAATAACGCCCGATACAGAGCCGAAGGTCATTATAAAGGCAGAAAACGGAGCAATTTTTTTTGAAGATGCCGAATGCCCCGACAGGCTCTGCGTTGCAAGCGGAAAACTTACCCGAAAGGGAGATACGGCGGTCTGTCTGCCTGCGAAAACGGTCATAACCGTTCTCGGAGCGGATGTTGATGCCGTTACCTATTGATATGAAAAAGAATCCGGCATTCAAAATCGCTCTTGCGGCGATACTGTGCGCGCAGGCGCTGGCGCTGAGCTTCCTTGAAGGGCAGCTTCCGCCGATGCCTATGCTTCCGCCGGGTGCGAAACCCGGATTTTCAAACATAATAACAATGTTTGCGGCAGGCAGCCTCGGGCTTCCCTGGGCGCTAACCGTAGCAGTTATAAAAGGTGCATTTGCATTCATAACGAGGGGTTTTACGGCCTCTCTGATGAGCCTTTCCGGAGGAATTCTTTCGGCGGCGGCGATGTGGCTGCTTCTGAAAACCGCAAAGGAAAAGCTCGGATTAATGGGCATTTCGATGATTTGCGCCATCTGCCACAATGCAGGTCAGCTTGCGGCGGCGGCGTTGATAACCGGCACGGGCAAAATAGTTTATTATGCGCCGGCCCTGATCATCTTCGGTCTGCTCACGGGTGCAGTTACGGGCGTTATCTTCAGAGCGGTAATGCCTGCACTTGAAAAACAGAAAAAATATCTGTTCAGATAAAATTTAGGAGGAAGAGATATGGCTAAAAAAATAGCCGGAGTTCTGACTGCGGTCAAAAAGGTCAGAGGCGGAGCAAAGGTTCCCCATCGCAAAAACACCGCCGAAACCGAAGTTGTCAGAATTCCCACACCGTCAAAGGTGGTTATTCCCATGTCGATGCATATCGGCGCTCCCTGCGAGCCGGTCGTTAAGGTCGGCGACGAGGTTGCGGTCGGTCAGCTTATCGGCGACAGCGACAAATTTGTCAGCGCTCCAATCCATGCTTCGGTTTCGGGCAAGGTTGTTGAAGTAGGCAATGTCAAGCTGCCCAACGGAATGCTTTCGCAGGCGGTCACTATTGAATCAGACGGCGAAATGAGACTCTGGGAGGGCATAAAGCCTCCGAAGGTTGAAACAAGAGACGATCTCATCAAGGCGGTCAGAGAATCCGGACTTGTCGGCCTCGGCGGCGCAGGCTTCCCGACCCATGTCAAGCTGAATTTCCCGCCCGAAAAGAACATCGACACTCTTGTTATCAATGCCGCAGAATGCG
This sequence comes from Clostridia bacterium, assembly GCA_024404025.1. Classification (GTDB taxonomy): domain Bacteria; phylum Bacillota; class Clostridia; order Oscillospirales; family Acutalibacteraceae; genus CAG-177. The sequence goes on along the minus strand of JAKSQP010000007.1, from coordinate 52,813 downwards.
AGCCTTACATAACTGTTGACTACCGTGAGTGCATTGAAAATTCATGGGATATTCTTTCAGGCGTTTATACTCTCAAAGAGCTTCTCGGCTTCAAGCAGGTTATTATTGCGGTTGAAGATAACAAGCCCGAAGCCTTTAAAGTGCTTAAGAGAATTGCAGACAATGAGATCGATGTCAATGATGAGGTCAAACTCATGACCCTTGAATCAAAATATCCGCAGGGCGCTGAAAAGATGATGGTTCAGTCGGCAACCGGCAGGCAGGTTCCTCCCGGAAAGCTTCCCGCCGATGTCGGATGCGTTGTTATGAATGTCGGCTCTGTTGCGTTCATTGCAAGATACCTTAAAACGGGCAAGCCTCTTGTCAGCCGTTCGCTTACCGTTGACGGCTCCGCAATTGCCGAGCCTAAAAATGTCAGAGTTCCCGTCGGAACGAACATCGGAGAAATCATTGATTTTTGCGGAGGCTTCAAGGAAGAGCCCTGCAAGATCATAACCGGCGGACCGATGATGGGTCTTTCGATCATCGGCACGGATCTTCCGATCCTCAAGCAGAACAATGCCATTCTTGCGTTTGCAAAGGATGATGCCGTTCTCAAACCCGAAAAAGACTGCATCCGCTGCGGCAGATGCGCTGCAGCCTGCCCGATGAGCCTTATGCCCACAAATATTGTCAGAGCCGTTAAGGCAAAAGATATTGAAATGCTCAATAAGGTCGGAGTTACGGTCTGCATGGAATGCGGAAGCTGCGCTTATGCGTGCCCCGCAGGCAAGCCCCTCGTTCAGCACATGAGACTTGCCAAATCAATTCTTAAAGAGGAGGCGCAGAAAAAATGATAAACGGAAAGCTTCTTACCGTCAGCGCATCTCCCCATGTGCGCTCCGTTCAGACAACAACAAAGATAATGCTTGATGTTATTCTTGCTCTTATGCCTGCTCTTGCGGTTTCGGTTGCTGCATTCGGACCGAGAGTTCTTCTCGTATGTGCCGTTTCCGTTACTTGCGCAATTCTCGCAGAATATGCTTCCCGCAAGATTATGAAGAGAAGCATGACGATAGGCGATTTGAGCGCCATTGTAACGGGTCTTCTCGTTGCGTTCAACATGCCCTCAACGATTCCTTTCTGGATGGCAGGCCTCGGCAGTGTTATTGCCATCGTGGTTGTTAAGCAGTTCTTCGGCGGCATCGGTCAGAATTTCGCAAACCCCGCCATTGTTGCAAGAATCGTTCTTCTGCTCTCATTCGGAGCGGAAATGACAAACTGGGTAAAGCCGCTCACATGGAAGGTTGACGCAGTTTCAACCGCAACAACTCTCGCAACTCTTAAAACAGGTTCAACGGAAAATCTTCCTTCTCTTGCGGATATGTTCCTCGGAATGAGAGCGGGATGTCTTGGCGAAACCTGCGCAGCGGCGCTCATTCTCGGCGGAATTTATCTTTTGATCAAAAAAGTTATCAAGCCCGCAATTCCCGCTGCCTATATAGGCACGGTTGCGGTCATTATGCTTATTAAAGGTCACGGCGATCTGAATTTTGTTGCCTATGAACTTCTCAGCGGCGGACTCCTTCTCGGTGCGATCTTTATGGCAACAGACTATTCAACAAGCCCCATCAACACAAAGGGCAAAATTATTTTCGGCATCGGATGCGGAGTAATCACGGCACTCATCAGAATGTTTGCCTCGATGACAGAGGGCGTTTCATTTGCGATCCTCATTATGAATCTTCTTGTTCCTTATATTGAAAAAGCAACCGTTCCCAAACCTTTCGGCACTCCCAAAAAGGAAAAGAAAGAAAAGGAGGCGGCAAAAGCATGAAAAAGTTTAAAGAATATGCCGCTCCCACAGTTGTTCTTTTCGTTATCTGCGTTGTTGCCGCTTTCCTGCTTGCTCTGACAAACAAGGTCACGGCTCCTGCGATAGCAGAAGTCAATGCAGCCAACGAAGCAAAGGCAAGAACCGTTGTTTTTGCGGCAGCAGACCGGTTCGGAGATGCAGTTGAAACAAGCGTTGAAAAGGTTGATTCGGTCGTTCCCGCTCTCGACAAGGCCGGCAATGTTATCGGCTATGTTGTTACCTCTCACGACGATAAAGGCTACGGCGGAAAGATTTCCGTTATGACCGGCGTTGATGCACAGGGCAAGGTGACCGGTGTCAGCATCCTCGACATGAGCGAAACCGCAGGCCTCGGCGCAAACGCAAAAAGAGATACCTTCCGTGAACAGTTCATCGGAAAGATAAAAGGAATAACCGTTTCAAAGGATGAAGCGGGCGAAAATTCCATTGATGCTCTTACGGGCGCAACAGTAACCTCAAGAGCAGTCACAAGAGCGGTCAACGCCGCAATTGAAGCAGCAGGAGGTGCGAACAATGGCTGATAAGAAAAAATCCCTCGGCAGGGAATTTGCCAAGGGCATTATCGTTGAAAATCCCGTTCTTCGCCTCGTTCTCGGCACCTGCCCCACTCTTGCGGTTTCAACAAGCGTTGTGAACGCAATCGGTATGGGTCTTTCGGCTATGATAGTTCTCGTCTGCTCGAATATCGTTATTTCGTGCCTGAGAAAAATCATTCCCTCAAAGGTCAGAATTCCGGCATACATAGTTATTATCGCATCGTTCGTCACCATAGTTCAGATGATAGTCAAGGCGTTCGTTCCGGCTCTTGATTCTGCGCTCGGTGTTTATCTTCCGCTTATCGTTGTTAACTGCATCATTCTCGGCAGAGCGGAAGCTTTTGCAGGCAAGAATTCCGTTATCGCTTCCGCAGTTGACGGCCTCGGAATGGGCATCGGATTCACGGTTGCTCTCTGCTGCATGGCTACCGTCAGAGAAATTCTCGGCGCAGGCACATTCCTTGCAGATGCGCAGAATCTTCTCGTTCTCTTCGGCGAAAACACTCTCGGCGGATTCAACGGATTCACGGTTATCAAGGATTCCTCAATGCTCAAACCCATAACGATTCTCATCATGGCTCCCGGAGGATTCTTCACATTCGGTATTCTTATGGCTTGTGCAAACAAGCTTGCCGAAAGCAAGGGCAAGCCCAAAGCAGAGCTTAAAGGATGCGAAGCCTGCCCGATGGCAAAGAACTGCGCTCTCATTGCAAAAGGTGAAAGCTGCAGTGAAAAAGAGGATAAGGAGGCGGCGAAAGTATGACAGTTTATCTTCAGATTCTTATGACGGCTATTCTTACGGGCAACTTTGTTCTCTGCAAATTCCTCGGTATCTGCCCCTTCCTCGGCGTTTCCAAAAAGCTCAACACGGCAGTCGGAATGTCTGCGGCAGTTGTTTTCGTTATGGCTCTTGCAACAGCTGTAACCTATCCCATCAACACGATGCTTGTTAAAAACAACCTTGAATATCTTCAGACCATCGTTTTTATCCTTGTTATTGCCGCTCTTGTTCAGCTTGTTGAAATCATTCTCAAGAAATTTATGCCTCCGCTTTATAATGCGCTCGGCATTTATCTTCCGCTTATCACAACAAACTGTGCAGTTCTCGGCGTTGTTCTTCTCAACATTACGGAGAATTATAACTTTGCGCAGTCAATGTTCAACAGCGTCGGCGCAGGTCTCGGCTTTATGCTCGCAATGGTTATCTTCTCGGGCGTTCGTTCAAGACTTGAAAGCTGCGATGTTCCCAAGTTCCTTCAGGGACTCCCCATCGTTCTTATTGCCGCATCAATCGTTTCCGTTTCCTTCATGGGCTTCACCGGCATCGTTGAAGGAATACTCGGACTTTAAGGAGGTGCCGTAAATGAATCCTATTTTACTGGCAGTTCTTCTGCTTGCCGGAATCGGTTTTATAGCTGCTGTCGGTCTTACGGCTGCCTCGAAGGTCTTTGCGGTTCCCGTTGACGAAAAGGCAGAGGCTATCAGAGAATGCCTCCCCGGCGCAAACTGCGGAGCCTGCGGATATTCGGGATGTGACGGCTATGCCGCCGCTCTCTCAAAAGGCGAAACAACAAACACGGCTCTCTGCCAGCCCGGCGGAACCGATGTTTCAAAGGCTATCGGCGAAGTAACGGGCCTTGCTGCGGGCGAGGTCAAGCCCATGGCGGCAGTTGTGCTTTGCCAGGGTCACAATGTCAACAGCGTTCAGAAGCTTGAATATCAGGGCGTTATGAGCTGCAAGATGGCTGCCCAGGTGTTCGGAGGACCGAAGGAGTGTATTTACGGATGCATCGGCTTCGGTGACTGCATTGCCGCCTGCGAATACGGCGCAATCAGCATCTGCAACGGCATTGCAAGAATCAATCCTTATGAGTGCAGAGCCTGCAAAAAATGCGTAAAGACCTGCCCGAAGGGACTTATTGAGGTTATGCCTCTTGAAGAAACAAAAGCGTCGGTCCTCTGCAAAAATCACGATAAAGGCGCAGTTACCCGCAAGGAATGCAAAGCCGGCTGCATCGGCTGCATGAAATGCGTTAAGGCGTGCGAAAGCGGAGCCATCAGCATTGACCGCTTCTGCGCAAAGGTCGATATTGAAAAATGTATCGGCTGCGGACTCTGCCACGAGCAGTGCCCCGTAGGAGCAATTGATATTATTTCACTTGTCAGAAAATAAAAATTCAGGGGCAGTCGAATGCGACTGCCCCTTTTTATGTGCGGAATATCAGAATTTATTGTAAGCAGCGATGAAGTGCGTGCCGTGTTGCGGTGAGCAGGTTGTTAAGGTTTTCACGGCAAGCATTAATGCTTGCCCTACGGGATGAGTCGTTTTTCCGTAGGGCACGGATTCATCCGTGCCGCATAATTTACTTTTATTTTTCGATTTTCTCTTCGAAATAGGGTTTGCCGTCTTTGATCGCAACCGAAGTGATCCATTTCCTTTTCATTGTGTTTCTCGGTCTGATAACGACCTTGTCATCATAAACCTCAAGCTGAACGGAAAGGCAGGTTGATTTGTTTTCGCCGTGATGATTTCCGCAGGAAAGGCTCGGAAGATTGATGAGGCGGAGATCGCCCTCTTTTTCGAATGTTGAATAACCCTCGGCTTTCCGGATGTTTTCTCCGCCGAGACCCATGTGGGAATGGCCGCTGAAATAATAAACATTTTTATGCTTTTTCAGTATCGCTTCAACTGCATCGGAATCTTTTCCGAGGCCGCCGTCCCAAAGGTTTTCGGCATTTTCGTCTTTATCCCAGGTGCGGGGCAGGCCGTGCTTCTGATTGAGGCTCTGATGGCAGAAAACAAAAATCGGTTTTCCGCTTTTTCCGCCGTTTTCCATTTCGCCCTCAAACCATTTCAGCTGTTCTTCGCCGATTGAAGCTTCACAGCCGGAATCGGAATCATTGCCGAGAAAAACGAAGAGATAGCCGTTGATATTGTATGAAAAATAGGGTTTGTCGATTTTTCTGCCGCAGATAATTTCAAAATTGCGCAGATAGTTTTTCATTGCGGCATCAAAGCCGTTATCGTTCCAGCAATCGTGATTGCCGACGGTGAGAATAATGTTTTTGGCGGCATCCGGCACTTTATCGAAGCATTCAACGGTCATTTTCCAGTTTGCATCGGAGCCCCTTGAGGTTGTGTCGCCGATGGTAAGAAATGCGTCAACGGGGGCAGAGCTTTTTTTCGTATCCTTGAGAGCGTTGCGCAGATTCATTTTAGGAAGCCACGGCATCGGATGTTTTTCATCTATGTGAGTGTCGCTGACAATTGTGCAGTTAAGCTTTATTCCGTCATAAAGCGGTTTCATTTTTCCCATTTCGGTATACCTCATTTCTTTATTCGACTTATGGTATCATTTTATTTCACAGATGTCAATCTGAAAGGTTGATATCACACGAATTTTATGATAGTATAAAAGAAAAAAATATACGGAGGGATATTATGCTTCGCTATGACCCCGCAGTGTTTGCCGTAGGCAATGATTATCAGATCGCCGTAACCTCGAAAACGCAGGCCTTTATCAGCATAAAGGTCGGCAATGAGCTTTTTATAGATGATTCAAACGGGATACTTTGCTCCGCTTCAAAAACTCACATTTTTTCAGTTCCGCAGGAGCTTCTCGAAAAGGAAAAGCATTATACCGTCATTGAAAAGGGAATCATCAAAAGGCTGCCTTATTTCAGCAGAACAAGGGCCGATAAGTTTTATGAATATGATTTCATTCCCGTGCCAGAAAAAGCGCCTGTTGCCTATCATATATCCGACACGCATAATCTTGTGAGTGAGCCGGTTGCCGCCGCAAACGCATACGGCGATTTCGATTTTCTCATTCTCAACGGCGATGTTCCGAACGATACGGGCAGGCCCGAAAATCTTTATGTTGTTTTTGACATTATTTCTCAGCTTACCCACGGCACAAAGCCCGTTGTTTTCTCAAGAGGGAACCACGATTTAAGAGGAATCTGCGCCGAAATGTTTGCGCAGTATACTCCGTCAAGAGACGGCAAAACCTATTATTCGTTCCGCCTCGGAAAGCTTTGGGGAATTTGCCTTGACTGCGGCGAGGATAAGCCCGATTCCAACGAGGAATACGGCTGCACCGTTGCCTGCCATCAGTTCAGAATCAAGGAAACGGAATATATCAAAGAGGTTATCGCAAATGCCGGCAGTGAATATAATGCGCCCGATGTGACCCACAGGATCATCATTGCACACAATCCGTTTACAAGGCATTATCCGGCTCCCTTCAATATTGAAGAGGACCTCTATTCCGAATGGGCAAAGATGCTTAAAGAGAATGTTAAACCCGATGTGATGATATGCGGCCACACTCACCGTTACAGCATTGATGAGCCGGGCTGCGAAAATGATGCGCTCGGTCAGCCCTGCCCGATAGTTGTTGCCGCATACAAAGATGATAAAACCGTCGGCGGAGCGGCATTCACATTTGATGAAAAAGAAATCGGCATCGTTTTTACCGATAACAAAGGATTCAGAGAAGAACATAAAATCAAGCTTTGATAAAGCGAAATCTGCGCCCTACATTGCCTCCCCTTGCAAAGGAAGGTGGTACGGCGAATGCCGTGACGGAGGGATTGGACAAAAAAGAAAACTTTTTAAATCCCCCTTGTCACATTCGTGATATTCCCTTTTTACAAGGGGGACAAAGAAATCCGGTGTGAAAACATCAGTCTCCGTAGGGCAAGCATTTATGCTTGCCGTGGTAATCTCAACAATTTTGTCTGCCCCAATACGGCACGGATGAATCCGTGCCCTACGGATAAACCGCCCTAAAGTATGGAAAATGCAGATTTGAAAGACATTTTCGTTTTGCTGAGCCGAATGCGGTCAAAACTTTATTCTCATATAAAGGGGCTGTCGCATTCAGATGCAGAAAGCGTTTTCTTCGTCCCGAAGCTGTATGCGATACTGTGAGAGGACGAAAAAACATTTAGAAAAAGTATTGTATTCTATATATTTGTAAATAAAAAAGCAATTCTGAATTTACCTGTTTCGGTAATATATCAGAATTGCTTATTTTTTATTGTTTGCTTTTTCGGTCTGTGCTGAAAGGCACAGGTTTGCAAGGCTACTTTTCCTTAACTTTTACCCGCCTTGCGCCCTTTTGCTCCTCACCATACTAATGCGACAGCCCCTTAGGCTATTATCAGTTTTCTTCCGAAAGGCTGTCCATTCTTTCGGGAACGGTTATGCTGAACATCTTGAGAATATTTGCGAGAACATTCTTAACGCAGATGCAGAGCGCAAGTCTTGCCTGCATAAGCGGTTCATCGTCGCAGTTAACACGGCAGGCATTATAGAATTTATGGAAGAGAGTTGCAAGATCGACTGCATAGCGGGTGATTTTTGCGGGATCATAATTCTTTGCGGATGAAACGATTTCGTCGGTGAAAGCCGAAAGATGCTTAACAAGATCTTTTTCTTCGGGAGCTGTGAGAAGCATAAGCTCGGGAGTTGAGCATTCTCTGACGGTTTTGCCTTCCTCTGCAAGCTTTCTGATGATACTGCATATTCTTGCGTGAGCATACTGGCAGTAATAAACGGGGTTCTTGCTGCTCTGCTCAACTGCAAGGTCAAGGTCGAATTCCATCTGCGAGCCGGGCTCTCTCATGTTGAAGAGGAAGCGGACTGCATCTATGGGAATATCGTCAAGCAGATCGACAAGTGTTATCGCTTTGCCCGAACGCTTGCTCATGCGGACTACTTCGCCGTTGCTGGTAAGTCTTACAAGCTGCATAAGGATAACATCAAGGTCATCGCCGCAGCAGCCGACTGCATCAAGAGCGCCCTTCATTCTTGCAACATGGCCGTGATGGTCTGCGCCCCAAATATCAATCGCTTTGTTGAAGCCTCTTGCAAATTTATTGCGGTGATATGCTATGTCGGCGGCAAAATAGGTCGGATTGCCGTTCTTTCTGACGAGAACTTCGTCTTTCAGCTCAAGACGTTCGATTTCGTTATCGGTTTTGCCCTCTTTTTTGAGCCTTGCGCCGAGGACTTCTTTGTTCTTATACCAGAGAGCGCCGTCCTGCTCATAGGTTAGGCCTTTTTCTTTAAGAATATTTATAGCCTCTGCAAGCTCTCCGTCATTATGAAGAGTGCTTTCAAGGAACCATGTGTCATAGTTGATGCGGTATTTCTCCATATTGTCTTTCATTGCGGCAATATTTTTCGGAAGAGCATAGGCGATAAGAGCCTTGCGGCGTTCTTCTTCGGAAGCATCGAGATATTTGTCACCGTTGATTTCGGCAAATTCCGCAGCTCTGACCTTTATATCTTCGCCGTGGTAGCTGTCTTCGGGAAGCTCAACGGCATCTTCGCCTTTGAAAATCTGCTGATACCTGATGTCGAGCGAAAGACCGAATTTTTCAATCTGATTTCCGGCATCGTTTACATAGAATTCACGGCTTACCTCGTAGCCGGCATAGTCAAGCACCGATGCAAGGCAGTCGCCGAGAGCGCCGCCTCTTGCGTTGCCCATGTGCATGGGACCGGTGGGATTGGCGGAAACGAATTCGATGTTGATTTTTTGGCCTTTGCCGTAATCGGAACGGCCGTAGCTGTCGCCTTTTTCGAGAATATCCTGAATAATGCAGGTGTTGAAGCTTTCACGGAGAAAGAAATTCAGAAAGCCGGGACCTGCTATCTCGCATCTGTCAAAGAATGTATCTTCAAGCATGATTCTGCCTGCGAGCGTTTCTGCGATTTTGCGGGGAGCGCAATGCAGGTTTCTTGCCCATGCCATTGCGGCATTGGTTGAATAATCGCCGTTTTCCTTGTTTGCGGGCACTTCAATTATAAAATCGCTCAAAGGCTCTTCGGGGAATTCGCCGTCCGCAACCGCTCTGCCTGCGGCTTCGATGATCGCATTGCGAAGCTCTGCCATAGCCTGCTTTACCAAAAGTGACATTTATTGTTCCTCCTTAACGTTTACGGAAATCTTAAGCTCATTTTCCGAAACCAGATCGTTGTTGAAATCTATTGTATAAGCGAAATTGACGCTTCCGCCGTTTTCGTCAAGCTCCGAGAAGACTCTTTTGGAATAAATTCCCATCATCATTTCTCCGAACGGAGTTTTATAGAAACAGTTGTGGCGGCGGTCGGTTTCAAAAACCATCTCCGTGTTGTATTTTCCCGAACGGAGCATCGAGATCCTGTTCGGCGCTTCAATGCGCAGCGTTGTTACGCATCCCGAAAGCTCGTTATCCGTTTCCTCATATTTGATACAGTATGCGCCGTTTTCAATGCCGAAAGAGCCTGCCGAGGTTAGCTCGCAGCGTGCTTTTTCGCCGTTCTGAATGTGGGTGTCTGTTATTCTTACTATTGCGTTTTTCATATTCTTTTTTATCTTTCGATTGCGTAGTTGATGAGCTTATCAAGAAGCTCTGAATAGGGGATGCCCGAAGCCTCAAAAAGCTTGGGATACATACTTATCGAGGTGAATCCCGGAATCGTGTTCGTTTCGTTGAGCATAACAAGTCCGTCTGATTTTCTGACGAAAAAATCGACCCTTGCCAGCCCTGCACAGCCGAGAGCGGAATATGCCTTTATGGCAGTTTTTCTGACATCCTCAAGCTTTTCGGCGGACAGCCTTGCGGGGATATGAAGCTCGCTCTTGTTGGCGAGATATTTTGCGTCATAATCATAGAAGTCATTGCAGGCAACTATTTCGCCGGGTATCGAAGCAACAGGATCCTCGTTTCCGAGAACCGCACATTCAACCTCGTAGCCGACAATGTTTTCTTCAAGCACAACTTTTTTATCGTGAGTGAAAGCAAGGTCGCAGGCTTTTTCAAGCTCTGCCATATCGGAAGCCTTGCTGATGCCGACTGATGATCCGGCGTTTGCGGGCTTAACAAAAATCGGGAAGCCGAGCTTTTCTGCCGCATCTCTCAGAAGAGCGTTTTTTTCGGCATAATAAGCCGCTTTGCCGAAAGCCGCCCACTTTGCCTGCGGAATGCCGATAAAGTCTGCCATTGCGTTTGTAACGGCTTTATCCATGCAGATCGCACTCGACGCCGTGTCGCAGCCGACATAAGGAATTCCGGAAATTTCAAGAAGGCCCTGCATAGTGCCGTCTTCGCCGTTTTTGCCGTGAAGAACGGGAAAAACAACATCAATATATTCGATTTCTCCCGACTCAAGGTGAATTATGCCGTGGTGAGAACGGTCACACGAAATGACTGCTTTTTCAAGCTTGCTTTCATCTTCAAGCCATCTGCTTTCGGGCAGAAGAGCGGGATCGCCGCTGTAAAGAAGAAATCTGCCGTCACGGGTGATTCCCATTGCTTTTATATCATATTTATCGGCAGGAATTCTGCTGATAACGGAGCTTGCGGAAACGAGAGAAACCTCATGTTCGCTTGAAACTCCGCCGAAAAGAACAAGCACTTTTTTCTTCATAATATATCACTCCTGCAGGGACGCACATATTCCCATTATAATTTTCTATGATAACATATATTATCACACCCGTCGGAAATAGTCAATTGTTTTATTTCGCAGCTGATCCGGGGCTTTTTCAGGTTCCTATAACACTATCTATATTATATATCTATTTAAATTTATAAATATTTACTATATATTTTAGCTATTATTCTAATTTAGAAAAACAAATCGTTTCCGGCGTGATAAAATATATTATCAATATATTCACATTCAAAGGAGATAATCACATGGCAGATATCATTGCTTTGCTTACCGAGGTCTATAAAGGACTTACGCCTGCGTTTTCGGAATGCGGATTTACTCTTGTTGTTCCCGAAGAGCCGGTTTCGGCGGAGCTGCCCGCAAAAAATGTTAACGGCTGCATAACTCTTGAATATGCCGGCGAAGACAAGGCGGCAAAAATAGAGCATTTCAACAACAGAATTTCGCTTCACGGCGCACGCAAGGAGGGCGAGATCGTTTCGGGCGATTTCCATCAGCTTGCCCTTTCGCTTTTTGAAGAGGAATCCGCCAACGCAAAGGATGTTAAGTTTGTTATCAATGATTTCTCCGAAACACTTGTTGAGAATTTCGGAACGAAGACCGTGAAGCCCGTCAAGAGCAAGCTTCCCACTCCCGTTTCAAAATCTGCGGCGAAGAGCGGAGCTGTTTCTTATGACCCCAACACCCTTGCCAACAGATTCACGGCGATCTATCCGGAGCTTCGTGACGAATACAAAGAAAACTGCGAAAAATACGGCGAATTTCTTGCCGAAGATTTCTTCGTTAATCACGGCAATGCCGTTGTAAAAAGGGTAATAACAGAGAACGATCCGACCAAGATGCGCCAGCTCTTCAAGCTCTTCAACGATGTTTATGAAGACGGCACAAACGAAACGCAGAGCCTTATCTGCGTTACCATTCTCGGTTCGCTTGAAAATAATCAGGAGCTTCTTGCAAACTGCGTTGACTATATGAGCGACGATATGAAGAGCCCGGTGATCAATGTTAACAAATATCTCGCTTCGGGCGCAGGCAAGAGCGCAAGAATGAGGCTTGAGAATCCCCCGAAATATAAACCCAAAAAGAAAAGCAAAAGTCCCATGTCAAAGATAGGAATGCAGTAAGGAGGGCGACGGAAAGTGGAAAATCAGAATAATCGGGAACTTGAAAATGTTGCCGTTGAGCAGATCGCTCCCGAAGAAATGAACACGGTTGTTACCGAGGATTATGATGCAAGTCAGATTCAGGTCCTTGAAGGCCTTGAGGCAGTCAGAAAAAGACCCGGTATGTATATAGGCTCAACAAGCTCATCGGGTCTTCACCATCTTGTTTATGAGATAGTTGACAACTCTATCGATGAAGCGCTCGCAGGCTATTGCACGCATATCGAGGTTGAAATCGAAGAGGGAGATATAATTTCCGTTACCGATAACGGAAGAGGTATCCCCGTTGATATTCAGGAACAGACGGGAAAAAGCGCTCTTGAAGTTGTTTTCACCGTTCTTCATGCCGGCGGAAAGTTCGGCGGCGGCGGATATAAGGTTTCCGGCGGTCTTCACGGCGTCGGCGCCTCCGTTGTTAACGCCCTTTCGGAATGGCTTGAGGTTGAAGTTCACAAGAACGGCAAAATTCATAAAATGGCGTTTTCGAGAGGATATATTACGCAGAATATGACCGTTGTCGGAGATACCGATATAACGGGCACAAAGGTCCGCTTCAAGCCCGATCCGGAAATGTTCACCGAAACAACATCCTATGATTATGAGATTCTTCATAAGCGTCTGCGTGAGGAAGCGTTCCTTAATGCGGGTCTTAAGATCTCCATTGAAGATAAGCGTTCATCGGCGGCGGAAAAGGAAGAGAAGGACCGCCGTGATGTTATGTGCTATGAAGGCGGCATCAGAGAATATGTAACATATCTCAACAAAAATAAAACTCCCGTCCACGAGGATGTTATCTATATGTCGGGCAAAAAAGATGATGCAATGGCAGAGCTTGCCCTTCAGTATTCGGATACATATAACGAAGTTATCGTTTCGTTTGCGAATAATGTTCATACTCCCGAGGGCGGTATGCACGAAGACGGCTTCAAGCGTGCGCTCACCAATGCCCTTAATAAGTACGGCAAAGCAATGAACATTCTCAAGAATGATGACAAGGTTTCGGGCGAAGATTGCCGTGAGGGTCTTACCTGCGTTATCTCGGTCAAGCTTACCGAGGCGCAGTTTGAAGGCCAGACCAAAGCAAAGCTCGGCAACAGCGAAATCAGAACTCTTGTCAATTCCCTTGTTGCGGAAGCTCTTGAGCAGTATTTTGACGATAATCCGGCAGTAGGTAAAATCATTCTTGAAAAGGCTCTCACAGCCAACCGTGCGAGAGAGGCGGCAAGAAAGGCAAGAGAATCCGTCAGAAGAAAAACCGGACTTGAATCCGGCCAGATGCCCGATAAGCTTCAGGATTGCAACGAAAGAGACCCGTCTCTCTGCGAAATTTACATCGTTGAGGGTGATTCGGCTGCAGGCTCCGCCATCCAGGGCAGAGATTCAAGATTTCAGGCGATCCTTGCAATGTGGGGCAAGATGCTCAATGTTGAAAAGGCAAGAGCCGATAAGATTTATTCAAACGAAAAGCTTGCTCCCCTTATTGTTGCTCTCGGAGCGGGCATAGGCGAAGAATTCAATATCGAAAAGCTCCGCTATCATAAAATAATCATCATGTCCGATGCCGATGTTGACGGCGCTCATATCAGAACTCTGCTTCTGACCTTCTTCTTCAGATATATGAGACCTCTTATCGAAAACGGATATGTTTATTCGGCAGTTCCTCCGCTCTATAAGCTTATCAGAGGCAAAACAACGAGAGTTGCTTATTCCGACGAAGAGCGTGACCGTGTTTCAGCCGAAATGAGAGGCGACAATCCGAATGTCAAGATCGATATAAGCCGTTTCAAAGGCCTCGGCGAAATGGACGCTCACGAGCTTTGGGAAACGACTATGGATCCCGAAAAGCGTTCGCTTCGCAGGATCACTCTTGATGATGCGGTTGTGGCAGATCAGGTGTTCAACATTCTTATGGGTGAAGAGGTTGAGCCCCGCCGTGACTGGATTGAAACCAACGCAAAATATGTCAGCAATCTTGATATTTAAGGAGGTGGCGTAAAATGGGACACAACAGAAGTTATAAACCGGAAGATATCGCATTCCCCGATCAGGTCATAACCGAATCGGAGCTTGTCGGCGAAATGCAGAACAGTTACATCGAATACGCCATGTCCGTTCTCGTCGGCAGAGCGCTTCCCGATGTCCGTGACGGCCTTAAGCCCGTTCACCGCCGCATTCTCTACACAATGTATGAAGACGGCCTTACCTCGGACAAGCAGTTCAAAAAATCGGCAACCTGCGTCGGCGATGTTCTCGGACGCTATCATCCCCACGGCGACGCTTCGGTTTACGATGCAATGGTCAGGCTCGGCCAGGATTTCTCAATGAGATATATGCTCGTTGACGGCCACGGAAACTTCGGCTCCGTTGACGGCGATCCCCCGGCAGCTTACCGTTACACAGAAGCGAGAATGAGCAAAATCAGCGAAGAAATGCTTCGTGACATCAATAAAAATACGGTTGACTGGGACCCCAACTTCGATGAAAGCCTCAAAGAACCGAGAGTGCTTCCGTCAAGATTCCCCAATCTTCTCGTCAACGGCTCGCAGGGCATCGCAGTCGGCATGGCAACAAGCATTCCGCCTCATAATCTTAAAGAGGTCATAGGCGCCTGCATCTGTGTGCTCGATAATCCCGATGCAACCTTTGAAGACCTTATGGAGCATATCAAAGGCCCGGATTTCCCCACAAAGGGCATCATCATGGGCAGAGCCGGTATCCGCCAGGCTTATGCAACGGGTAGAGGCAAGGTCGTTATCAGAGGCAGAGCCGAATTTGAAGAATTCAAGGATAACCGCACACGCATTATAATCAACGAGCTTCCCTATATGGTCAAGAAGCGTGAGCTTATCAAAAAGATTGCCGAACAGGTAAGAGATAAGAGGATCGAAGGCATTTCGGATCTTCGTGATGAAACTGACAGAAACGGTATGCGTATCGTTATTGAGCTTAAGCGTGATGCCAATGCCCAGGTCGTTCTCAACAAGCTCTATGCGCAGACCGCTCTTCAGACCACCTTCGGAATCATAATGCTTGCTCTGGTTGATAATCAGAAGCAACCCAAGGTTCTCAATCTTCGCCAGGTGCTTGATGAGTATCTTGCATTCCAGAAGGAAATAATAGTTCGCAGAACGAAGTTCGATTTGAATAAGGCTCTTGAAAGAGCGCATCTTCTTGAAGGACTTATCGTTGCGCAGGATAACATTGATGAAGTCATCAAAATCATCCGTGAGAGCTATGATAACGCAAGAGAGCGCCTGATGGCACGCTTCGGGCTTGATGAAATCCAGGCTCAGGCAATTCTCGATATGCGTCTTAAGGCTCTTCAGGGTCTTGACCGTGAAAAACTCGAAAACGAATATAAAGAGCTTGAAGAAAAAATCGCCTATTTCCGTCAACTTCTTGCAAGCGACGAAATGATAAGCGATGTTCTCAAGCAGGAGCTTACGGCAATCAGCGATAAGTTCGGCGATGACCGCCGCACCGAAATTGCCGATGTCAGCGGCGAGGTCGATATGGAAGAACTTATTCCCGAAACCGACTGCGTATTCACTCTCACGAACAGAGGCTATATCAAGCGCACAGCCGTTTCCGAATATAAACAGCAGAACAGAGGCGGCAGAGGCAGAAATGGAATGAAGCAGCGTGAAGAGGATTTCGTTAAGACGATGTTCAGCTGCTCAACACATGATTTCATTATGCTCTTTACCACAAAGGGCAGAGTATACAGAGTCAAGGGTTATGAAATTCCCGAAGGCTCAACCAACAGCAAGGGTACAAATGTTATTAATGTTATTCCTCTTGATTCCGATGAAAAGGTTTCCGTTATGATAAAGGTTCCCGATTTTGAAAGCGGCGAATATTATCTCTGCATGGCAACCCGCAACGGCATAATCAAGAGAAGCGAGCTTGATGCTTATAAGAATATCCGCAAGAACGGAATTTTCGCAATCAATCTTGACGAAGATGATGAACTTGCATGGGTCAAGCTCACAAGCGGAAAAGAAAATCTGATTCTCGCAACCAAAAAGGGCATGGCAATTGCGTTTGAAGAAACCGACGCAAGAGTTATCGGCAGAACGGCAAGAGGCGTTAAGGCAATTGCTCTCAAAGAAGACGACTGTGTTATCGGCATGGATATTCTCAGAGAGGGCGGCCAGGTGCTGACGGTCAGCGAAACAGGCCTTGCAAGAAGAAGCGAGATCACGGATTACCGCATCCAGTCAAGAGGCGGCAAGGGTCTGACGAATTATCATACCGAAAAATTCGGAGATGTTGCCGCAATTGAGGTTGTCGATTCCGAAAATGACCTTATGCTCATTTCTTCCGACGGCGTTATTATCAGGCTTGCAATTGAAACAGTCAGAGCGTGTGCAAGGCCTTCAAAAGGTGTTCGTGTTATGAGAATCACCGAGGGCGAAAAGCTCATTACCGCTGTTTCGGTTCCGGCAGATGAAAGCGAAGAGACCGAGGCCCTTCCCGAAGCGGACGCATCGGAGGAAGCTGACGACATTTCAGAAACCGGAGAAAATTCCGAAGAATAAAAATAATTTTGATGTTTTTACTTGACATCACGGGGAATTCCTTATATGATAAATAAAACTTGTAACAAAACAAAGGAGGGTCAATATGAATATTGCGTTAATTGCGCATGACGCCAAAAAGGAGCTTATGGTTCAGTTCTGCATCGCATACTGCGGAATACTCAGCAGACACAACATCTTTGCAACCGGCACAACCGGAAAGATGGTCGCCGAGGCAACAGGACTTGAAATCACATCATTTATGAGCGGCTCGCAGGGCGGAGATCAGCAGGTTGCTTCAAGCATTGCCTGCAATGAGATAGATTTGCTTCTCATATTCAGAGATCCTCTTACCGCAAAGCCGCATGAACCCAATGAAGCAACTCTTTTGAGGCTTTGCGATGTTCACAACATTCCGGTTGCAACCAACATTGCAACAGCCGAGGCCCTTATTCATTCTCTTGCGAGGGGCGACCTTGACTGGCGTGACATCGTAAATCCGAAATAAACCGTTGAAGACGGCGGCATTAAACAATGCCCCTCGTTTCTATCCAAATTCCGAGGGGTCATCTGAAGATGACCCCTTGTTAATTTTAAAGGAAGATGATATATGGCACTTTTGACCAAAGCAATAAAGGGCACTCAGGATATAATGCCCACGGAAGTTTATAAAAATCAATTTATTGAGCAGACGGTTCTTGACATTGCCGGCAAATTCGGATTCAAAGAAATCAGAACTCCCGTTTTTGAACATACAGAGCTTTTTCAGCGAGGCGTAGGCGACACGACCGATGTTGTTCAGAAAGAAATGTATACATTTGACGACAAGGGCGGCAGATCAATAACTCTTCGCCCGGAAGGCACGGCAGGCGCAGTCAGAGCTTTTCTTGAGCACGGACTTTTCAACGAAACTCTTCCCCAGAAGCTCTGCTATATTCTCAATTGCTATCGCTATGAGAAGCCGCAGGCAGGCAGATGGAGAGAATTCCAGCAGTTCGGCGTTGAAATGCTCGGCACAGCTTCTCCCGCCGCAGATGCGGAGGTCATTTCTCTTGCCAATGAAATTTTTGCATTCCTCGGCGTTGAGGGGATCGAGCTTCAGCTCAATTCGATCGGCTGCCCCGAATGCCGCAAAAAATACCACGAGGCGCTTAAAGCTTATTTTGAAACAAGAAAAGATGAGCTTTGCCCCACCTGCCTTGAAAGGCTTGACAAGAATCCAATGAGAATTCTTGACTGCAAAAGTCCCGTATGCAAGGACATCTGCAAGGATGCTCCCGTTATTATCGACTATATCTGCGATGAATGCTCCGCTCATTTTGAAAGCGTTAAAAAGTATCTCACCGCAATGAACATTGATTTCACGGTCAATCCCAAAATCGTAAGAGGTCTTGACTATTACACAAGAACTGTTTTCGAATTTGTTTCAACCGATATCGGTGCGCAGGGCACGGTATGCGGCGGCGGAAGATATGACGGACTTGTTGAAGAACTCGGTGGTCCGAAAACTCCCGCTCTCGGATTCGGAATGGGCACGGGCAGACTTCTTATGCTTCTCCAATCGCAGGGAATTGAGCTTCCTTCGCCTGACAGCTGCGATATTTATATTGCTCCCATGGGTGAAAACGCCTCCCTTAAGGCTATGGCTCTTACGGCGGACCTTCGTGCCGCAGGCGTCGGCGCTCAGACCGATGTTGCCGGCCGTTCCCTTAAGGCACAGATGAAATTTGCAGATAAGATCGATGCAAAATACACGATGGTTCTCGGCGATGATGAAATCGCCGCAGGCTCGGCAAAGCTCAAGGATATGACAAGCGGCGAATCATTTGATATGAAACTTGATGAGCTTGCAGATGAATTTATGAATTTCATGCTCCGCCGTGAAACTGCCGCTCTCGGCGAAAGCATCGGCGCGGCAGACGGCATAGATCTTACCTCTTTGCTTTGATTCTATTACGAAAGGACGATAAATATGGATTTTATGACCGGACTTAAAAGAACGGACTACTGCGGAAATCTCCGTGCATCGGATATCGGAAGAACAGTTGTTGTCGCAGGCTGGGTTCAGCGTCAGAGAGATCTCGGAGCGCTGATTTTCGTTGATCTTCGTGACAGAGAGGGCATTGTTCAGCTTGCTTTTGATGAAAACACTTCAAAGGAAGTTTTCGATAAGGCTTTTGCCGTCAGGAGCGAATATGTTCTTATGGCAAAGGGCACAGTCAGAGAGCGTTCATCAAAGAATGCCGAGATTCCCACCGGCGAGATCGAAATCGAGGTTGAGGATCTTCGGGTGCTTTCAAAGAGCGAAACGCCTCCCTTTGAAATCATTGATAACTGCCAGACGGCAGAGCTTACAAGACTTAAATACCGTTATCTTGACCTTCGCCGCCCGGATCTTCAGAAGAATATTCTTATGCGCCACAAGATTGCGAAGATCACAAGAGACTATTTTGATGAAAACGGCTTTATTGAGATCGAAACTCCCATTCTCATCAAATCAACTCCCGAGGGCGCAAGAGACTATCTTGTTCCCAGCCGTGTTCACAAGGGCAAATTCTATGCTCTTCCCCAGAGCCCCCAGCTTTATAAGCAGCTTTCAATGGTAGCCGGCTTTGACCGCTATATGCAGATTGCCCGCTGCTTCCGTGACGAAGATCTTCGTGCAGACCGTCAGCCGGAGTTCACGCAGATCGACCTTGAAATGTCTTTCGTTGATATGGAAGATGTTCTCGCAATCGGCGAAGGATATATGAAAAGAGTTTTCAAAGAGGCTCTCGGCGTTGATGTTCAGCTTCCCCTGCCAAGGCTCACCTATAAAGAGGCTATGGAGCGTTTCGGCAGCGATAAGCCCGACACACGCTACGGACTTGAAATTTACGATTTAAGCGAAACCGTTAAATCATGCGGCTTCGGTGTTTTCACAAGCGCAGTTGAAGCAGGCGGCAGCGTCAGAGGAATAACGGCAAAGAATGCCGTAAATGTTCTCACAAGAAAAGAAATAGATAAGCTTACCGAAACCGCAAAGGGCATCGGAGCAAAGGGCCTTGCATGGGTAAGGCTTAACGAAGACGGCACTTTCAGCTCATCCTTCGGCAAGTTCCTCACGGAAGACGAAATGAATGCCATTCTTGCAAAGGCGGATGCAAAGCCGGGCGATGTTGTTATCATTGTCGGCGACACAAAGAATTACACGGTCCTTTCAGTTCTCGGCGCTCTGCGTCAGATAGTTGCAAAGAAACTTGATATAATTCCGGAGGGTAAATATAACCTTCTTTGGATAACCGAATTCCCGTTCTTTGATTGGGATGAGGAGCTCGGCCAGTTCGTTGCAATGCATCATCCGTTCACGGCACCCATGGATGAATGCCTTGAATATCTTGAAACCGACAAAGCAAAGGTCAGAGCAAAGGCTTACGACCTTGTTCTCAACGGAATTGAGCTTTGCTCCGGTTCAATCAGAATCACCAATCCCGATCTTCAGGCGAGAATCTTCTCGCTTCTCGGATTGAGTGATGAAGAAGCCCACACAAAATTCGGATATCTTCTTGATGCTTTCAAATACGGCGCTCCTCCTCACGGCGGAATGGGCATCGGACTTGACAGACTTATCATGCAGATGCTCGGCTGCGAATCTCTTCGTGATGTTATCGCTTATCCGAAGGTTCAGAATGCGAGCGAGCCGATGACAGACTGCCCGGCGGCAGTTGATGATATTCAGCTTAAAGATCTCGGAATCACGGAAATGAAGACCGAGGAATAATATAAGAAGGGTGTATTTATTATGGCAAGAGTATTTAATTTTTCAGCAGGACCATCTATGCTTCCCGAAAGCGTTCTCAACCGTGCAGCCGCTGAAATGCTTGATTATAAGGGCACAGGTCAGTCGGTTATGGAAATGTCGCACCGCTCAAAGGCTTATGAGCCCATCATTTTCGGCGCTCAGCAGCTTTTCAAAGAGGTTCTAAACGTTCCCGATAACTACAAAATCATTTTCTGCCAGGGCGGCGCTTCAACCCAGTTTGCGGCAATTCCCCTCAACTTTATGAACGGCAGCGGCAAAGCAGATTATGTTCTTTCAGGTCAGTTTTCAACAAAGGCTTATAAAGAAGCTATGAAATACGGCGAAGTAAAGGCAGTTGCTTCCTCCAAGGAGCAGAATTTCACCTGCATTCCCGAACTTAACAAGGCTGATTTTACTCCCGATGCAGACTATTTCTATATCTGCCAGAACAATACCATTTACGGAACCCGCTTCACGGAGCTTCCGGATACCGGTAATGTTCCCCTTATTGCCGATGTTTCGTCCTGCTTCCTTTCAGAGCCTATGGATGTTTCAAAATACGGCGTGATCTACGGCGGCGCTCAGAAGAACGTTGCTCCCGCAGGTCTTACGGTCGTTATCGCCAGAGAAGACCTTCTCGGCAATGCAAGAGATTATACTCCCACAATGCTCGATTATAAGACGCTTGCAGACAACGATTCAATGTATAACACTCCTCCCTGCTGGTCCATCTATATGTGCGGACTTGTTCTTGAATGGATAAAGAATCTCGGCGGTCTTGAAGCAATGAAGCTCCATAACGAAAAGAAAGCCGCTATTCTCTATGATTTTATTGACAACAGCAAGATGTTCAACAACCCCGTTAAGAAGAGCGACCGTTCGATGATGAATGTTACCTTCGTAACGGAAAGCGACGAGCTCAATGCGAAATTCGTTAAGGAAGCTGCAGAAGCAGGCTTTGTTAACCTCAAGGGTCACCGCTCGGTCGGCGGCATGAGAGCAAGCATCTATAATGCAATGCCTATCGAAGGCGTTGAAAAGCTTGTTGATTTTATGGGCAAGTTTGAAAAGAACAACTGAGGAGGATCCCGCATTGTTTGAAATTCTCACTTTAAATAAAATCTCAAAAATCGGCCTTGATGAGCTTGATTCGGCAAAATATGTCTGCGCCGATAACTTTGAGGCTCCCGATGCGGTGCTTGTTCGCTCCGCTTCGATGCACGAAATGACACTCAACGAAAAAACAGTTGCGATCGCAAGAGCAGGCGCAGGAGTCAACAATATTCCCGTTGCCGAATTCGGCGAAAAGGGCGTTGTTGTTTTCAACACTCCGGGCGCAAACGCAAACGCAGTTAAAGAGCTCGTTCTCTGCGCTCTTTTCCTCGCTTCAAGAAAGGTTGCCCGGTCAATCGACTGGTGCAAAACTCTCAAGGGCGAGGGCGACGCAGTAGGCAAGCTCGTTGAAAAAGGCAAGGGCGCTTTCGCCGGCCCCGAAATTCTCGGCAAAACCCTCGGCGTTGTCGGTATGGGCGCAATCGGCGCTCTTGTTGCAGACGGTGCAAAGGCTCTCGGCATGAATGTTATCGGCTATGATCCGTTCCTTCCGGCAGAAAAAGCCGCCGAATTCAGGGCAGAGGGAATTGAAATCACCACAGACCTTGATGCGATTTTTGCCGCAAGCGATTATATAACCCTTCATCTTCCTCTCAATGACGGAACAAGAGGACTTATCAATGCTTCTTCATTTGCAAAGATGAAAGACGGCGTCAGAATCCTCAACTTTGCCCGTGGCGAGCTTGTTGCTTCGGCAGATATGGTTGCCGCTCTTGAAAGCGGAAAAGCTGCTGCCTATGTAACGGATTTCCCGACTGACGAGCAGATAGGCGTTGAAGGCGTAACTGCCATTCCTCACCTCGGAGCATCAACTCCCGAAAGCGAAGATAACTGCGCAGCTATGGCTGCCAGAGAAGTTGCGGATTATCTCGAAAAGGGCGAAATCAAGAATTCCGTCAATCTTCCTAATGCAAAGCTTCCCGAAGCTTTTGCAGTCCGCACCTGCTTCATTCATAAGGAAGATCCGGATTTCGGCGCAAAGGCAGTTGCCGCTGCTTCGGCAGACGGCGCAGCAGTTAAGAATCTCTTCACCGCCGCCAAGAAAGGTATGGGTTACACCGTTGTTGATACCGATAAGGCATTCGATGCTTCAAAGGTTGACGGCGCAATCAGAGTAAGAGTTCTCGGCTGATCAGTCAGCAAAAAACAGCAGGTAACCAACCGGTTACCTGCTTTGTATTTATTATGATCAATAATAACGATAGCTTGCAATGACTTTGCCGAGAATGATCACTTCGTCAACAATAATCGGCTCATAGGTATCATTCTGCGGCTGAAGACGAAAATGACCGTTTTCTTTATAGAAAGTTTTGACTGTTGCGGAATCTTCAATAAGAGCAACAACCATATCGCCGTTGACCGCAGTCGGAGTTCTTTCAACAATAACGATGTCGCCGTCAAGAATTCCCGCCTGAATCATACTTTCGCCTTTAACACGCAGGGCGAAAAGCTCTTTATCCTGCGAGCCGGGAAGCGAGAAGGGGAGATAGCCCTCAATGTCCTGAACCGCAAGGATCGGGGAGCCTGCGGTAACTGTGCCGAGCAGGGGGACCTGCGCAACATTTTCTGCTTGGCCGACGATTTTGATGCATCTTTTGAGCATCGGAGGGCGCTGAATATAGCCTGCCGCCTCAAGCGAATCGAGGTTTGCCTGAACCGATGACGTTGAGCGCAGACCTACCGCTGCGCCGATCTCTCTGACGCTCGGGGTCATACCGTCTTTTGATTTTTCAAGAAGATAATTATATATTTTCTGCTGGATAGGGGTTATCTGTTTCATAATGATACCTCTCTATTATTCTTGTTAGGAACTAAAACAGCGTTTTTGAACCTCTTCAACCGTATTATAGCACAAATGTTCAGCAAATGCAAACATTTGTTTGCATTTTTTAAAAATTTTTTTATTTTGTTTTATTAATCGGAAAAATATGATATAATCATACTATATTAATATCTATGGAGGGATAACAATGGCGGAAAAGAAAACAAATAACAAAGCAATACCCGTTGCTCGTTTCCCCGAGCAGACAGGTGTCAGCAGCGCCGGAATCAATGCGTTGATTGACGATTTCAACGAAAATAAGATTGAACTCCATTCAATCAAAATTATCCGTTACGGAAAATCGGCCTATGAAGCTTACAGGCATCCCTATAATGCCGAAACTCCTCACACGATGTATTCCGTGAGCAAGAGCTTCACTTCAATTGCGATAGGCTTTGCAATTGACGAGGGACTTCTGACGCTTGACACAAAGGTTATTGATATATTTCCCGAATACAGACCCGCAAGAAGGGATGAAAAGCTTGAGAAGATGACGGTTTTTCATCTTCTCACGATGACTGCCGGCAAGGAGGTAAGCTTTGTTGTTGACAGAACAAAGGGAAGATGGGTCAAGGATTTCTTTGATGCAAAATGGTATGCCGCTCCCGGCGACGGATGGAAATATATCAGCGAAAACACATATATGTGCTCCGCAATCATAACAAGGCTTACAGGCCTGACGATGGTTGATTATCTTACTCCGAGGCTTTTCAAGCCTCTCGGAATCGAAAGAAAGCCGTTTTGGGAATCAGACCCTGCCGGAGTTAATGCCGGCGGCTGGGGACTGTTCGTAACAACCGATGAGCTGGCAAGATTTGTTCTCTGCCTTTCGCAGGGAGGAAAATACGCAGGCGAGCAGGTTATTCCCGAATGGTATATAAAGGAAGCGACCTCAAATCAGGCAGGTAATAACGGAAACACGGGCGAGGATATTTCAAACGGCTACGGATTTTTCTTCTGGCGCAACAAGCTTGAAAATTCTTATCGCCTTGACGGAATGTTTTCGCAGTTCGGCGTTGTTCTTGAAGACTATGATGCCGTTATCATAACCACCTGCAGCGAAGTTGATGAGCAGAAAACGAGAGATTGCATTTTCAGAAATGTTCCGGCATTGTTTGTTGAAAAGAGCAGATCAAAGCCGAAGGATGCTCCCGAGCTTCCGGAGCTTTCTCCTCTTGATCCGGCAGAGGCAAAGCCGAGAAGCGTCATGGAAGAATTTATTAAGGGAAGAATAATTCATTTCCCCAAAAATCCTGTTCTGAATGCTACGGGTTGGCCGCTTTCGATGCTTCCGCTGGCAGTTGTGTTTATGTCTGCCGACAGAGCGGGAAATATTGATAATCTCGTGCTTTCGTTCAGAGAAGACGAATGCGTCATGACCTGGGATGAGGGAGGAATTCATAACAGCGTTGTCTGCGGAATGGACGGAAAAGAAAGATACGGAAAAATGCGTTTGGGCGGAATTGATTTTACCGCAGTCTGCTCTGCCGCATGGATAAGCGATAATGTTATCGAAATCCGTGTCAGAGCGCTTGAATCAATCTGCGAGCGCCGAATAGAGCTTGAATTCAAAGGAAACACGGTTATTCTCTATCCCTCAAGCAGTCCGCAGCTCAAGACTATTGCCGATAATATCAGTTGGGCTGTTGCTGATATGATTTCCGTTAAGCCGATTGCAGACATCGGCGTTAAAGCGGTCAAACAGCTTGATAAAATTCTTGAAGCTCCGATGATAGGAAAGATGTATTGATCATACGATGAAGCAGACAGGCGGTGAAAAAATGGCAGAGGCAGAAGAAAAAGTGAAAAA
Organism: Clostridia bacterium; assembly: GCA_024404025.1. Classification (GTDB taxonomy): domain Bacteria; phylum Bacillota; class Clostridia; order Oscillospirales; family Acutalibacteraceae; genus CAG-177. The sequence goes on along the minus strand of JAKSQP010000007.1, from coordinate 27,761 downwards.
GAAAAACGGCAGAAAGTCATATTTTGCAAGAGTTATCCTGCTTCTGACCGTTCTTTATCTTATTGCGTGTTACAGCCTTTTTCAGAATCAGATATGGTTTCATTTTGCGGAAGAAAAGGCGCTGAAAAACGAATATTATTCCGCTCATGCAATTGCGTGCAGAGCGGAAGATGAAAAAAGTGCGGCTTTGAGAAACTACATAAGCCTTCGCATTGAGATCAACAAGAAATATTCGGATATGCTCACGGAATATGACGAAAAAACCATAAACGAATGGCAAAAAGAGGCAAAAAGGCTGACGGCATATTCTTATGCTTTCAATAACGGCGTTTCGCAGTCGGTCAGCCGGTTGAGCGAAACCCTGGAACTGATATGCCGCCTTTACGAAGAATATCACGGAATTCAGGATGAAATTCTTGAAGCGATGGATGTTTTCGGCGAGATGAACAGACTTTATACAAAGGATTCGACCGGCAAAAACCGTTCATTCACCGTTAAGGAAGAAACCGAAAAAATCGAAAACTGGATGAGGATCAATGAATCAATCAGAAGCATTGCATACAGAATCCCCGGCTATGAAAACAGTTATCTTCTGAATTATCTTATAACGGAAATAAGAAGCGAATGCGAAGAGCTCAATGCGGCAATGCGGCTAATTCTTTCGGAGGGATATTCCGAAACAGATGAGGTCCGCCTGAACGGTGATGCCAAAAAATCATTCCCGGATATTCAGAGCAGCGGAGCCAAAAGCGCAAATGTGACCGAAAAAGAAGAATATGTTTCGATGATGAACGAGGGAATGGATAAGATCCTTGTGCAGGCGCTGGCAGAATTTTATACCGTTGGATTAAATAAGTAATATAAATAATCGAAAGCAGCTGTGCCGTTGAAGGCATAGCTGCTTTTTGCTGCGGATTTTATTGTTTATAGAATTCGTCAGGCGCTGCATTTTTATGAGGAATATTTTCCTGCATTGTTTTAAGAAAATCATCGGCCTGAAGAATAACAATATGTTCATCAAGAGAATCAATGAATTTTCTGATTGAAGAGGGCTTCATCGACCAGGCGTGAATGCAGATGACCGAATATCCGTTGACCGAATTGATGTCAACCGGATAATTATTGATAATTTCCGCCTGCTCTTTTATCCATTCATCGGTTGCGCCGTCATAACCGTTATCAGCCCAAAGGGAAAGGCGAACGCTTGCAAACGGTTTATCGCCCGAAAACCAGACTTTGCCCTTGCCGCTCTGATACTTACCGGGATCAAGGAAGAGAATTCCGCCGTCAATGTTATCAAACCTTGAAAAATAACCTAGCCGGTGAGCGAATTTCGCATCTTTTAGCAGGGTATAGTCATCAAGGATCGTGAGAATTCTCTGATTGCTTTTCAGCATTGCGGCTGCGGTGCGTGTTGACATCAGGTCAAGCGAATCGGCATCATAGCAGGCGGGATTGCAATAGCCTATTCCCGAGGGGCCTGCAATAAAATACTGATTTCCGTTTGCCTTTGCATAAGTGCGTTTGACCGCCGGCGAGGAAAATTCGCTGAGAAACGGCGAGAGGGTCCAGGTTATGTTCATATCGGGATAGTCATTTACCGTCTGATGATATTCGCCGAAACCGTTCTGAATCCATTGGCAGTTGTCGCCGTCAGAGAAAACGAGAGTTACATAATGCTTTGTCGGGTCGTTATATGCTTTCGGAGCGTCATAATCCGGCTCGGGGATTTCCGCTTCAAACGACGAAAGATAAGAATTGTTGGCGCAGAAATCGGCGGGAGTAATATAACATCCGAGCTTTGAAATAATGGCAACAAAATTCTTTTCCATCTCTGTCCAGCCCTGGACGGAGGTGTTTTTTCCGCTCCATTTGAGTATTTTTTTTAGGTATTTGTTGCCGTTGTCGGTTGAATCCGTGTAGAAGCAGTAAGCGCTTTGCTGAATTGCAAGGTCACGAAGGCCGAACATTTCATATTTTTCGTGAATCACAAGACCTTTTTCAAGGCGGTCACGAACAGCCTCCCAATGCTTCTGCTGAAAATCGAAGTCATAAGTGTCCGTCGAAATATCAAGTTTCAGCTTTAGTCCGCAGTTTTCGGCAACGGATCGGAGGCTCTCGTGAACGGGAAGCCAGCCGTAAGCCGAAGCATAGTTCACTGCGGCGTTAAGGCCCTCGGCAAATTCGGATTTGCGATAAAGAACATATCCCGAATCGCCGATGTAAGAGCCGAATTTTTCTATCATTGCGGAAAGGCTCATTGTTTCGTAATGAACGGTTTTGCCGGATTTTTCGATTTCGGCAAGATATTCTCTGTCGGGTCCGCTCTGAAGAATATAAATGCAGGGATTCGTTTTGGCAACAATGCCCTGAAGAGAAATGGCGGTCAGGCGTTCTTCATAGCTGAATCCGCCGATGTTGAAAGCAAAAACCTCATTGCCGAGCGGCTTTTTCCGGATAACGCTTTCAACCGAAAGCAGCTCCTTTTCTGAAGCCGCTTCCGGAATTTTCGGCTCTGCGATGAGAGAAAATGTGCCGAGAAAGATTACAAATGCCGTGAAAAATGCGGTAATTTTTGTAAGCATACAAAAACCTCGTTATTTTTTGATTATGGGGCTGTTGAGAATGCCGATGTTGCGCAGAACATATTCATAGCACCATGCGCAGCCGCTGCTTCTCCATGCTCCGGGACCGTGCCACGATTCTTTGTCGTTGCAGAGATGAATGGGGCCGAAGGCGTTATAACGGTTGCCGAAGAGGGTTATGTCGATCTTGTGGCTGCCGGGTTTAAGACCGTCTGCGAGAAGAACATAGGGAGGATAAACGATTTTGCCCTTTTCTGCGTCGTCAACCGCAACGGAAATAAGCGTGCCCTTGTAGTTTGTTGCTTCAATCTGAAGAGCGCCGTTTGATTCGGCTTCAAGATGATAGGTTATGTTTCCGCCGTAGAACGGAAGACCCTGATTGAGAATTGAGCCGAAGGCAAGCTTTTCGGGCAGAGCAATGAGCTTTTTGTTTCTGCCGTTGACTTCAACGCCGAAGTTTCCGAGAATATAACACCATTCGGTGTTTGTTCTTGTTCCGAACGGAACATCAATTTCAAGAATGTTTTCGCCCTTTCTGATTTCGGGAAGAGCAGCGGTCTTGATATCTTTATCTGTATACCAGCCGGTAACCTTGTTGCTCACCTCTTTGCCGTTGAAGCGAATGGAAAGAGTTTCCATATCCTCTGCGGCAAGCTCTGCGCCGGAATAATCAATATCGCTGTTGATTCTGAAGCGGAGAGTGATTTTGTGAGAGGGGATTTCTTCATCAAGGCACCATGGCTGAATAACATGGCCGCCTCTTTCGGAATAACCGACTGCTTCACGGCAGATATTGTCAAGGCGGAGAATTTCTTCCTCCGCTCTGAATTCGCCGCCGTCAAGCGAGAATTCTGCTGTGTCAAGAAGAAGCACATTGCGTTCCGAAAGGGTGAACGGAACATAGTCCGGAAGGCTGACAACCTCTGACGGAAGAGCTTTTTCGGCTTCTGCAGTCTTTTCTGCTTTTCTGCCCTCGCAGAATTTGAGAAGAAGGCTGTCATAATCATAAAGCATTTTTGCAACAACGGTGTTGCCGTTTATGTATTCGCAGGGAATATCATAAATTTCTCCGCTTATTGTGTCATAGACCTGCGGCATATATTCGCCCTTGATTGTTATGCGAAGATGGTGTTCTCTGATGATGCACTTATTATAAGGCTCTTCGCAGCGGCTGATGAAGAGCCACTTGCAGTCAGTGTCCTGACGGAGCTGATATATGAAGCCGTCTGAAAGGCTGCCGTCTGCGTTTCTTATTGTAACGGAGCGTTCCGATTCGAGAGCGTTGAGAAGCTCAGCTCTGTCATAGGAAATAACTTTTGCCTTTTCATAGAGCTTTTTGCCGATGTCGGAGAATACGCCGTCACTGACCGTCGGAGCTAAGCCCATGAATATGAGCTTGCCGCCCGCATTGAGGAAGGCTTCCAGGCGCTCAACCGTTGTTGCACGCAGGCTTTCGCAATCGGGCACAACAATGGCATCATATTCCATGCAGCCGACCTTGAGGGGAGCCGATCCCTTTTCGCAGAGCGAGGGGAGGAGAGATTCACTGATGAAATTAAAATCAATGCTTCCTTTGAGAAGCCACGAGGTAAGATTTTCAAACTTTTCGTTCATATATGAACGCTCAAGCTGTGTTTTGTCGTTCGGACCCCAATGGAGCCAAAAGCTTTCGATGGGATGAATAACGCCGACCCTGACTACGGGCTTGCCTCTTGTCATGGCGGTGTTGACTCTTGCGAAGTGGTCTTCAAGATATGAGAATTCGCCGTACCAGGGTGACTGATAATGGATGGAAGCGGGATAATCTCTTTTTGCTTCGCCGCCCATTGCGACCCATGAAAGATGAGGAACTCTGACGGTTACGCCGAGGCATGCCTGCCAGTCGCCGTGAAGCTTATAGCCTCTGAAATCGTAGTCCCAGCCGGTGACGCCGTAAAGCTCCGAAAGCATACCTTCTCTGCCGAACTGATGAACGGCGGACTGCGCCTGCTTTGCGGTTGTGAATTCAAATCTTGCGCAGAGCATATCAATGCCGGGGATGCCGAAGCCTCTGTATGATCTCATTGCTTCGCCAAGGGCGGCACACTGGCTGTGAAGAGTCGGCTCCTCCATCATGTGGCCTGTAAGAGCAATGTTGTTCTTTTTGCACCAGTCTCCGCAGGTGTCGGCAAACGCCTGAGTGAAAAGCTCGCAGATGTGGTCATGATAATGGTATCTTGTTGAAGAAATCTGCTTGTCGGGAAGCTCCCAGAAAAGCTCTGGCAGAGAAGCGAGAATATCTTCGCCGTACTGCGCCTTGTATGAATCGGGCAGAGAATCCGTCCAGGGCATGATTATGTCATCCAGGTCGGTTGAATTGCCCATGACTTTTTTGCGGGTGAACTGCGGCTCATCGGTGAAGATTGCGGGAACGGTTTCGTCGAATTCGTCGCCGACAGCCTCTTTATATTTTTCGTGAGTAACCTCGACGAAGCGTTCGATTGATTTTTTATCAAGGGTGTTTACATAGCTCTGGCCGTTATACCAGCAGGAAGAAGCGTGGATTTTGAGATAGGCATACCATTTTGTACCTTTTGCTTCTTCGTTTTCGCCAATTCTCTTATATGAAGCGAGATAGCCGTTGCTGTCAAGGCAGACATCATAGCAGCTTATCAGATGGCCTCTGCCGTTTCTTCCGCCCTCTGCGCAGGCGTCAATAACATCGGCCTCGCCGATGTCATCAAGCGAGCAGGGGTTTGGGGTGAAGAGCAGGCAGCGGGCACGGTATTTTTCGTCTTTTGTAACGATTCCGCCTGCGGCGCCGGAGGGCCAGCGGTCTTCATCATAGAGCCAGGCAAGCATTTCTTCTTTTTTTGCTTTTTTAACGCAGCCCTTGACGAGATCCATAAATTCTTCTGTCAGATAGGGAGTAGACATTCCGGTGCGCACGTGCATGTGGAAGCCTCCGAGACCCATTTTTTTGAAAATATCGATCTGCCTTTCAAGCTCATCAAGCTTCAGCTCGCTGTTCCATGCCCAGAACGGCGTTCCTCTGTATTCGCAGGTAGGATTTTTGAAAAGTTCTTCTGAAAGAACGGGCGCCGAATTTTTCTTATAAAGCATATTAAAATCTCCTTTTAATATTTTTTCGATTTAAAGGATGCCTGCAGAGCGGTTTGTCTTCGCTCGGAGTATTCCAGTTGATGAAATTGTTCCGTTCCGAATAATACCATGTCATTCCGAAAATTTTTGAGCTTTCCTCAACGGGAATGAACATCTGCCCGTCAACGAAATAAGGTTCTTCGGGTAGCTCGACCGTTCCGAGATCCGTGCGCACGGATTTTTCTCCGATTCGGAAAAGCGCATTGTGTGAATACGCTTCGCAGAAGAGCGAATCGGCTTCTTTGATGACCTTGCCGCCGATTGCCTGGATCATAACGCCGAAAGGAGCAAACCAGATTCCGTTTTTCTTTTCGGGGTAAACGCCCCTTGCCGAAAGCTCAAGCATTCTGCCCTTGAAGCACATTTTCGTGCGGTCATAAACGGGAGCAAGTGAGTATGGCGTTATAATGTCTTTCTCTTTATCAATTGTGAAAACATCAACTGTTCTGCCGTCTGCCATATAGGCCGATGCGGTAAGAACGCTGCCGTTGATTTCGACTATTGTATACATTCCGGTGCGTTCCTCCTGCGGGAAGAAGCAGGAGTGCCAGACCTTTTGGCAGTTTGAATGATAGATGTTTCCGCCGCCGTTGCCGGCAATATAATGAACGGGTCCCTGCGACGGTCTGTCAAAAAGTTCGTCGTTGACCGTCGGAAATGTTCTTGCAAATGAATGCTCGTGGCCTGCAAAGAGCAGATCAAGTCTGCCTTGCTCAATGGGTTTTCGCAGCCACGGATAGCCGTCATCATTCTGACCTTCCGGCATAACGGGATAAATCGGAAAATGATATGAGCCGATTTTCCACAGACGGTTGCTGTTCTTTATATCTTCATACGCCCATTCCGAAACCTTTTCGGGAGCGTTGATTCCCATGACCGTGAAATGAGCATTGCCGAAGTCAAACGAATAATTTTCGCCCGTGTAGCCGTCCGGACCGTTCTTCGGATAGGCATTTCCGAACTGAAAATCAAAGAAATCGGCGTGCTCAAGATAAAACTTGCCCGTCGGTTCGGGGAAATATGTTATGAATCCCCGGTTATCGTGATTGCCGGTGGTCATCATATAAGGTACGCTTTCGATAACTCCCTTCAGCCCTTCAAACATTCCGTTCCATTGAAGATCGTTCTGGCCGTTGTCGCAGTTATCGCCGATAGTGAAAATAAACTTCACTTCGGGATGCTCATTCAATGCTTTTTTCAGCATTTCTCCGACTGATGAATAATCGGGAAGCAGACAGGGAGAGCCCTTCTGATGGTAGGTGATGACAAGAAAGCTGAAATTTTCGGTTTTTTCATCTGCGGTAACAAATGAAAATTCTTCGCTCCGGAATTCATCATTTCCGACCGTATAATAATATTTTGTTGACGGTTTGAGGTCTTTCAGCCTCACCCAGTGATAGGTGCTTTCGTCAATATCGGTTTTAACGGTTTCGTGAATATCACACGCTTTGATTTTTTTCGAATTTTCTTCTCCGAAAAGGATATATCCGTCTTTTGTTTCAGCATCGGTGCGCCACATAACCGCCATTTCGGTTTCTGCGTTTCCGCAGAAGGACAGCATGATGTGGTCGGGATTTTTTTTGGAGCCTCTTTCGGGTTTTTCGCAGTTTCGGGGCATTTCTTTTCTCCTTAAGGTAATAGAACCCACCCTGAATACGGCTCTTTTTCCGCCTGACAGCGTCATAGTCATTGCAAGGCTTATGATTCTTGATTTATTTTAGAATATAAAGATAGAAATGTCAACAGAGGATAAATGTTTTTTGTCTTGTAAATGCTTCTATTGATTTTCGGAACAAAATGCTGTATAATTCAAACAGAGCCTGATAAAACGGAGGTGACACTTTTGAAAAAAATATATAGGTTTTCTGCTTTCTTTATTTCCGTTGTTCTGATGCTTACCTTTGTTTGCGTAACCGCATTTGCCTATCCTGCGGTGAGCGAAAACGGAATAACATATTCATCGGCAAATCTTAAAGATGTCAACGGAAATTTCGGGGAATATTATAAGGTTGAATATTGTATGCCCACCGTATCGGGAAAGGTTGAAATCAAGCCCGAAATAAACGGAGTTCCCGTTGTTCTGATCTCAAAAGAGGTTTTCAAGGGAAAAGAGAAAATAACGCAGGTGGTTATTCCGGAATCGGTTGCCAGAATTGAAGATTCGGCATTTGAAAACTGCGCCGCTCTCAACAAGGTTACAATAAATTCGGAAAAATGTCAGATAGGCAAGAGGGCGTTCAAAAATTGCCCGGATCTTGAAGAAATAAATATTCCGAATCAGATAACGAGCATTTCGCAGGAAACATTTAACGGTTGCTCAAAGCTTAAAAATGCTGCAATTCCGCAGAGCGTGACCGTTATCGGGCCGGACGCATTTTCGCTCTGCTCGTCGTTGACCTCGGTAACCATTCCGAAGAATGTTTATTCAATCGGCGAGAATGCTTTTGCAAACTGTTCAGGCATTGAAGAATTCGCAGTTGATGCGCTTAACACGGATTATAAAGCAATAAACGGTATGCTTTATTCCGCAGACGGCAAAACGCTGATTCAATATCCGAACGGCAAAAAAGAAGAAGAAATCACGATTCCGGCAGGAACGGAAACGATCGGCGATTTTGCCGCAGGCGCAAATACGGTTGTTAAAAAAGTTATAATTCCGGGCGGAGTTAAAACGATTTCAACATACGCATTCTGCGATTGCCCGGCTCTTTCGGATGCCGTAATTTCCGGCGGAGTGACATCAATAGGCTCAATGGCATTTGCCAGATGCCCGTCTCTCAAAGAGATTTCTCTGCCCGCATCTCTTAAAAGCTTTGAGGGAGCGTTTTATCAGTCCGGTGTTGAAAAAGTTACTCTTAACGACGGAATAACTCTTATTGACAGCAAAACCTTTGAGGGATGCGAAAAGCTTTCGGAAATAATAATTCCGTCAAGCGTCAGATCAATAGGGATGGGAGCCTTTGACGGCTGCATTTCTCTTAAAAATATCGTGATCCCAAAAGAAGTAACCTCCATCGGAGAAAATGCTTTTCTTGGCTGCACTTCAATCAAACCGACGGTTGAAATCGGATCTGCGGCGCATAAATATTGCATTGATAACGGCGTTGACTGCACGGTGACGGGAAGCAGAGAAATTATTTCGATCTCGGTCAAATCAATGCCGAAGAAAACGAGTTATTATTATAAACAGAATCTTGAAACAGACGGACTTGTGCTTTCGGTAAAATATAATGATTTCACATCCGAGGAAGTGAAATCGGGATATACCGCAGCTCCTGCATATTTTGATTCAGTCGGAACAAAGAATATCTCCGTTTCTTTTGCAGGCGCAGAAACTTCATTCAAGGTCAGTGTTTCTTATGCCTGGTGGCAGCAGATAATAAGAATTCTTCTGCTCGGCATTTTCTGGTATTGATACAGATCAAATAAAATGAACGGCTTTAAGAGAAAATCTTAAAGCCGTTTTTGTTATGATATTTTTTAATTTGATGTTCTTTGTGAAAGTCCCTTTATGCCGCTGACTGCCCAGTCGAATGTGTCTGAAGTGAGCACGGCGCCGCAATATTCGCAGGTGGCGGCGTTGTTGATGTTGACCGGTGCGCCGCAATGCGGGCAGCTTTGGGTCGTTACACCGGAAGATTCTGTTGAGGTCATTCCGGATGTGCGCTGGAGAGTCCATTCATAGGTCATGAATTTCTCTGCGTTTGCATTGCCTCTTATGATATTTCCTGTGTTGTCATCAACAACATAGTCAACGATCCTTGTCTGAAGCTCGGCGACTATAATGTCCCTTCCGTCTTCCTGCTTCCAGCCTCTCAAGTTAACGCCGAGAACGGCGATTCTCTCAATACGGTTGGTCTGGCGGTTGCGCCTGTAAGCATCAAGCTGGCGGTCAAGTTGGGCGTAGAATGCGTCGGTGAGATAAGGTCTGACATCGTCAAGCTTCTTATCCTGCCAGGAGTTCTGGAATCTGACATAAAGATTGGAAAGCTTTTCGGTGAATTCCGGCTCCGAGAAAGCAGGATCAATATCCGTATATTCGTTCATGGGCTTGAAGGCCGAAAGATCGGTTCTCTGTGCGCCGGGCATAACAGGTTTATTTGAGCCTTTCTTTCCGAATTTCTTCGAGCAGATAATGATTATCGCAACAAATGCAATCAGAACAAAAGCGCCGACAATCGGGTTGCCCTCGGATTCTTTGCTTGAAACAGTTCCCGATGAATAGCCCGGATTTACGTTATAGCCGCTGTCATAATCATAATCATCGTCATAATCATAATCATCGTCATAATCATAATCATCATAACCGGAATCGTAATCATAGCCGGAGTCGTAGCTGTCAAAACCTCCGCCGAAATCCGAATCTCCGCCGAAATCGCCGAAATCGGCGTGGCCGGGAACGATAAAAGCGAAAATAACGAGAACGGCAATGAGAAAATATTTTAAACGCTTCAAAGGAGACACCTCCAAACAAATTATGATTATATTTTATATTATTCTTCCGTATTTTGCAAGAGAAAACGGGAAATTCCAAATTTATTCAATAAGTGACGATTTTATTTACAATTATATCAAATAGTTAAAAATAGTTACAATTGCGACATTTTTCTCAAAAAGAATAATAAAATGAAACCGAATGCTTATAATAACTATATTATTTATCGGAGGTCTTTTATATGAAAAAAAACAGAAAGGTGTTATCGGTTGTTTCGCTTCTTCTGATTATTGCTTTTGTTTTCGCCGCTTGCGGAAATAACGGTAATAAAAACGGAATCAACGATTCCAAGATAACGGAAGGTCCGTCAACGGAGATTCAGACAACCGAGCCGCAAAAAAAATATTCAAAAAATGACAAGCTTATTGCCATGACATTTGATGACGGACCTTATTCCAAAACAACGAACAGAATTCTTGACACCCTTGAAAAGAACGGCGGAAAGGCAACCTTTTTTGTTGTAGGATATAATCTTGACGGAAATGAAGAAACTCTCAAGCGTGCCATTGATATGGGATGCGAGATAGGAAATCATTCAAAAGATCACAAGAATCTGACGAAGATAAGCGCCGAAGAGAGGAAAAACCAGATCCGCACTCCGAATATCAAGCTCAAGGAAATAACCGGGGTTGAACCGAAGCTTTTCAGGGCGCCCGGAGGAAACTATAAAAATGTAACCGACGAAATCGGAATGCCGCTCATTCAGTGGTCGATTGATACAAACGACTGGCGCCACAAGGATGCTTCAAACAAGGGCAGAAGCGCAGAGCAGAGAACGAAAGAGCTTAATCAGATTGCGGAAAATGTTTTTGCGCAGGCCGAAAGCGGCGACATCATTTTGATGCACGATATTTATGAATTCACCGCAGACCTTTGCGAAATCGTTATTCCGGGGCTTGTTTCAAGAGGATTCAAGCTTGTTACCGTCAGCGAAATGTTTGATGCCTATGATCTCAAGCTTGAAAACGGCAATGTTTATAATAATGCGCAAGTCAGTACGGTTGAGCCTGCGGCAGCAATTGATGCAGGCAGCTATAAGGTCAAGACCTCGGGCAGTATTCTCAATATGAGAGCAAAGCCGGATATAAATTCGGAGGTTCTCGCAAAGCTCCCGAACGGCAGCAAGGTTGAGGTTATGAAATCCGAAATTGGCTGGGCGTATGTAACATGGGAATCCTCGCAGGGTTGGGTAAATTCGGCATATCTTGAAAAAACAACGGTATAAAAAAATAAATCTCCGCAGGTGTGAATCTGCGGAGATTTTTGTTTGTCTTATTTGCCGAGGAAAAGGCCGATGATTTTTGAGAAGATAACAAACGGCAGTTCGGAGAATCCGTTTGTGCCCCATACCTTATCAATGAAATTGTTGAGACCGTAAGCAAATCCGAAGGTCGGATCTCCTTCGTCGGGGCCGTAAACGCCGATGGCGATGAGAGCTGATTCGATGTCAGCTTCAACCTTTTCGGCTTCGCCTGCAACGCAAACTGTTCTTGAAAGCATTGCTTCTGCGTTTTCAATCGCTTTTTCAAGGTTTGCCTTCTGTTCGGCAGTTGCGGAGATTTCGCCGTTTTCGATTTTTTCAAGAGCTTTCTTTGCGTTCGGAAGATCGCTTCTTCTCAGGCTCTTTGTTTCTCTGCCGACATTGAACTGCGGATAGTTGGGATCCGAATAAACATCTTCAATAGAATCGTCTTTAAGAAGAGCAATTGCGAGTGACATAATAACATCGTTTCTGCCCGTTCCTTCGTGACCCTGGCCGTCAAAATAGAAGGTTGTGTCGGGAAGAGTGCCTGTTGAAGCATCAACAACATTGTCGGGAGAGATGTGGTTATGCTCGGGATTGCTGCAATTAGTGCCCTGCTGAACATAGCCTGCGGGAAGAGTTTCGCCGACTTTTGCTGCATAAGCGCCCATTGAGGTTGAATCAAGATGGATAACGCCGTCTGCATTGCCGTCATTCCATGAATTCCCTATATCATAGAGCGGGAAATCATAGTCAACGATGTTGAAGACCTTAACGCCGTTGTCCACGAGCTTCTGAATATTTGCGTCTGAATTTATCTGAGCTGAATAATAGCGGTCTGTCTGTCTTCTGATTTCAGCCTTTTCGGGAGAAGAAAGAAGTGTGTTTGCAAGTGCGGGATAATCCTTTGAGGGAACGAGAGCCCACATATTTGTGCAGTTGACGAGAACCTTGTTGATGAGTGCATCTGCGGTGTAATCGAGGAAGCCCATAAGAACTTCATCGGGGAAGAGGCGGAGAGCAACTTCAATAAGCTTTGCCTGGCTCTCTTCCATAAGTCTTTCGAGGAATGTGTGATAAAGCTGCTCTTTATCAAGGAAGGTGAGATCCTTTTTATAAACATCGCCTACGATGGTGCTGCCGTCAAGAGCGGGAACAATGTAAACAACCTTGTTAAGCTCTTTATGAACTTCGGGATAATATTCAAGAAGTCCGTTTGCAATTGTGCCGCCGAGGCTGATGGGAACAAGGTTGACCTTGTCGTGGCCGGTCTCTTCCTTGACCTGCTGAATGAACTGATAAAGCTCATCAACGATGGCGATGTTATTGCCGAATGAATTATATGCGTAATAATAGAGATGGTCTGCGCCGACGATTTCTGCAAGGCCCTGAATGGGAACATTGTTATAAATCTGGTCCTTTTCGTAATCGCTGCATTCGGCAAGAGAATAGGGATATTTTTCAACTTTGATAAGGCCCGAATCCTTGCCGGTGTTGTCGCTCATATTCATGCCGAAGCCGAGCTCAACAATTTTATCAACAGCCTTGTTGAGGCCGATGTTGCGCTGAAGAAGAAGGGAGAAGAGAACGGGAACAAGAGCTATTCTGACTATGGGCATAACGGGGAAATAACCGGGGAAGCAGTTGATCCTTTCGTCGCCGTCAAGAACATATTCGCCGTTTTCATCTGTGAGCCATACATTTGACTGACCGATGCCGGGAATAACGATGGTGGGATAATTTTCGCATTCTCCGCCGCAGGCTGTTTTGGTTGTTGCGGCATTCGCAACGGCAGCGCAGACAGAGAAAACGAGAGCGATAGTGAGAACGATTGAAATTACCTTTTTCATAATAACGCCTCTTTTTTGATTTTTTATTATAATATCATATATTTTAACTATTTTCAATATAATAAATTAAATTTCATTGGTGAGCATAACCCTTGACGGGATGTTGAAAAAAGTGGTATCATTAACTAAAAAGCAAAGTCTTTTTCAGCGCTCTCTGCCGAGCGATGAAAAACGGATAAAGGAAATATAAAATGATCAAAAACATTATCTTTGATATGGGCGGAGTGCTTATAGATTATGCGCCCGAAAAAATTGCCTGTAAGTATTTCGATAAGGAAACGGCAGACATTGCTCTGAAGCTCGTTTTCAGAAATCAGCTCTGGTCTGACCGTGACAGAGGAATAATCACCTCCGACGAAATTATGGATATCGTCAGAGATAAAATTCCCGCTCATGCTCTTGAACAGATCGACAAAATGGTGCATAACTATTATCCGTATATGCCGCCGTTTGAAAAAATGTATGATGTTGTCAAGGCTTTGAAGGACAACGGCTACGGAATATATCTTCTCTCCAATGCCGCCAGGGATTTTTATGAAAACAAAAAAGATATTCCTGCTCTTTCTCTTTTTGACGGTTATCTGATTTCCGCAGATTATAAGCTTTTAAAGCCGGAGAAAGAGATATATCAGGCATTGTTTGAAAGATTTGATCTCAAACCCGAAGAATGCTATTTTATTGATGATGTTCAGAAGAATATCGACGGAGCAAAGGCTGCCGGAATGGACGGACATTGCTATTATCACGGCGATGTTGAAATTCTGAAAAAGGCGCTCCGGGAAGCAGGCATAAAAATATGAACTGTTACGGCGAAATAATTAAATCAGTTCCCGAATTCCTGTCCCTTGCAGGTGCGGTAAAAAAAGACCGCCTCCCTGCCGGCGTGACGGGGCTTTCGCATATACACAAGGCTCATGTTGTAGCTTCAATGTGTATGTGCCTTGAAAGAAAGGCTCTCGTGCTTGTGCCCGATGAGGCAACGGCAACCAGAATGAAGCGGGATATGGAAGTGTTCGGCATCAATGCGCTGGTTTATCCTGCGAGAGATCTTTCGTTCAGAACGACCGAAAGCGTTTCAAGAGAATATGAGCATTCAAGATTAAAGGTGCTTGATAAGATGCTCACGGGCGATTACGATGCCGTTGTGCTTTCTTCGGAAGCGGCACTGCAGCTCACCGTTCCGCCCGCAATGCTGATGAACAGCAGCCTGAGTGTATCGGCAGGCGAAGATTACGAAATAAATGAGCTTGTTTTTAACCTTATAAAAAGCGGATATACCCGTGCCGACCAGGTTGACGGAGCGGGTCAGTATGCCGTCAGAGGCGGAATCCTCGATTTCTTTCCTCCGGATTCAAAGGAGCCATGCAGAATCGAATTCTGGGGCGACACGGTTGATACGATTTCGTTCTTTGAGGCGGAGACCCAGAGAAGAACGGAAAGCGTTGAAGAGATCCATATCACTCCGGCAAGAGAAGTGCTTGTTTCCGATGAAGCTCTCAAAGCGCTGATCGAGCAGCTTATCAAAAGCCACCGATATAAAGCGGAAGCGCTGAAATCGCTTAACGACGATATTGAAAAAATAAACAGTTCGGTCAGAATAACATCCTTTGATAAATATTTGCCGCTTATTTATCCCGAAGCCGCAAGCATTTTTGATTACGCAAAAGGGGCAATGCTCTTTGTCTGCGAATCTTTCTCTGTCAGAGATAAAATGAATGCCTCTGCGCAGCTTATGAACGAAACGATAAAGGGACTCTTTCAGGACGGTACGCTCTGCAAGGGTCTGGACAGATATACGCTTACTCCCGAAGAGGCGATGGCCAATTATTCAGAGCTCGGAGCGGTTTATCTTGATAATCTGCCGAGAGGAAGTTTTGATACGCCCGTTAAGGAGCTTATTACATTCACGGCGAAGCAGATCGCTCCGTGGAACGGTTCCGTTCAGGCGATCGTTGATGACATTGATTCGATCAGAGGCAGAAAAGGGCAGACCTGTGCCGTGCTTGCAGGCACGGATAAAGCGGCGAACAATCTTGTTGAAGATCTGAAAGCGGAGGATATTCCGGCAATATGGTGTCCCGTTCCGCCGAAAGAATTTCCCAAAGGACTTGTCTGCGTTCTTTCCGGAAGCTTTTCCGCAGGTTTTGAATATCCCTCGGTGGGATTTACCGTTATTTCATACAGAGGCAAACCTGCTCCGAAGGCTAAATCCGCCGTTAAGAAATCGGCGAAGCACGCTTTCAATAATCTCAATGAGCTTCACAGAGGCGAATATGTTGTTCATGATACTCACGGTATCGGAATCTTTGAGGGAATTCAGTCGCTTGAAAATGCAGGCACAACAAAAGACTATATCAAGATTCAGTATGACAAGGGCGATAATCTCTATGTGCCCGTTACCCAGCTTGACCAGGTTTCAAAATATATCGGCCCGAGAAGCGACGACAAGCCGCTCAAACTCAGCCGCCTTGGCGGAAAAGACTGGCAGAAAACAAGAGCAAAGGTCAAGTCTGCCGTTAAGGATATGGCGAAGGAGCTTATTGAACTTTATTCAAAGAGGCTCAAGGTCAACGGCCACGCTTTTTCCGAAGATATAGATATGCAGAGCGATTTTGAACGCCGTTTTGAATTTGTTGAAACAGATGATCAGCTTCGCTGCATTCACGAAATAAAAAGAGATATGGAGAAGCCTTATCCCATGGACAGACTTCTCTGCGGAGATGTCGGCTTCGGCAAAACCGAAGTCGCTCTGCGTGCGGTTTTCAAATGCGTTGCAGACGGCAAGCAGGTTGCGATCATGGTGCCGACAACCATACTTGCGCTCCAGCATTATCAAACTATCATGAAGCGCTTTGAAGGCTTCCCGATTGAAGCGGGGATGCTTTCGAGATTCTGCACAAAAAAAGAAATTGACCGAACTCTCAACGGACTTCGCAGAGGCTCCGTTGATGTTGTTGTGGGCACTCACAGAATAATCTCAAAGGATGTTCAGTTCAGAGACCTCGGGCTTATCATCATTGATGAAGAGCAGCGCTTCGGCGTTGCGCAGAAAGAAAAGCTCAAATCGCTTTTCCCCGCCGTTGATGTGCTGACTCTGACGGCAACTCCGATTCCAAGAACGCTGAATATGGCAATGTCCGGAATAAGAGATATGTCCGTTATCGAAGAAGCGCCTATGGACAGACTGCCCGTTCAGACTTATGTTATAGAGCACGATATGGGAGTGCTCGTTCAGGCAATGGAGCAGGAGCTTCGCAGAGGCGGCCAGGTTTATTATCTTTATAATAAAGTTGAATCCATAGAGAAAAAAGCGGCGCAGATAAAGGCGATGATTCCCGAAGCGACGGTTGCCGTCGGCCACGGCAAAATGAGCGAGGATGAATTGAGCGAGGTCTGGCGCAGACTCCTTGAGGGCGAAATTGATATTCTCGTCTGCACAACGATAATCGAAACGGGCGTTGATGTGCCTAATGTCAACACTCTGATTATAGAGAATGCAGACAGAATGGGACTTGCCCAGCTTCATCAGATAAGAGGAAGAGTCGGCAGAAGTTCCAGAAGAGCGAGCGCATATTTCACCTTCACAAGAGGCAAGGAGCTTTCCGAAATCGCAACAAGAAGGCTTGATGCAATAAGAGAATTCACGGAGTTCGGTTCGGGCTTCCATATAGCAATGCGTGACCTTGAGCTGCGAGGTGCAGGCAATGTTTTGGGCGCAAATCAGCACGGACACATGGAATCCGTAGGATATGAAATGTATATAACGCTTCTTGAGCAGGCGATTGCGGAGGAAAAGGGTGAAACGCCGAAATCCGAAGAAAAGGACTGCCTTGTTGACCTGCCGATCGATGCGCATATTCCGGATAATTATATTGAAAGCGTTCCGCAGAGGCTTCAGATTTATCGCCGCATTGCCGATATCAAAACCGATGACGATGCTTCGGACGTTATTGACGAGCTCGTTGACCGTTTCGGCGATCCGCCCGCAAGCGTTGAAGGACTTATAAGGATCGCTCTCGTCAGGGGAATGGCGTCAAGACACAATATTTTTGAAATCAGTTCGCAGGGCGACAGGGTCATATTCAAAATAAGTGCGCTCAATATGAATGAAATTGCCGCCGCATCAGAACATTTCAAGGGCAGAATGACTGTCAGCCCCGGCAACGGTCAGCCTCATATTGCAGTCAGAACGCTTAAGGGCGAGAACAAGCTGAGCCTTATTGAAAGAGTGCTTGAATATATGGATGAAACTGCGGAAACAAAAAATGCAGAGTGATTTTTCACTCTGCATTAATGTATATTTATTTTTCGTCTTTAATGAATTTCATCTTGAATCTGCCCTTGTGTCTGTAAGGATAAACGGCGATAAAGATGATTGAAACAAGAGCGCCGACGGTGTTGAGAACTATGTCCGTCATTGTGTCCATAATGGGCCAGCGTTCATCCCAGATTCCTTTGATGAGCTGGAAAGAGCCCTTTGCCGTTCCTGCGGCTGCGGCGGCATTCCAATGCTGAGCGTCGCCGGATTTTGCAAGAGCTTCAAGTTTGGTCATTGTGCCGGCTTCAAATGCGGCTTTGTTTGATATGCAGGAGATTGAATCAAATGTGAATTCAAAAAGCTCCCAACCGGTTGAAGCGAGGAACGAAAAGCCCATTGCGCAGAGAAGAACGAGCGAAAGCGGAGCGGAGGGATTCTTGCCGAGAGCGTGATCTCTCATCTGCATTGCAGAAGCAATTTCGTAGCCGAAGAATACGCAGGCACCGCCGCCGATAAAGTGGAGAACAATGTCCCACCACTTGAGGTCATAATAGAGATTGAGGAATTTTCCGCCGAAGGATGCCGCAAAGATTCCGACGATAAGGAAGCTCTGAACGATTGACGGAAGATGGCGAAGAGAATTTTTCTCGGATAACATCTGGAAAATTTCCCAAATGAATGTGCAAAGGAAGTTTGCGCCGACCTGGAGAGGGTCGGTAATATCAAACGGCTTTTTAAAAAAGCCTGCAATAAATGCATAAATGAGAAGAGCACGGAGCACCCACCAGAAAATCAGCCTGTATTTAGGCACATCGGAAATAATTCTTTTGAAATATTCTTTCATATTTTTCCCCCTTGCGGAAATTTTATTTTACAAGGCGCTGAAATCAGGCCCTGTATCTATAGATTATATCAACTTAATTTTTGCGTGTCAACAGAATAAATAAATTGTTGTAAATTTGTAATTAATTGAAAAGAGGAACGGAAAATGACCGAAAAGCTGTATTACGAAAATCAGTATCTTAAGGAATTTGAGGCAAGGGTTGTTTCCTGCGAAAAGAGCGGAGAAAATTTTGCCGTTGAGCTTGATAAAACAGCATTTTTTCCCGAGGGCGGCGGTCAGCCGGGCGACAGAGGCAGAATTGCCGATGCCGCAGTTATTGATACAAAAGAAAAAGACGGCAGAATTTTTCATATATGCGATAAAGAGCTGAAAATAGGCGAGAGCGTGGACTGCGCTCTTGATTTCGATTTCAGATTTATGAATATGCAGCAGCATTCGGGAGAACATATATTTTCCGGCTTTGTTCATTCGGTCTGCGGCTATGATAATGTCGGCTTTCACATGGGAGAACACAGCGTAACGGTTGATTTCAACGGCGTTGTTTCAAAGCAGGAGCTTGGTCGGATTGAAAAGCTGACTAACGAAGCGATTTATAAAAATATCCCCGTTGAAATTCTTTACCCTTCCCGTGATGAACTTGAAAATTATTCTTACAGAAGCAAGAAAGAGATTCAGGGTCAGGTGCGCCTGACGAGGATAGAGGGCGTTGATCTGTGCGCCTGCTGTGGCACTCATGTTGCGCTCACGGGCGAGGTCGGAATGGTCAAAGTCATTTCGATGATGAATTATAAATCGGGAGTTCGCATCACACTTCAGATAGGCAGAAAGGCTCTTGAGGATTATTGCGAAAAGAATGCTTCGGCTGCCGCAATTTCAAATATGCTCTGCGTTAAGCCCGAAGAAATTGCAGACGGAGTTGAAAGAATTCTCGGCCAGCTCCGGGAAGCGAAAGGAAAAATATCCTCGCTGAAAAACGAGCTTTTTGTGCTCAAATGCAAGGAAATGAGCGGTAGCTTCGGAATTCTCTTCGATGATGAAGGCTCTGCCGATAGTGCAAGAATTCTCTGCGATATGCTTGCGGAAAAAGTAAAAATCGCCGCCGTTTTTTCGGGCGACGATTCAAATGGCTATAAATATGCGATTGCAAGCAGAAGTGAGGATGTGAGAAGCCTCGGCAAAGAGTTCAATTCAGCTTGCGGCGGCAGAGGCGGCGGAAAGCCCGAAATGATTCAGGGCTCCGTATCCGCAGCAAAGGAAGCAATCGAAGAATTTTTTAATAATCTGAATCTTTCATAAGTTTTCTGACTGCGATTCTGAAACTTCATCTTCTTTTTCCGGTTTTTGAAATATGGTTTCCGCATTCGGGCAGATTTCGTCATACGGATCGAGTTTTTTTCGCAGAATACTGTTATTCTCCTATTTCCTTGAGAGCATTTGCAAGCTGGTCGGGGCAGGAAGTCGATTTGAATCCGCAGCGGATCCCGCCAAGTTTTTCAATAACTTCGTCAACGCTCATTCCTTCAACGAGCTTGCCGATTCCCTGAAGATTTCCGTTGCAGCCGCCCTCAAACCGGACATTTTTGACCTTTCCGTCTTCAATATCAAATCTGATCGATCTTGAGCAGGTGCCTTTTGTTCTGTATGTATAATTCATAATTAACGCTCCTTTTTTTTGCTATATTATATAATAATTGTTTTCCTTTTGCAAGCTACATAACGATATACATAAGCGCAAGCATCAGATAAAAATCGTTTTTTTCTTTTGAGAGCAGAAGAATCAGCAAAAGAATCAGTATTTTATCATCCGGATGAGAAGCATTTTGCTGCTTTTCATCCGGGTTTTTTCTTTCGGCTTTAAGAACGGGCAGAATCAGACGGAGCATATCATCATTCATTTCATTTACCTCCGATTGAAGTTACAAGCGGAATAACATCCATAATTTTCAGAAGCTGCATTGCGTCATCGGCACGCTTTCGTCTGCCTTCGCTTAAAAGAGGTTTAAGAGCGTTTATGAATCTGATCCTGTCATCCTCTTTTTTCATCGCCCCCATAATCTGCGTAAGCTTTGAGAGAAGCTCGGCGTTGCCGAGAATCGAAGAAAAATCCGGCATTTCGGGAGCCTTTTCCTCTTTCGGAGGCTCGTCGGAAGAGCCGAAAATTTCAGACGCCATATTTTTCAGATCTTCAATGTCTTCGGCGGAAAGCTTTGAGATGATATCGTTGATGCTGTCCATAATCCATTCAGCCTTTCTGCCCGAATTTTTTCATAAGAGCCTGCGCTTTTTCACTGGAAAGAAGAGTTTCAATTGCCTTTTTGTCTGAAAGGATTTTGGAAAGTTCGTTCTTTTTTTCATCTGAAAGTCTGCCCTTAACGGCTTCGAGCATTTTATCGGGATTTCCGTTTTCGTTTGCTTTTGCGATTTTCAGAAGCTCGTCAACAGATAAATTTTCTTTATTCATTGAATCACCGCCTTTTTCGTTATATAATATGTATTCGGATAGATATATTTCTAAATATATGCAGAATGGAGGCAGGCTATGAGATTGCTTGTTTTTTCGGATTCGCACAGAGTTGCCGGCTTTATGCGGAATGCGGTTTTTGACCATCCCGAAGCGGATGCCGTTATTTTTCTCGGCGATGGAGAAAGAGATTTTGAAGAAATCGAAAATATGCTTCAGGGCAAAAGAATAATAAAGGTTTGCGGCAACTGCGATTTCGGCTCTTCTCTGCCGGTAAATCAGCTTGTTGAATTTGCGGGAGTTAAGGTTTTTTGCTCTCACGGCTTTGCCGAGCAGGTCAAATTCGGCGATGAAATGCTCTGCGAAAAGGCAAAATCACTCGGCGCCCGCATTGCATTATATGGCCATACTCATAAGGCTGTTACTGATTTTCGTGACGGATTATATATTATGAATCCGGGAAGCGCCGCATACGGCAGCTACGGAATAGTTGACATAACGCCTAAAGGAATTATGTGCATAACCGTGTGATAAGAATAAAATTCACCGTCCCGGAATATATATTTTTCAGGCGGTGATTAAATGTTTGTATATTCAATTAAAGCATCAAAAAACAAGCTTGCTGCGGCGGCAATTGCGGTTACGGCGGTTGTTGCTGCGGCGATAGTGCTTGCCGGCAGAATCGGCAAACCCGTTGCAAAGGAAGAGGGAGCGATCAACTATAAGGCGGAAAGCTCAGAAGAACGAATTGCATTTATTTCGCAGTTCGGATGGAAGACGGCGGATGAGCCCTCCGAGGTCAGAGAAATCCTCATTCCCGAAAAATTTGAAGATGGATATACCGAATATGCCGAAATCAACAAGGCGCAGAATCTTGACCTTGAAATTTATAAGGGCATGAGAGCGAAGCGCTGGACTTACGATGTGCTGAATTATCCCGGCAAAGAGGGCTCGGAAACGGTGCAGATAAATCTGCTCATTTATAACGGAAGAGTTATCGGCGGAGATGTGAGCAGCCTTGAAAGCGGCGGATTTATGCACGGATTTGAAATGCCGGATAAAAATGTTGAAATTACGGCAGCACAGTGATATACTTTATTCGGAAATAAAAGAAAAGGAGCGTAATTATGAACAAAACGGGTATTCAGTCGGGTGTATTATATGATGATTCAAATTATGAATGGGGTCTTGAGATTGTTAAAAACGCAGGTTTTGACTGCATAGATTTCAATATTGACACCAAAATCAGCTATTCCGAAACCTGCAAAGGCAAAGCGGATGAATTCTTCACAAAGAGCGATGAAGAGCTGAAAGAATATTACAGACCGCAGAAAGAAGCGATGGAAAAATTCGGCATCTCAATGAGCCAGATGCACGGACCTTTCCCGATTTTCTGCCGTGACAATCAGGAAGCAACCGATATTCTTGTCAACGCAACGGAAAAATGCCTTATGCTCTGTCAATATTTCGGCTGCCCCTATCTTGTTGTTCATCCCTCAAAGGGCGAAAATTCCGAGGATGAAAAAGAAATCAATATGTATCTTTATAAAAGGCTTATCCCTGCGGCGAAAAAATACGGAATCGGGATCTGCCTTGAAAATATGTTCAAATCGGTTGACGGCCACACAACGGAAGCCGTCTGCTCCGATATTTCGCAGGCGTGCGAATATATTGATGAGCTGAACGAAATTGCGGGAGAAAAGATTTTTTCGTTCTGCTATGACCTCGGCCATGCGACCCTTCTCGGCAAGGATGTCCGCCGCTCGATCAATATGCTCGGCAGCAGACTGACCGTGCTTCATATTCATGATAACAACGGCATTAAGGATATTCATCTCCAGCCCTATTCGCAGACCGTCGGCTGCAGATCCGGATATATTACCGATTGGGAGGGCTTCGTTGAAGGCCTTAAGGATATAGATTTCAAAGGCGTGCTTTCGTTTGAAACCTTCAATGCGCTGACCGGCCTGCCGAAGGAGCTTTATCCGCTTATGGTAAATTATGTCGGCGGAGTTGCAAAATATTTTGCAGAAAGAATATCAAAATAAAACCTTTTGTAAATTTATTTTGAATTCGGTTGATATAAAATAAAATGTAATTTATAATTAAAGGGTAACATCAAATGGTGTTGCCCTATTTTTGTTTTTGAGGTTTTTATATGAAACGGGTTTTATCGTTGATCCTTGCATTTATGGTGGTGATATCCGGCTTTGCGGTGTCGCCGTCTGCAATTGAATATAATAAGGAATATTTCAACGCCGATTCCGAGGCATATTATGACGGATGGTTTTATTATGCAAACGGCGGCAGAATTTACCGTGAGACCAACACGGGCGAAGAAAGAACATATTATTCCTCCGATAAGGCTGAAAAAATCGGTGTTTCGGCAGGATATATCTATATTCTTCGTGAAAACGGGATCAGCAGATTTGATATTTCGAAAAAATCGGAAACGATGCTCGTCGGCATAAAGAATATAAAAAGATTTTCGCTTGCAGACGGCATTCTTTATTATCTCGCAGGCGGCGTGATTTTTGCAAAGGATCTTTATTCCGGCAAAACAGAAGAAATAGCCGCAGCAGAAGATTTCTGGCTTGAAAGCGCAGAAAAGCTTTCATATATGACGGGCGACGGATATATATATACCGTTGATTTTTTGAGCGGAGAAACGAAAAAGGAAATCAACAAGGTTTCATTTCTTCCCGATGACCTGACCGTTTCCTCCGGATTCTCCGCAGGATCGCATTCAGGCGCCGCTCCGCAGGCAATTTCCATAAAGAAGCTTCGTGAAAAATTCCCGGCAGGGAAATATTGGAATCACGGCTCGGGAGCAAATAATCCCGATGGCTATACCTCCACTCCCTGCAATCATCATAACTCAAGCGGCTGCGAATATGACGGCTCCTGCGGCTGCAATTCATTCAACTCTGCAATTCAATGTATGGGATATGCTGAAAAATGCGGAAGAGATGTTACCGATGCCAATCCGAGAACATCCGGCGAATGGGAAAAATCAACGAACAAATCCGCAATTGACAACATCAAAGCCGGAGAT
Source organism: Clostridia bacterium (assembly GCA_024404025.1). GTDB lineage: Bacteria > Bacillota > Clostridia > Oscillospirales > Acutalibacteraceae > CAG-177. The sequence continues at coordinate 3,829 of JAKSQP010000007.1, read as the reverse complement.
ATAGTCAGATATAAGAATGACGGCCATTCCGTTTATGTTATCAGGGTCAGCGGAGATACAGTCACGATAACGGACTGCAATTCCGATTATCACTGCATTATCAGATGGGATGCAACAATTTCAAAATCGACCCTCAAAAGCTCATTCACCTATATCAGAATTGCTCCGTTTGATGCCGGTTATTATACGATGAAGCTCAACCCCGGCGAGGGAAAATGTTCAAAGCCGAGCGTTGAGGTCATGGATGGCGAGGCTTACGGCGAGCTTCCCGTTCCCACAAGAGAGGGATATGATTTCACGGGCTGGTATTCAGCCGAAAACGGCGGCACAAAGGTTACCGCTTCTTCAACGGTCGATCTGGATAAGGTAAAAGAGCTTTATGCCCATTGGGAGCTTAAAACCTACGCCATAGTTTATGACGCAAACGGCGGCGAAAAAGCTCCCGAAACACAGACGAAAAAACATTTTTCATCAATCGTTCTGAGCGGCAGTTCCCCTGCAAGATACGGCTATACTTTTGATTCGTGGAACACTTCTCCCGACGGAAGCGGAACGCAGTATAAAAAAAATCAGACTTATAAAGAGGAATCAAATTTAACTCTTTATGCCCAATGGATTCCGAACCAGGTCAGGCTGACCTTCAACTTTAACGGAGGATATAACAGCGAATTAGGCAGAAATGTTACCTTCGGCAGAAAATACAGCGAAGAAAAAGATACTTTCAGCGACGGATACAAAGAAAGAAAGCTCCCCGAAGCCGTTCAGGACGGTTATGATTTCACGGGATGGTATCTTGACAAAAACGGCGGTGGACTTGTTACGGATGATACCGTTGTTTCGGTTGCCGAATATCATACTCTTTATGCACATTGGGCAGAGAAGCAGTATCTGATTTCATATTCCGGCAAAGGTAACGGAATGTGGCCGGAAAATCATTATAAGCTTCATTTTTCATCGGCATGGATAAGCAATGTTGTGCCGACCTCAATGGGTATGACATTTGAAGAATGGAACACCGATGAAGACGGCTCCGGAAAGTCTTATCATCCCGGGGATATATATTCTGCGAATGAGCCGCTTCAGCTCTATGCTCAATGGGACAGAGATAAATATGATGTGACCTATAATGCAAACGGAGGCTCGGGTGCGCCGTCTTCACAGACAAAGGAATACGGGCGTGACCTGAAGCTTTCATCGAAAGAGCCGAAAAGAACGGGTTATAAGTTTATCGGCTGGAGCGATGAAAACGGAATTATTTATTATCCCGAATTTATCTATAAAAAGAATGAACCGCTTGAGCTTTCCGCAGTTTGGGAAGCAAATAAATATATAATCACATTCGATTATCTCGGCGGCGCCTGCGAAACAAGGCAAAAGGAAGTGACTTTTGACGGAACATACGGGTCTCTCCCCGAAAGTTCAAAGGCGGGATATATTTTTGACGGCTGGTATACCGAGGAATCGGGAGGAGTCAAGGTCGATCCGGGCGACAAAGTGAAAATCGCAGTCGATACTGCGCTTTATGCAAGATGGATATTAAAAACCTATGATATAACATTTGTTTCGCAGGGCGAAAATGTTCCCGCTCCGATGAAGAAAAATCACGGAACGGATTTAAAGCTCACAACGGATATTCCGGCGAACACCGGATATGAATTCGTTGAATGGAACACCGCCGAAGATGGCTCCGGCGAAGCTTTTGTGAGCGGCGGAATCTACGGCAGCGATGCTCCGGTGATTCTTTATGCGATATGGAAAAATGCAGAATATGCTGTTTCATATAATGCTAACGGCGGAACTGATGCCCCCGCAATTCAGGCTAAACCTTATGCGCAGGATATAAAGCTTTCATCGGAAATCCCCGAGAGAGAAAATTATACCTTTGCCGGATGGAACACCGCCGAAAACGGAAGCGGAGCAGATTATCAGCCGGGCGCAGTTTATTCGGCAAATGAGAATGCGGAGCTTTATGCAAAGTGGAAGCCGAATGAATTCAAAGCATTTTTGCAGTATGACGGAAATTGCTGTGAGCATAAGGTGGTTTACGGCAAAAAATACGGCGAAATGCCGAAGCCCGAAAAGGACGGCTTTACCTTCCTTTGCTGGCAGGATTCAGACGGCAGAACAGTCAACCCCGGAGAAATATTCAGAGGAAACGGCGATGTTTATCTTAACGCCGTCTGGCTGAATGATAAAGACCTTGCTTCGGGCGAAACTTATTATGCGGCGTTTATTGATAACGGAAGAGTTGCGGAAAAAGTCCCCTATTCTTCGGGAACAGAGAGCATCCGTGAGCCCGTGCCTGCCGATATTTACGGCTATATAAGCGGATGGGAGGATTATTCTCTCAAGGACGGCGGAACGGTTGTTTTTGCAAAGCGCACTCCGGTTGAATTTTCGGCTGAATTCATTGCAGACGGCAAAACCGTTTCAACAGTAAAATATACGATTGAAGAATCCGAAATCGCAGAGCCGGAAATCCCCGCAAAAGACGGCTATTCGGCAGAATGGAGCAAATATACTCTTGGCGGAAATATAAAAATCGAAGCGATCTATACAGCAATCGAATATGAAGCGAAGTTTGCCGTCAAGGGCAAGATTATATCAACAGTTAATTACACCGTCGGCACAAAGAGTATTTCCGTTCCGAGAATCCCGGAGAGAGAGGGTTACAGCGGAAGATGGGAAAAATTTGAAATCGTTCCCGGCGGAATAACAGTCAATGCCGTTTATTCAATGAACAGTTATTCTGTTCATTTCATTGCAAACGGAGCTGAAGTCGGCTCAACGCTCTTCACCATCGACAGCGATAAAATCTATGAGCCTGAAGTTCCTCTGAAAAACGGCTATTCGGGAAGCTGGGAGGAATATTCTTTAGCCGCCCGTGATATTACGGTCAATGCGGTCTATACACCGAATGATTATTATGTGATTTTCAAGGCCGACGGAAATGAAGTTGAAAGAGTAAAATATACTTTCGGCGCAAGCAAAATCGAAGTGCCCGAGGTTCCGCAGAAAGCCGGATACACTGCTGAATGGGAAGGCTATTCCCTCGGATATGCCGATTCGGCGGTCAATGCAATTTATACCCCGATCGTTTACACGGCAACCTTTGTTGCAGATGGCATTATATTGGGCACGGAGAGCTTTACCGTTAAAACAACGGCTCTTCATCCGCCCGCCGCCCCCGAAAAGGACGGCTATAATGTCCGCTGGCAAAGCTATGTTATCGGGCCGGGGGATATGACGATCGAAGCAGTATATACTCTTTATTATGCAATAGGAATCAGGAATTTCAAATATGAAAAACGGTATGATTATAAATCGACCGTTATATTTACCGCCGAGCCCGTCGGAATGACTGATGAATGCGAAATTCGCTGGTATCTTAACGGCGTAATCAGCGGAACAGGCGAAACATTCGAGGTTTATCAGGCAACGGAAAAATATACTGTCCGTGCGGAAATAATCGAAAAGGGAAGCGGCAAGGTTCTTGCCAAAACGGAAACCGAAAAGGTTTATATCTATAATACATTTTTCCAAAGACTCATTGCATTTTTCAGAGCACTTTTTAAAGCATTGCCTGTTGTTGAGCAATAAAATCATTAAAGGATTTCAGGGTAAACACCTTGAAATCCTTTTTTCGTAGGGTAAGCATTTATGCTTACCGTCTTTCGACAAAAACAATTGCGGATTCAACGGCACGGATAAATCCGTGCCCTACGGAATGAGGGCTTCCGTTGTTCAATGTAGGGTAAGCATTCATGCTTACCATCTTTCGACAAAAACAATTGCGGATTCAACGGCACGGATAAATCCGTGCCCTACG
>JAKSQP010000006.1 GCA_024404025.1 Clostridia bacterium | reverse complement strand
GAGAGAAAGGAGGATAATATGCCAAGAAACATTGAAAAGGATCAACTGGCAGAAATCAGTCGGCGAAAACATATTCTGGAAGCCGGATTAAAGCTTTTCTCCGAACAGGGGATTGAAGCCGTCAGTATGAACGCTGTTGCGGCTGCGGCCGGCGTTGGCCCGACAACACTTTTCAAGTATTATCAAACCAAAGAAAAACTGGTTGTTGCCATCAGCGGAATGGCATGGAACAATGTCTGGCAGAAAACGTTAGCGCAGTACGGGGAGGAAGTTTATTCGACTTTTTCCGCATACGAAATGATCCGTGTTTACACGTCAAGCATCATTCAAATTTATCGGGAATACCCCGAATTGCTGCGTTTCAGCGGAAATTATAAAACGTTTATCTGCCGTCAACACACGCAGACGGAAAGCCTGAGAGAGCATCTTGATCCCTTGAAACCCATGCAAGCGATGTTTCATCATGCGTATATTCGTGCGAAAACAGATCACAGCATCCGAACCGATATTTCGGAAGACGTGTTGTTCACCGCCGTTGCCATCAGTATGCTTGCCACGGCAGAACGGTATGCTCAGGGTATTGTCTGGGCAAACAGGGGTGAGCCGGATCATATCAGAGAACTTCAGATCATGCAGGAAATGATTCTGAACTGGTGTACAGTTAAAAAAACAGATTTGCCATCGGCAAATATCTGAAAAATTGAATGAGGAGAAATGCTTTATGAAAAAAATAATAGCTTTGCTTTTGAGCGCGGTTACTTTGTTTTCTTTAGCCGCATGTACGAACTCAAAAAAAGATGAAAATCTTGAACTGAATGCAGATACCAAACCGGCCACCCGATACACTGTTGATGTCAATCAGCAGGTATATGCACTTCTTGATTTCAATGATAAGGCAGAATATGACAATGCCACAAAAGGATTGATTACTGCTCCCGATTCGTTGGATATCTATGGCGAAGACGGCAAACTTGTATGGAGTCAGTCTGCATTTGCTTTTTTGGATAAAGACGCTCCCGATACAAGCAATCCGAGTCTTTGGAGAAACGCACAACTGAATCATATTTACGGCCTGTTTGAGGTTACAGACGGCATCTATCAGGTCAGAGGATATGACATGACCAATATCACCTTTATACGAGGAAATACGGGTTGGATCGTCGTTGACCCGCTGATGAGCGTGGAATGTTCCAAAGCGGCTGCCGCATTGGTGAAAGAGAAGCTCGGCGATTATCCGATAACAGCGGTAATATACAGTCACCCGCACGTTGACCACTTCGGCGGCGTCAAAGGCGTGGTTGAGGAAAAAGATGTTCTTTCAGGTGCCATTCCCGTATTTGCGCCGGAAGGCTTTGAAAAGCACGCAATCAGCGAGAATATTTTTGCCGGAAATGCTATGGGGCGCAGAGCAAGCTATCAGTACGGTGCTCTGTTGGAAGCCGGTGAAACAGGCTCTCTTGCCATCGGCATCGGCATGGGACAGTCAAAAGGTACTGCCAGTTATATATCGCCTACAATTGAAATCACCCATACCGGGGAAAAACACACAATCGACGGTGTCGAGTTTGAATTCCAGATGACGCCGGGAACAGAAGCTCCCGCCGAGATGAATTTCTGGATCGGCGAAAAGAAAGCTCTCTGGATGGCAGAAAACTGTACGGGAACGCTGCACAATCTTTACACGATTCGTGGGGCGCAGGTCCGTGACGGCAATGCCTGGGCAGAGTATATTATGGAGTCATTGGCCCTGTACGGCGACCGGGCAGAGGTTGTATTCCAGTCACACAACTGGCCGCACTGGGGCGGCGAAGTCATAAAAGAATATATGACAAATACGGCAGCGGTTTATAAATTTATTAACGACCAGACACTTCTTTACATCAATCAGGGTTATACGGAAGCAGAGATTGCCAATATGATCAAATTGCCGGAGGCACTGGAAAAGGTTTGGTACACACGGCAATATTACGGCACGGTTTCCCATAATTCAAAAGCGGTTTATGAAAAATATATGGGTTGGTATGACGGAAACCCGATCCATCTTGCCGAGCTTGATCCTTCCGAATACGCACAGAAGCTGATATCGTATCTCGGTGATGTAAATGCCGTGTTGAAAAAAGCAAAAGAAGATTATGACAACGGAGAATATCAATGGGTCGCACAGATTACAAATACGCTGGTCTATGCAAATCCTGACAACAAGGAGGCCAGATATTTATGTGCCGATGCTTTGGAGCAGTTGGGATATCAGGCAGAATCCGGTCCCTGGCGCAACGCCTATCTTTGTGCCGCGCAGGAGCTGCGCAGCGGCACCAACAACGATCCCGCCAACCGTTCAAGCGGTTCGGCAGACGCCATTGCCCACATGACACCGGAGATGATCTTTGAGTATCTCGGAATTCTCGTGGATACAACCAAAGTTCCGGATTTGACCTTTACTGCGAACATCATACTTCCCGATGGGAAATATGTACTTTGCGTTAAAAACGGTATAGTCCTGTATCAAAAGAATGCTCAGGCAGATAATGCAGATGTGACATGGACCACAAACCGTTTAGGCCTGTTGTCTGTCATTCAAAAGAATTCGGAAAACATCAATGCTCTTGTTAAGCAAGAGGGAGATACCTCGTACCTGACGCAGCTTACGGATGCGATTACAGTAATAAACGATTACAAATTCTTTAACATCATTGAACCGTAAATCGGTCAAAAAAAAATATGAAACGGAAGTGGCTAAAACAATGAAAAAAATAATTGCGTTGCTTGTCTTTGTAACAATGCTATTATCCGGCTGCGGAGTTGCCGAAACGGAAGACGTTCCTGCTGAAAACATCCCTGCCGATGGCGTGTGGGCGACCGTAAAAGACGCATATGTATATGCATTTCCGCTGGTCCTGATGGATGCAACGAAAACATCAGCTACCAACACTGAAACGGCCGGACCCAATAAAGCACCTGTTAATCAGTTTATTCACCGGGATACATTGGCGGATCCACAAGCTAAAAACGTCGTTTCTCCCAATGTAGATACCATTTATTCGCAGGTTTGGTATGATCTGTCCGAGGAGCCGATTATTCACGTGCTTCCTGAAACAGATCGTTTCTGCAAGATTCAAGTGCTTGACGGATGGACGAATACTGCGGCCGTTCTTGATAAAGCAGGCACTTATGCCATTACCGTTTCTTCATGGGAAGGTACACTTCCGGAGGGTGTGATCCGTGTGGATGTTCCTACATCTATGGCATGGTCCATTACAAGAACCGTGCTTTCCGGAGAGGAAGATCTCCCTGCTGTATATGCGATTCAGTCCAAAATGCGAATTATGCCTCTTTCTGCATACATAAGCGGCGGTAACTATCAGGCACCGCAGGGAAGCTATTCGGAAGAGAACAATTTTGTTCCGGTCCAAAAGGTTCTGTCCATGGGACCTGCTGAGTTCTTTAACAAAGCAAATGAACTGATGAAATCAAATCTTCCCGCTGAAAATGACAAGGCGATGATTGAAAAAATCGCTGCCGTCAATGTTGGACCGGGAATGACGTTTGATCCGACAATCCTTACCGGCGACATTCCGTCAACATGGACGGAAATGCTCCAAAATTTACGCCAGGACCTTGCTTCGAACAGCATGAAATTTTCTCAACAGTTGGGACAATGGAATTATTTCGGATCCCCGATCGGTGATTTCGGAACAGAGTATGAATTTCGTGCGCTGGTCGCCATTGCCGGTTTGGGTGCAAACACCGTAGAAGTTGCATTTTATCCGAAAACAGATGTTGATGCAGCCGGAAATAAGCTAACGGGTGAAAAATCCTACGCTCTCCACTTTAACAGCTGCCCGCCGGTGCTTGAGGGCGGTTTCTGGTCGATTACTGCGTACGGAGAAGACGACTTTCTGATTGATAATCCACTCAATCGTTATTGTGTCAATGACCGTTCGGGGCTTAAATTCAACGAGGACGGCTCGGTGGATATCATACTGTCGAAAGATGCTCCCGAAGACACAACGAACTGGCTTCCCGTGGGAGAAGGCGATTTTCATCTCTATATGAGAATCTATACGCCGGATGCGGCGGCATTAGCAACTTGGACTGCGCCTGTCATCACAATGATTAACTAACATATTCAACGACGAATCAGAAAATATATTTCGGTACTATTCTATCACCTGCAAACGACAAAAGCGATAAACCGGGAGTCAAGGAATTGACTCCCGGTTTAAAAATGCAAAATAGAAAGATGTGCTCCGATTTTTTGGGCACATCTTTTGGGGTCACAACTGTTTTTCAAAATGTTTCGGGGATTTCACGTCAACCAATTCAGATTGAATGGCTGAAAAGCTGTGAAAAAGCAAAAAAAGAGGTTGACCGAAAACCTCCAATTGCTCTCCAAAATGCCATGTCATCTTTTTTGGTCGAATAAGCCATATTGAGTGGATGTAACTGATTTCAGTTTCATCCGCTTCTTTTTTACCAACGCGTTGAGAAACAAGGCTTTTTGTGATGAAATAAGTAAAATAATGTTTGGGCGGATGATAATGAACAAAGTTTTCAAATCATTAGCCGTACATTAAACGTTTCGGACATCCGTGCATATCAGATAGGTACCGTGGAACCGTATTCGAACATCATATTTACTATTTCCGTTCTGCTCGTGTTTATGAGTTTATTTGTAATGCTGTTCGTGATGATCAATATGACCTCGAATATTCTCAAGACAAAAGAGGAAAACTACGGCATATTAATGGCAATAGGTTTGACATCAAGGGATTTACTGATTCAGACAGTGGCGGAAATTTCCATTCCGGTGATCATTGCGACAGCGGTAGGTATTGTAATATCCTGTTTTACCGTAGGTCCGATGACGGGATTGTTCGTATATCGTGTAGGTATGATGAAAAGCTGTTTTACCGTACCGTTATCCTGGGTGCTTCCGGCAAGCGCAGGACTGGTTATTGCGGTCCTGGTGCTCGTATGCATTCTGTCTCTCCGAATCAAAAAGCTTTCACCGAAAAAGCTTTTGGGAGGTATGTAATTGGAAGCGATTTGTTTCATATTCAAAATAGTTCCCACCGTATTACTCGCTTATCACGGATTGAAGCAGACAAACCCTGCCGTGACTTATGCGCCGAGATACCTGAATCTGCAAAAAGTTGAATTCGACAAGCTCGGCTATCCGATAAAAAGTCAGGCGGCAGGATATGAAACGGATGTTCCGTATCCGTCAGGAGAAACAGATTTTATTGAGGAATAACGTTCTTTATTTTGCGGCTGCTGCGGACGGTTTTCGCTGAATAAAATTTTTTTCTTGTAATCAGTTGTCAAATGCTTTACAATAATTATATATGAACAATAAAGGAGTGGTTTTATGAAAAACCCCATTGGTTTTCTCTTCTCAAAGGAAAAAAACGACGAGGGCATTTCAAACCGCGAAATTCTACGCTATTCCATAGGCGCGGTTGGTTCATCAATTTCTTCCGGATTTGTTTCCGGCAGAGTTACCTATTTTTATGAGAACCATGTTGTTCCGGGCGATCACGCCCACTATGTCGGCAAAATTATGACCGGCTCAATTATATGGGACGCAATCAACGATGTGCTTGTCGGCGGATTTATTGACAGAAGAAATCATAAACCGTATCAGAAAATGCGTCCGTTTCTGCTGTATTTTCCGCCGTTCATAGGTACTCTTGCCATGTTTATGTTTATAAATGTGGCTTCGTCGCCGCTGTTAAAGCTTTTGTATCTTATTTTCTGCTATTTCTTTTGGGATCTGCTTTTCTCTTTTGAAGAAGTAGGAATTTGGGGCAAGCTTTCGCTTTCATCAAGCCATTCGGAAGAACGTGCAAAAATTACGCAGTGGGTTTCGATCGGCGCAAGCCTCGGCGGCTATATCCCAAAGCTTTTCCCGACCTTGTGGGATTTGCTTGAAGGCAATGGCATGGATGAAAAAATGATATTTATCATGTTTGCCGTTATTTTCGGATTTGGCGGTCAGCTGATCGCTCTCAATGCTTCAAAGTTTAAAGAGCGTGTCAGTGTTCCGGTTGAAAAAGAAGAAAGCTTTTTTAAATCAATAACGGTCCTTCGCCATAATCCGACGCTGCTTCTTATAGGCGCAGCCAAAATCATTCATGAGATTTATCCCCGAATCGACAGAACTTATTTCTATCAATCCGAATTCAGAAACAATCCGCATTTCAAGGGAGGCACAGCCGAAACGCTTTATGATACGCTTTCGAGCATTCCCGGAGCGCTTTCCGTTTTCTTCGCAAATAAGCTGATAAAAAAATTCGGCGGAATGAAGCGGGCTCTTCTGATTTCACAGATCGCCATTATTGCGGCAAGAATCATTGCGTATTTTATCGGCATAATTCCCGCCTGCAAATATAACACTCTTCACGGCTTTATCATTATGTGTGTTATAATCGGCGTTTCGAGCGCTTTCACAAGCTTTATGGATATTGCGCACCGTTCGCTTATAAACGATTCGATTGATGAAGTTGAGCTTAAAACCGGATTCAGAACAGAGGGCATAACATTTTCGGCGCTGAGCTTTTCACAGAAGCTCAACAACAGCCTGCAGTCCCTTATCAAAAACATTACTCTTTATAATTTCCTCGGCTATAAGCCTCTGCCCGGAGATCCGGATTACATATTCCATCAGAGTCCTCGTTTCTATAAGTGGCAGTATCCGATATTTATGCTCGGTCCCGTTATAGGTGAGGCACTTTATATGATATTTATATTCTTCATCAAGGATGATCCGGAGCGCCGCATAGAGGTTGAAAGGCAGCTTATTGAGCGAAGAGAAAAAATGAAAGAAAAGAAGTCGGTTGTTTCGCAGGCATAAATCTGAAATTATTTTAATCAATGAGGAGTTATTATGAACGTTTCAAAAGCTGAAAAAGAAATTGCAAGAAGACAGAAGCAGTTGAACAAAAGCGGAAATAAATCATATTTCTTCTATTTGTTCTTCATAATCAGTATCATCTACATAACAGATGAAGTTGCTTCCGCAATCGGCACATTTATGAAAACCGAAATTGCCAATGACTTAATGGCAAAATTCGGCGAAGCTTCCGTCGGCAAGCTGAATATAATAACCGTTCTTTCGTTCCCGATCATGGCGCTCGGAGTGCTTTATAAGCCTCTTGCAGACCGCTTCGGAAGAAAGCCTTTCCTTGTGCTTAATACATTCGGAATGTGCCTCGGGCTGCTGGCTATTTATCTGACAAATTCGCTTGCCGGATATATTGCCGGCTCAATTATGACGCAGTTTTTCATTACTCACGATATGCAGGTTGTTTACATAATGGAGTCTGCGCCCGCAAAACACAGAGCAAAAATTTATTCATCCATAAAATGCGTTGCCATGCTCGGAGTTCTGTTTATACCGCTGTTGAGAAAAATGCTTCTTGAAAACACGGCTCAATGGAGAAGGGTATATCTTGCTCCTGCCCTTATCGGCATAGCGGTCAGCTTTGTTGCGGCGTTTCTTGCAAGAGAAACAAATGCGTTCAATGCCGAAAGGATCAGAATTCTCAAGGGCGGCGCAGAGGAAAAAAATGAAACCGAAAACGGCGGAATTATCAAGGCTCTGAAATACGGCTTTAAGCATAAACAAATCAAATGGCTGTTCCTTGCGCTTTTATTCTCCGAAACCGGATTCATTCTCACCAACGATTATCAGGCAATCATGACCTATGGCTTTGCGAATACCGCAATCAACAGCGGACTTTTCGCAACGCTTAAAGAAGCGACTGAAAGCGTAGGCGTTAATGAAGTCACGACCGCTCTGTTCTTTTATCCCATCGGATGCGCAGTCAGCCAGCTTATTCCCGGATTTATTTCCGATAAAAAGGGCAGAAGAATTTCGGCAATTGCAATGTCGGCTTCGGCGCTTGTTCTGTTTCTCGGCTTCTGGCTCGGCGCAGAACACGGAATGGATCCGAGAATTGTCGGCTTTCTCTGCGGCGGCAGCGTAGGCACATTCTGGGCAAATATCGACACGATAAGCCTTATGGCGGGCGAATCTACTCCCACGGGCATCCGTTCTTCAATGCTTTCCGCAATTTATCTTCCGCTCGGCATCGGCATCGGAATTTCATTCGGAGTTTCTCTGCCGCTTGAGCAGATTTTGGGCAATTCAAAAATCGGCATTATTGCCTTTGCGCTTGCGATTCCCGGTCTGCTTGCCGATTTTCTCATTCTCACTTCAAAGGTCAAAGAAACTACCGGAATCGACCTTGCAGAGGTTGACGGCTCCGAATTTGAATAATATTTATGAAGCATCCGTATAAAGGCAACAAATCGCAGGTTGAGGTAAACAGAATTTCAAAAAAGGAAATCTGTTTTATGGCGGCTCTGACTGCGGCGGTTACGGCAGCATTTTATTTCATTCTCTCCGCTTTCCATACCGCAAATATAATTCCGAGCACGATCTCGGTAACAACGAGCTTTATGGCGGTGTATCTTACATTTCGAAGAAGTCCGTATTATGCTTTAGCTTATGCGGCAAACGACCTCGTTTTGATCGTTTTATGGGCGATGGCATCGGTTAAAGACAGCAGCTATATTTCCGTTCTCGTTTGCTTTGCGGTGTTTCTTGTTAATGATTTATACGGCTTTATTAACTGGAAAAGGATGGCAAAAATTCAGGCACGGATTACATAGTTGACACAATTTTGCTGAATTTGTAATTATTTTGTAATCCTATAGTTATACGCAATTCATATTTCGGATGATATAATATCAGTATAAAATTATATACGGAGGGGTTGCTTTGAGAAGATTTGTTTCCGTTCTGGCGGCTTTTCTGCTTGTTCTTTCGCTGGCTTCCTGCGGAAATCCCGAAAAGATTTCAGAAAAGTATATCGAAAGTGCCGCTGTTTATGTTGACATTGAAGATTATGAAAATGCAATTTATGTTATCCGTGACGGATTGAAAAAATATCCCGATAACGAACAGCTTTCCGCTTATCTTGCGGAGCTTGAAAAACTCTTTGAGGAGCAGAATGCTCCGGCAACCGTTGAATCGGTTAAAGAAAAGTTCATTGAGCTGAAAAATCTCTATTATATATGGTTTGTTGCTCCTTTTGAAAATCTCCCGATTTCGGATGAAAATTACCGTGAGGGAGCTTATTCAGAAAGATTCAGCTCAAGCTGGACGTTTTCAAGAGTGATCAACGATGAAAAAATCAAATCAAAATCCGATCTTGACAGAATGTTCCGCAGATATTGCAGCGAGGAATTATATGCAAAAATGAGCCTGCCTTCCGGATATTATGAGGACATTGACGGAAAATTCTGCATAACAAGTTCAGAGGAAGAAAGCGAGATTCACGCAATCGCCGTTGATGATGAAACTGTTAAGGTCATTCAGAATTCCAACAATGAATTTACGGTTACATTCCTTGTTATTCACGATAACGTCCGTTCTCCGTCTGCGTGGAGCACACTTAAATATCAGAAAGGGGAAAAGGGCGGATATAAATTCCGCAATTATTCCGAAGCTCCGATTGAAACGCTTATCAAAAGCGGCGAATACATAGTAAAGATTCAGGAAGAAGAACTTCCGGTTTATAAATTCCCCCGTGAAACGAGCGAAAAGAGCGGTGCATTCAAAAAAGAGCAGAAAATCAATGTTCTCTCGTCCGTAGACGGTTGGGTTTATGCCGAAGCCGATGACATCGGCGGCTGGATCAATGCAGAGGCGATCAAGGATGCCGCAGAGCAGGATTACGGCAACGGAAGAACGAACCACAGCAGCTATGGCAATGCCGCTGCGCAGATAGTCGGCGGCGCTGTTGATGCAGGCATTTATGTTGCCGGAAAAATATTAAACAGATTGTTTTGAATAATTTAACTGCCGGAGGAGAATCCTTCCGGCAGTTTTTCTTTTTGGCAGAGGCTTCGTTAAAAAATTTTAAAAAGCTCTTGACAAATTGGTTTACAATGTGTAAACTAAATATAGTCTACATGATGTAAACCAAAAGGAGAGAATATTATGATTGATTATCAGCTCGGCGCAATTGAAGCGAGATTTGCAGATTTGATATGGAACGAGCAGCCGATTTATTCCTCGGAGCTTGTTAAAAGGTGCGAAAAACTGTTTGACTGGAAAAAGTCAACAACTTATACTGTTTTGCGCAGACTTTGCGAAAAGGGCATTTTTGAGAATAACAGCGGCATAGTCACTTCCGTTATTTCAAAAGAGGAGTTTTATTCGGCAGAGAGCAGAAAATATGTTGACGAAACCTTTGAAGGCTCGCTTCCCGCTTTCATTGCCGCTTTTACATCGGGAAAGAAACTCAAAGAAAATGAAATTGACGAAATTCAGAAAATGATTGATTCGTTCCGCAGGGAGGTATAATATGACGGCTGTTTTCCATTATATTTTGAATATTAGCATTCCTGTTTTATTACTTGTTGCCGCAGTGATGGCTTACAGATTCATTTTCAGAAAAGCACCCAAATGGATAAACTGCGTTCTTTGGGCTGTTGTCGGTTTGCGTTTGATTTTTCCCATTCCGCTCGAATCGTTTGCGGGCCTTTTGCCGAGAATGAATATTATTGACTCCGGAAATGTTGTTAATATTTTTGATCCTGCGCCTGTCGGAACGGCGGATTCGTTTACGCAGGGATCCGCAGCTGTTTCGCAGATGGCCGGTCTGCCGCGTGATTTTGACCTTGCGGATGCGCTTAACACCGTGTATTTCATTATTTGGGTTGCCGGTATAATAGTTATGCTTGCCGCCGCTGCTGCAAGCTATATAAAAATGAGAAGAAAACTTAAAGCTTCAATTAAAATAAATGACGGCGTTTATTTCTGCGATTATGTTGATTCCGCATTTATTTTCGGAGTTTTCAAGCCGAAAATTTATGTTCCGTCTTATGTTGATAAAGCAAAACTTGATTGCATTCTCGCTCATGAAAATGCTCATCTGAAAAGGCACGATCATTGGTGGAAGCCTTTGGGCTATCTGATTTTGGCTGTTTACTGGTTCAATCCCGCTGTCTGGGTGGCTTATATTTTCCTCTGCCGTGATATTGAGCTTGCCTGCGATGAAAAGGTTATCAGAGATATGTCTGCAGAAGAAATTGCCGATTATTCGCAGACGCTTCTTGAATTCAGCAAACGGCAGAAATCCGTTTTGGCGTGTCCGCTGGCATTCGGAGAGGTCGGCGTTAAGCAGAGGATAAAATCCGCTCTGAACTATAAAAAGCCCGCATTGTGGATTATAATTGCCGCAATCATTGCTTCAATTGTTGTTGCCGTCTGTTTCACAACAAGCAGAAAAGAAAACAAAATTTTTCAGGCGGGAATCGTTGATTATAATCCTGAAGAAGAAGAAAAGCAGAGCGTTTATAATGCAATTGTTGATACTTATATTAAAGATAAAGATATGCTCGGAGAATGCAGTACGGCGGGATATGTTATTTACGGAGCGGAAGAAAAAGAAAACGAAAAGAAAATCTACGCTTATGTTTCGTATGAAGGTTTCGGATTCCAGAACGGATATTTTGCCGGAATCAGCGGAGGCTCAAACCCTGCGGTCATAACCGTTGATAAGAAGACCGGCGAACGGAGGCTTTTCGCACCGGGAGACGGCTCGGATTATGTCAAAGATATAAAAAAATTATTCCCTGTAAAATATCAGTACAGAGCATTAAATCCGACGGAAAAAGATTATCAATCAATGTGGGAACAAGAAACGGAGCAGGCTCAAAAATATCTTGATTCAATAGGCAGAAAGGCAGAAATCTGCTCATACAGCCAGGTTGAACATAAGCTCCTTTCCGATTACGGAATTGATGAATCGAAGACTGCTGTTATAACAAAGAGATATAATTTCAATGATCCGATCGGCAGCTATGAAGCTATTGAAAACGGCATAAGATATGTTTATCAAACCGATTTTGATGAAAAAACGGGTATGATAACATATACAAAATACGAATACGAAACAAAGAAGATTGCGTTATATATTCGTGTGAATTCCGCCACGGGTGAAATAATATCTTCAAATCCATCTGCGGATTATAAGCCGGAATATTATATCGGCCAAAAGGCAGACGATGAATACACAACCGTTGCGGTTGAGTCGGAATCAACAACTGCTTCCGAAGTTATAATTGATGACGGCTATACAAAGGCTTCAAAAGAAAACAAGTCAACAACGAAAGTGCAGACCACGAATATTATGCGGATGGAATCTCAAGATATAATTGATTCAATAACGACTGATTATGATAATGACGGCGTTAAGGAAACAATTCAGGTTCTTTCCGGACCGACATCCGGACTTTATACTCTGACGGTTAAAGTGATTGACGGCAAAAATGAATACAGCGAAGTTTTTATGCCCGAAAACCAGCAAGGTTTTGATAATATCCGCCTGACGGAGAAAGGCGGCAAGGTTTATTTCAATGCCGATGACGGCGGCAAAACCAAAACATATCAGGTGACGGTTAATCACAATGTTGTTTCTCTCAAAAACGGCTCGGAAGAAATGCCGTATTGGGGAGGAAAAATCAAATATTATGTAACCGACAATTCGGGCAGGGAAGTTGAAATTTCAAATGATGACAGTCTTGAAATTTACAGCCTTATGAAAAGTTCGAAAATGCAGGAAAGCACCGGAGGCTTTAAAGGAAATATAAAAATAAGATTTGGTAATCAAGGCATGGTGTATGATTCCGATTCCGGAAAAATTTTAGGCAGCTATGGCCGTTTTGAATATACTTTTCCCGAGCAGAACAGACAAGAGATCAATAAGATTCTTGCAAAATATATCTCATTATAAAGAAATAACCCACTCGGTTTTCCTGCCGAGTGGGATTTTTCATATATTGAAAACTTTCTTTGCGTTTTCAGAGAATATCTTTTTATAATCCTCATCGGAAAGTCCGAGAGAAAGAACGGAATCGATTTCTTTTTGCGGCGACCACATCGGATAATCCGAGCCGAAAAGGATTCTGTCTGTTCCGTATCTTTCAATGATGCGCAGGGCAATATCCTTTGAAATGAACGGCAGGGCAGAGGAGCAGTCAACATAAAGATTCGGCAGCTCGCAGAGTTTTTTGCTGGCTTCCTCCCAGAGGGAATAGCCGCCGAAATGAGCGCCGATAACCGTAAGCTCGGTATAGATACTCATAACGGGCAGAAGACGGTTGGGGTTTGAATTATCGTATCTGCTGTCGCCCGTGTGCATCAGAATCGGCAGGCCGTCTCTTTCGCAAAGCTCATAAATTTTGAGGCATCGGTAATCGTCGATTTTGAAATTCTGAATGTCGGGATGAAGCTTAACGCCCTTAAGACCGAGGCTTCTCAAATGCTCATAATCGCCGGCAATGTCGGGAGTGTCGGGATAGAGCGTTCCGAGACCCGTGAAGGTTTCGGGATTTTCAGAAACAACATTTGCGATAAACTCATTGATGCTTCTGACCTGCTTTGCCGTTGTTGCAACGGACTGCACGATAAAATGATCAACTCCTGCGGAGATTATGCCCGAAGCGAGCTCGCTTGCCGTGCCCTCGCCGACGGAAACCGTGCTGTAAAAATTATCTGTTCCCGCAATCGCTTTTGAAGCGATTTTTTCGGGGTAGATATGGCAATGAGAATCTATGATATAATATCCGTTTTTCATTATGCCGTTACCACGCTGTCTGCTTTCTGAAGTCCGAATTTCTTAACAGCATCCTCACGCATCTTATATTTGAGAATCTTTCCCGCAACGTTCATCGGGAATTCCGAAACAAAATCAATATATCTCGGAACCTTGTGGCGGGCCATATTCGCTGCGATATAATCCTTCATTTCGTTTTCGGTCATCTCTTCGCCGTCCTTAAGGATTATGCACGCCATGATTTCTTCGCCGTATTGCTCATCGGGAACGCCGATAACCTGAACATCCCTGACCTTCGGATGAGTATAGATGAATTCTTCTATTTCTTTCGGATAAACATTTTCGCCGCCGCGGATAATCATATCTTTGAGTCTGCCCGTGATTTTGAAATTGCCGTCGGGAATTCTGCACGCAAGGTCGCCCGTGTGAAGCCAGCCTTCTGCGTCAATTGCAGCTGCGGTTGCTTTCGGCATTTTGTAATAGCCTTTCATAATGTTATAGCCTCTTGCAACGAATTCGCCGGTGACATTATCGGGGCAGTCTTCGCCGGTTTCGGGGTCAACGATTTTGCATTCGATTTCGGGAAGGGGTCTGCCGACGGTGTTTACTCTTGTTTCAAGAGGATCATCGGTTGAACTCATTGTGCATCCGGGCGAGGATTCCGTCTGGCCGTAAACGATCGTTATTTCCTTCATATTCATTTTGTCAACAACATCCTGCATAACGGATATCGGGCAGGGGCTTCCCGCCATAATACCGGTTCTCATATATGAGAAATCGGTGTTCGGGAAATCTTCGTGCTCGAGCATTGCAATGAACATTGTGGGAACGCCGTGAAAAGCTGTTATATGCTCGGAATTAATGCAGGCAAGGGACGATTTCGGGCTGAAATAAGGCAGGGGATGAAGCGTTGCGCCGTGGGTCATGCTCGCCGTCATCGCAAGTACCATGCCGAAGCAATGGAACATCGGCACCTGGATCATCATTCTGTCGGCTGTTGAAAGATCCATTCTGTCGCCGATATTCTTGCCGTTGTTGACAACATTATAATGAGTGAGCATAACGCCCTTGGGGAAGCCCGTTGTGCCGGAGGTATACTGCATATTGCAGACATCGTCTTTGCTGACTGCGGCTGCCATACGGTAAACCTCGTCAAGAGGCACTTCGTTTGCTCTTTCGATCGCATCGTCCCAGCTTAAACAGCCTTTCTTTTTGAAGCCGACTGTTATGATGTTGCGCAGGAAGGGGAGACGGCGGCAATGGAGCGGCTCTCCGGCTTTTGTTGTTTCAAGCTCGGGGCAGAGCTCCGACATAATTCCGGAATAATCGGAATCACGGCAGTTTTCGATCATAATAAGAGTGTGGGTATCGCTCTGCCTGAAAAGATATTCGGCTTCGGCAATCTTATAAGCGGTGTTGACCGTTACAAGAACGGCGCCGATTTTGGTTGCTGCCCAGAAAGCAATGTACCACTGCGGAATGTTTGTTGCCCAAACCGCAACATGGGAGCCTTTCTTTACGCCGAGTGCAATGAGCGAACGGGCGAATTCATCAACATCGTCTCTGAATTCCTTATATGTTCTTGTGTAGTCGAGAGTAGTGTATTTAAAAGCATACTGGTCGGGGAATTCTTTAACCATCGTATCAAGCACCTGGGGGAAGGTGTGATTGATGAGAAGCTCTTTTTTCCACACGAATTTTCCGGTATGAGTTTTGTTGCTGTAAAGGGTCGGCTCTGCACTTTCCGTGTCGCTGAACTGATGCATATAGCCGGCAAACTGCGAAAAGATGATTTCCATATCATCAATTTCGGGGCACCAGTCGGGATCCCATTCAAGCGAAACAAAGCCGTTATAGTTGACTGAACGCAGAGCGAGAATCATTTCGTCAATCGGCAGGTCGCCCTCGCCCATAAGGCAGTATTCCGTGCCTTCGTCGTTTTTGATCGCATCCTTGATGTGAGCGTGTCTTACATAGGCTCCGAGGTTGGTAATCGTCTGCTCTGCGGTTTCGCCGCCCTTGAAGAAAGTTGAATACATATCCCAGAGAGCGGCTACGCTTTCGTCGGCATATTCATTGAGAATATCACGAAGAAGAGCCGTGTTGCTGAATATTCCCGATGTTTCAAGAAGAACGGTAACCTCCGATGAGCGGGCAAATCCGATGATTTCGTTGAGAAATTCTCTCAAATCTGCGCAGGCTTTTTCAATGTCCGTTCCGTAAACCTTAAGGCGTACGCAGGGTATGCCGAGGGCAGAGGCTATGCGGATGCACTTTGTAACCTCTTCAAAAGCGGTTTCTCTTTCTTCTTTGCTGCCCGAATCGCAGATGGCATCAATGCAGGGGATGGAAAGCTTCATGTCGTTGAGTCTTCTGACCGTTGAGGCTGCGGTATAATCATAGAACGCTCCGTCGGAGCTTGTGAACATACTGTTGCGGGTGTCGTGAATTTCGATTCCGCAAAAGCCCATATTGTTGGCTATGTCGCAGAATTCTTCAAAAGAATTATCGTGCCAGCCTTTTGTTGAAAAGGAGAGTTTCATTCTTATGCCTCCTCGTAAACGATTTTGTTAAGAGCGTTAAGATATGCTCTTATGCTTGCGCCGAGAATGTCGGTTGAAATTCCGTTGCCGGAATAGAGCTTGCCGTTGTTGCGCAGCTTAACGATAGCGGAGCCCATAGCTTCTTTTCCTTCGGTAACAGCCTGAATCTGAAAATCATCAAGCTCATAGTGATGGCCGATCATCTGCTCTATTGTTATGAAAGCGGCATCAATCGGGCCGTCGCCCATGCAGATTCCGTTGATTTCTCTGCCGTCTCTTTCAAGCTTTATCTGGGCGGATGAGGAAATAATGTTGCCGGATGAAACAAAATAACTGATGAGCTTATATGCCGCAGGAACCTGAAGAGAGGCCGAAGCGACGATTGCATCAAGCTCTTTTGCGCCGACTGTTTTCTTTTCCGCAACTCTGCGAAATTCTTCAAAGACCTTTGTTTCGTCTTCTGCGGAAAGGTCATAGCCGAGCATTCTGACTGCGGCGATAACGGCGTCAATGCCGTCTTTTGAATCAAGTCTGATGGAATTTTCGGTTGAAATTGTTGATGCCGGCTCCTTTTCGACGGCAGCGCCGTTTGAGAATCTCTTTATCTGGCTGATGATTCTGCCGAGCTGTGTTGTTTTAAGTCCTGAGCAGAAGCCGCAGTCCGTGCCGCAATTTTTGATGATGCCTGCAAAGGTGGAAAGATCGGTCACATCGCTGCCGGATGCTGTTTTAACGGCACTTGCGCCGTTTTTAACGGCAAGGATCGCAGATGCCGCAGCGAGACCGTTGCTGTCCTTGCACATAACGCCGACGGTTGTTTCCTCGCTTATTTCCGCTTCCCTGATGAATTCGGCAACGAAAGAAGCAAATTCATCGGGCATCATAATGCCTTCGCTGTCGCAGACGGTAAATGTTTTTGCGCCTGCTTCGATTGCCGCTTTTGCAACCTTCGGCAGAAATCCCGCTTCGGCTCTTGTTGAATCGAGAGCGCAGAATTCAATATCATCGCATTTTTCTTTTGCATAAGAAACGATTTTTGAAATCAAATCAAGCATTTTTTGAGCTTTTTTATGATAACCGTATTCCATTCCTACTGTTGAAACCGGCAGAGAGATTCTGATTCTCGGCATAGCTGTGTTGATAAGGGCGGAAGCAGCGTTGTTAACGCCTTCCTCCGTGCCGCCGGCTTCAACGGAAATTATGCTCTTTTTAACAAACGAAGAAACGGTCTTTACTAAAAGCGCATCGGTTCTGACATTGACTATTTCGGGAATTTCAATAACATCAACTCCGAGATTGCCGAGCTGACGGGCAATTTCGATTTTTTCCTTGAAGCTGTATGTTCCCTTTGAGGGGCAGAGGGTCATGTCGCAGATGCTGATTTTTTTCATAAGTATTTTTCCTTTCGCTTCGGACCCGGAAAATAAAAAATCCCCGAGGTCACTTTAATTGACCTCAGGGACGAATTTAATCCGTGGTACCACCCTGATTGCCGGAAACCGGCCACTCATAAAGCTCTGACAAGCTTTTTGCCAAGATAACGGGGCAATTCCGTGCTTCCTTACTTCATCTTTCGATTTTCCGGAAGCCTGCTCGGGAAGGAGACTTATCAGGCTTTGCATACCGATTTTCACCGCCCATCGGCTCTCTGAATGCTTAAAAGTCAGATAATAATTCCGTCATTGCATTTCCAATATGCAGATATGTTAACATAATTGCACAATTAAGTCAATGCCATTTTATAATATATTTAATATAAAAAAACGAAATTATTTCAAAAAATTGCACAAAAAAGAATATGGTTTAAAAATGAATTACAGCAGCTGTGAATTGATTTCAGCCCATGTTCTGATTTTTTCTGCTTTGGCTATCTGCTTGATGTTGGGTGTGTAGTCATTATTTTCAAAGGTTATGTTTGAACAGTACTGTCCGAACAGGGACTTGCCTCTGATGAATTCACGCTCAAATGTGCTGCCCGTGTTAATGGTATTATTCTTGAAAACAAGTCCGTTGATATTGTTTGCTTTGAGAACATATTGCGGAAAGTCAACAAAAGTATTATCCGTGATCTCAATATTTGTAAAGGGCTGAGAAACGGCGGTTTTGCCGTCAAGATTGGTGTCGATGGTTATGACCTCTCCGCCTCTTGCGTATGTGCATAGTTCAAATTTGTTGTTTCTTATAACAAGTCTGTCAACGCCCGTGCCTTCATACCACAGACCGCGGCTGATGTCCATAACGACCTTTATTGCCTGCATATCGAGCTTATAAAATGTGTTATTCTCGCAAAGGCCGTTTGATGACTGAAGTAAAAATCCTCTTGCTCTGTTTTCGTGGATATAGTTATTGCGTATAGTATAATTACCGCTGTCATATTCCAAACTGAAAGCAATATAATCTTTGCCGACGATGCCTTCGAGATCCTTGTCAAATGTAAGCAGGCAGCAGTTTCCGGGCAGCTGCTCTTTTGCAATGACGGTTGCGGTTATATCCGTTTCATTGAATTTTTGATCACGGAATCCCAGCGTGTCGCCGACTTCAACAAGAAATGCGCTTGCGGTAAGCTTGATTTTGTTTGCGATGATTTCATCTGCGCAGCCGAGCCCGTCATGAACATTAAGCGCATCATCGCCCTGACCGCTGATATCGTTGTTTTCAATGTTGAAGCAGCCGTCGGTATTTACGATATGAATTGCGTCCGCTCCGAGCGAGGTATGGCGTGTATCTTTATATTCGGGATTTATGCCTATATAGCTGTTGATGATCTGAAAATGCGAAGCCTTGCCGTTAACAATAAAGCCGGAGCCGGGATAGCCGTAAAGCGAAATGCCGTTAACGGTTATGTTTCTGCTTGCGGAAATACCCATAAATGCCGTGTCATAAACATAGTGCCTGAGGATGTAGACTTCACCGTTTTTTAAATCGGAAAAAGAGCCGTTGTGCCTGATGTGAAGAGTGTTTTTATCCGTTTTGGCTGCGGATACGATACATTCGGGGTGCTGATAGATATAATCTTCCCGTGTGCCTCTTTTTGCGCCGTATGTAAATGTTTCCGGGTCGCATTGAGTGATTGCGGCAAAAATCGTGTTTTCATCGGCTTCTCTGTCACGGAAAATCAAATCCAGCTCTTTATTTCCGGGATTCGCATTGGTAACGGTGACAATGTCAGAAAGCGGTTTTGAATCCCAGTCCCAGTCAAATTTCAGATTTCTGATTTCAACGCAGTCGCAGCCGGAAACGCTGAAACCGCTGACAACATTCGAGAAAACTAGTGATGCGCCGCAGCCGTCGATGAGAATATCCTTAAAATCTTTAAGCTCAAGGGTCGCTTTATTTTTTACATTATAAATTCCGTTTTCAAGCTTCAGCTGTGTGCCGCTGTGAGTCCTGCAATAGTCAAGCGCAGCCTTGAAAGCCTCATAATTATCGTCATTTCCGGCGCTCATTCCGAAATCGGAGCCGTTTACGGTATTCAGCGCATCCTCTTTCGGGCGTTCAATATAGAATTTTGAGCCGGCAGCTCCGTTCAGCTCATCATAAGTGTGAAGAGCGTTTGCGGCAGGCTTTTCTTCGATCATAATGTCACCGCTTTCTGCTTTTGGGGTTTCGGAAGTAAAAAGATTAACAAAAATCATTATAAATGCGGAAAAAATCGCAATTATTTTTATAAGCATATTTTTCTCCTTTTTTCAAGGTGTCACTATCGGGTATAAAGTTTATATATCGCCGGATAATTTGCAGATCAAACGCAGGAGATTTAAAAAAAGAGAGATGATTCTGCAAAACCATCTCTCTTTTGCCGTCAATTATTTGATTTTAACCGTCCAGCCGAAGGGATCTTCCTTGATGCCCCACTGAATAGCGGTAAGGGTATCATAAAGATGCTGAGTAACTTCTCCGATTTTTCCGCCGTTAACGGTGTATTTCTTGCCCTTGTAAGCAAGCTCGCCGATGGGCGAAACAACTGCTGCGGTTCCGCATCCCCAGGCTTCTTCGAGAGTGCCGTTTTCGCAGGCTTCGATAAGCTCGTCAACGCTGAGAAGTCTTTCGTTTGCGTTGTAGCCTTCGCTCTTGAGAACCTCAAGGCATGATTTTCTTGTGATGCCGGGAAGAATTGAGCCGGTGAGAGCGGGAGTAACGATTTCGCCGTTGATTTTGAACATAACGTTCATAGCGCCGACTTCTTCAATATACTTTCTCTCAACGCCGTCAAGCCAGAGAACCTGGGAATAACCCTGTTCTTCCGCTCTCTGACCGGCACGGGTGCTTGCTGCATAGTTGCCGCCGCACTTTGTGTAGCCGGTGCCGCCTTTGACTGCTCTGACATCTTCGGATTCAATCATGATCTTAACGGGGTTGATGCCTTCTTTATAGTAGCTTCCTACGGGAGAGGCGATGATATAGAATGTTGCGTGCTTAACGGCATGAACGCCGAGATGCTCATCGTTGCCTATCATAAAGGGACGGAGATAGAGTGAGGTTGCGGGAGCTGAGGGAACCCAGTCCTTTTCAAGCTCAACGAAGGTTGTGAGAGCTTCAAGAGCGTCGTTTTCGTCGAGGAGGGGAAGGCACATACGGTCGGCAGAGCTGTTCATTCTGCGGATATTTTCCATCGGTCTGAAAAGCTGAACTTCGCCGTCGGGCCTTCTGTAAGCCTTGAGGCCTTCAAAAATTTCTGCGCCGTAATGAAGCGCTGTTGATGCGGGATGCATAGGAATGTTGCCGAATTCAACGATTCTTGCATCGTGCCAGCCTTCGCCTGCGGTATAGTCCATAATAAACATGTGGTCTGTGAATTCAACGCCGAATTTAAGGGTTGAGGGGTCAGGCTTAACTTTCGGATTCTGTGTTTTTATGATCTTGATTTCCACTATATATCACTCCTGAATCTTAAATTATAATTTACTGCCGATTTCGATAGCCTTGAGGTTGACTTCAAGCATATCGGCGTGCTTTGCGGAAATGACCTTGCCGAGAGCCGCTCTGATGCTTTCTTCGTTGAAGCCGTCAAGGATTTCAAGAAGCTTGCCGGTGATGATCATATTGGCAAGAGTGGGCATATTGTTTTCCGAAGCGAGAGTTGTTGCGGGAATTTCAACAGCAGTAACATCGGTTCTCTTGACATGGCGGTCAATAAGAGCCGAATCGGCAATGATAACGCCGCCGGGAACAACGCTGTCTTCGTATCTGTCAAGCGAGGGAATATTCATTGCGATAAGAACATCGGGCTTTGAAACGATGGGTGAGCCGACGGGTTCATCGCTGATAATAACGCTGCAGCTTGCGGTGCCGCCTCTCATTTCGGGTCCGTAAGAGGGGAGCCAGCTGACCTGCTTATCTTCCGTAAGTCCTTTATATGCAAGGAATTTGCCTGCAAAAAGGATACCCTGTCCGCCGAAACCGGCGATAAGAATCTGTTTAGTCATAATTATTTATCCTCCTTGCTGTCTGCCGAACGGTCTTTATAAACACCGAGGGGATAATAGGGAATCATCTTTTCATCTACCCACTGAAGAGCCTTCTGCGGAGTCATACCCCAGTTTGTGGGGCAGGATGAAATAACTTCAACAAGCGAGAAGCCTTTGCCGTCGATCTGATTCTGGAAAGCCTTTTTTATCGCTTTTCCTGCAGCCTTAACATTCTTGACATTGTTGACTGCAACTCTTGTGATGTATTCGGGGCCGTCAAGAGTGGAGAGCATTTCGCAAACTCTGACGGGATAGCCGCAGGCTTTGACATCTCTGCCATAGGGGGAGGTCTGAGTAACCTGGCCGGGAAGAGAGGTGGGAGCCATCTGGCCGCCTGTCATGCCGTAAATGGCATTGTTGATAAAGATGATCGTTATGTTTTCGTTTCTTGCTGCGGCGTGAACTGTTTCAGCCATGCCGATTGAAGCAAGGTCTCCGTCACCCTGATAGGTGAAAACGATAAGTCCGTCGGGGTTTGAACGCTTAACGCCGGTTGCAACTGCGGGAGCTCTGCCGTGAGCGGCTTCAATCATATCGCAGGCAAAATAGTTATATGCCATAACGGAGCATCCTACGGGAGCGATGCCAACGGTTTTGCCCTCGATGCCGAGCTCGTCGATCGCCTCTGCAACAAGACGGTGAACGATGCCGTGAGTGCAGCCCGGGCAATAGTGCATGGAAACATCCAAAAGTGATTTCGGTTTATCAAATACTACCATTATTCAGCACCTCCGTTTTTGATTGCCTCAAGAACCTGCTCGGGAGAGGGAATCATACCGCCTGCACGGTTGCAAAGCTCAACCTTTGCCTTGCCGTTGACTGCAAGCTTAACATCTTCTATCATCTGACCCATTGAAAGCTCAACGGAGATAAATCTCTTTGCCTTGTCGGCAGCTTTTGAGATGACCTCTGTCGGGAACGGCCAGAGAGTGATGGGTCTGATAAGACCGACCTTAATGCCTTCTTTTCTTGCGGCTGCAACTGCATTCTTTGAAACTCTTGCCGCAATGCCGAAAGCAACGATTATTGTTTCAGCGTCTTCGGTCATATATTCTTCATACATAACCTCGGTTTCCTGAATGTGAGCGTATTTCTCATATCTCTCGAAGTTTAATTTTTCAAGCTCTTCGGGAACAAGAGAAAGAGAATTGATTATGTTGTGTTTTCTTTCACAGTTTGTGCCGGTTGTTGCCCAGGGCTTTTCGGGAGCAGGCTTGATGTCGAGATCAAGCGAAACGGGCTCCATCATCTGCCCCATAGTGCCGTCTGCGAGAATCATAACGGGCATTCTGTATTTATCTGCAAGGTCAAAAGCCTTGACCGTGTAATCTGCCATTTCCTGAACCGAATCGGGAGCGATAACGATAAGGTGATAGTCGCCGTGTCCGCCGCCCTTTGTTGCCTGGAAATAATCGGACTGTGAGGGCTGAATTCCGCCGAGACCGGGGCCGCCTCTCTGAACATTGACGATAAGACCGGGAAGGTCGGAGCCTGCCATATAGGAAATGCCTTCACTCTTGAGCGATACTCCGGGGCTTGATGAAGAGGTCATAACTCTCATGCCTGCGGAAGCAGCGCCGTAAACCATATTGATTGCTGCGATTTCACTCTCAGCCTGAAGGAAGGTGCCGCCGATTTTGGGCATTCTCTTTGCCATATAAGCGGCGATTTCAGTCTGCGGAGTGATGGGATAACCGAAGTAATGTTTGCAGCCTGCAAGAATTGCGGCTTCGGCGATTGCTTCGTTGCCTTTCATAAGAACTTTATCAGCCATTTATTTCACTCACCTTTCAACCTTGATTATGCAGTCCGGGCACATCGTTGCGCAGAAAGCGCAGCCGATGCACGCATCGGGATTGACAGCTTCAACGGGATGATGTCCCTTGCCGTTGAGCTTGCTCTGATTGAGAGCAAGAACGCCTTTGGGGCAGGCGTCTATGCAGAGGCCGCAGCCCTTGCAGTTTTCATACTTGAATGTAAGTTTTGCCATGCTCATAACTCCTTTTATCTGATTTTGTTTTGCAGATCAAGACCGAAAATATTCGGTATTTTATTATTAAGTTGGGGAACGAGCGGCCTGTTGACAGTGGTTAACTTTATCGGCAGTCCGCTTTTATCCGACAGCTCTTTTGCCTTATTGAGAGTGCTTAAAACCGCATCGGCATCGGTTTCATCTCCGAGATTTGAATTATTGATGATTCCCGTGAACGGGATTCCGCCCGCATATTCGATTTCTTTCATAACCTCAATCGCCGAATCCGCATCACGGGTGAGAGGTCTGAAAAAGTTTGCAACAAAAAGCATATCATAATTGTTTTCGCTTATGATTGCGGGAGCATATCTGCCGAGAGCAAGAGCGCCTCTGTCATCGCCGCCGATGTCCATAACCGCATAATACGAGGTGTCGTCGGTGATCGAATAAAGCTCCTGCGGCAGAGCGGGAATATCGAGATTGGAATTTGCATATTCCGAGCCGATGAATCTGATTCCCGCCTTTTCAAAGTCTTCAATGCTGTCCTTTGTTCTGAAATAGGGATTAACGATATCAAGGTCGGCAACTGCGACTTTTTCTTTTATTGTTTTCAAATACATTGCGAGGTTAACGGAAATATTTGTTTTGCCGCTTCCGTAATGCCCTGCAAGAAGTGTGATTCGCCTGAATTCCATATTGACCTCTTATCAAAGCTTATTTCTGATTATCTTTCCGCTTGTGGTTTTGGGAAGAGCTTCTTTGAATTCAACGATTCTCGGATACTTATAAGGAGCGGTCTTTTCCTTAACGTATTTCTGAATTTCTTTTTTGAGCTCATCGGTGCCTTCCGTGCCCTTAACAAGGACGATGCTTGCTTTGACTATCTGACCTCTGATTTCATCGGGAACGGCAGAAACGCCGCATTCGAGAACATAAGGAAGCTCCATGATAACGCTTTCGATTTCAAAGGGGCCGATGCGGTAGCCGGAGGATTTGATAACATCATCAACTCTGCCGACATACCAATAGAAGCCGTCTTCGTCACGCCATGCGGTGTCGCCGGTGTGATAATATCCGTCGTGCCATGTTTCGGCGGTCTTTTCGGGATTCCTGTAATATTCAACCGAAAGTCCGCAGGGAGAGCCGTTTTTGATATTGATAACGATTTCGCCGGTTTCGCCGTCGGGAACGGGATTTCCGTCCGGGTCAATAAGTTCAACATCATAAATCGGAGCAGGCTTGCCCATTGAACCGATTTTATGCGGAGCTCCGATAAGGTTGCCGATGATCATAGTGCTTTCCGACTGACCGAAGCCTTCAAGGATCTGAAGGCCGGTAGCCTTTTCAAATTGACGGTAAACCTCGGGGTTAAGGGCTTCGCCCGCCGTTGTCATGTGTTTAACGGATGAAAAATCATAGCTTGAAAGATCCTGCTTGATCATCATTCTGAGCATTGTCGGGGGAGCGCAGAATGTTGTGATATGGTATTTTGCAAACATCGGCATAATATCCGCCGCATCGAAGCGGTCAAAGTCGTAAACAAAGG
Organism: Clostridia bacterium; assembly: GCA_024404025.1. Lineage (GTDB taxonomy): Bacteria > Bacillota > Clostridia > Oscillospirales > Acutalibacteraceae > CAG-177. Next base: position 96,088 of record JAKSQP010000006.1, on the reverse strand, counting down.
TTGCCGCTTCGCAGAGCCACTGTCCGTAGAGCTTGCCCCACATTGCCTTTGCCCAGCCTGTGTCTGAAATGGTGAAGTGGAGGCCGTCAGGATCAACTGTGTGCCAATATTTTGCCGTGTGGAAATGGCCGAGTGCATATTTATAATTATGAGCTGCCATCTTGGGATAACCGGAAGTGCCGGAGGTGAAGAACATTATCATCAGATCGTCTCCGCCGGGAGCATCTTCCGTGCGCATATAATGGGAACTGTAAAGAGTATATTCATCGTCAAAGCTTCGCCAGCCGTCACGCTTGCCGTTAACGATAAGCTTGTTGACAAGCTCTGGACATTTGGCGGCGGCAAGGTCAACCTGGTGAGCCGTGTCACCGTCTGCGGTGCAGATAATAGTGCTTATGCCTGCCGACTGAAAACGGTATTCAAAGTCATGCTCCTGAAGCTGAACGGTTGCGGGAATTGCAATTGCGCCGAGTTTGTTAAGACCGAGCATTGCAAACCAGAACTGATAATGGCGCTTGAGAACGAGCATAACTCTGTCGCCCTTCTTGATGCCGAGCGATTTGAAATAGTTTGCGCATTGAGCGGATGCCTTTTTCATATCCTTGAAGGTGAATCTGCGCTCTGTTTTGGCTTCGTCGCCCGAAATATGAAGCATTGCGAGCTTTTCGGGCTCACGGTCTGCGAGAGCATCAACAAGATCAAAAGCAAAGTTGAAATGCTCGATATTTTTGAATTTGATTGAGGTCGGAGTGCCGTTTTCGTTTTCTTCAACATCAATGAAATTACGATAAATTCTGTCTTTGGTATCCTTTTCGGCAATTCTTGTGTCCTTGATTGCCTTGGCAGGGGAGAGCTCGGGAATCGGCTCGCCCGTGGGATTGAGAACTATCGCATAGAAGCGGCAGTCGCTTCCGTTAACGGCTATCATTCCGTGAGGAGTGTCCGAATTATAATAAATGCTGTCGCCGGGGCCGAGAACCTCTCTGTGTTCTCCTATCTGGATCATCAGATTGCCTTCAATGATAATGTCACATTCCTGGCCCGTGTGGGTGGTCAGCTCAATATCCTTGTGAAGAGCTTCCTCGTCAAATTTGCAACAAACAAAAAGAGGCTCTGCAATTCTGTTCTGAAAAGCGTACGCAAGGTTGAAATATGTCATTCCGTGAGCTTCGGCAACCTCTTGGCCAGAGCCGCTGCGAGTGACCATATATGACGAAAGCTTCGGGCTGTAACCCTCGATAATGTCGGTAACATTAACGCCAAGAGCGAGTGCGCAGCGATAGATGAAAGCAAAGTTAAGGTCGCTTTCGCCGTTTTCGCATTGAAGATATTCTTCGGTTGTAACGCCCGTTTTGTATGCCATTTCCGTCGGAGTAAAGGCTTCGATTTCTCTCAATTCCTTGATTCTCGCAGCCATTTCCTTGATTTTGTAATCAAGACCTGTAATCTGTGCCATAGCTTACCTCTCGTTTCCAGGACGAAAAAATCACCCGTCCCAAAGCTGAATTACTTTGAGACGAGTGTAAATTAATTCTTATCACCCGCGGTACCACTCAAATTGCAATTGAAAATTGCCTCTCTCGGAATCCTTTAATTCCTATGCCTTTACGCAGCAGTCACGGAGAGGTTCTACTTGCTTGCGCTTTCTTCCTCCCGGCTCAGAAGCTACATCCGAAAAAACTGTTTCCGATGGCTCGCACCAACCGCCATCTCTCTGGTGGGCATATAATTTCAGAACTCTTCGTCAAAGCCTTTAATAATTTAATTGAATGGATTGTAACACAACTCCGGTTTGTTGTCAATATTTTATCTGAATTTTTTTGTGATCTGTGAAAGAATTTTGCGTTTATCAGCTTATAAGCATTAAAATCATCGGAATCAGAGCTTGTTTCTTATGATTTTTCCGCTTATGGTTTTGGGCAGTTCATCTTTGAATTCAACTATTCTCGGATATTTATAGGGAGCGGTATGAAGCTTGACATAATTCTGAATTTCTTTTTTAAGCTCGTCCGTGCCCTCTTTTCCCTTAATGAGAACTATGCTTGCCTTAACTATCTGACCTCTGACCTCATCGGGAACAGCCGAAACGCCGCATTCGAGAACATAGGGAAGCTCCATGATAACGCTTTCGATTTCAAAAGGTCCTATGCGGTAGCCGGATGACTTGATAACATCATCAACTCTGCCGACATACCAATAGAAGCCGTCTTCATCACGCCACGCCGTATCTCCGGTGTGATAATATCCGTCGTGCCATACTTCTTCGGTCTTTTCAGGGTCATTATAATATCCTTTGAATAAACCGCAGGGAATCTTTTCACTTGTTTTGACAACGATTTCGCCGGTTTCGCCGTCCGGAACGGAATTTCCGTCCGGATCAAGAATATCAATATCAAAGAGGGGACTCGGTTTGCCCATCGAACCGAGCTTATGGGTGTTGCCGATAAGATTTCCGATTGCGAGAGTAAGCTCCGTCTGACCGAAGCCTTCCATAATCTGAAGCCCTGTCGCCTTTTCAAACTGGCGGTAAACTTCGGGGTTGAGAGCTTCGCCCGCCGTTGTCATGTGTCTGACTGATGAAAGGTCGTATTTTGAAATATCTTCCTTGATCATCATCCTGAGCATTGTCGGGGGAGCGCAGAAGGTCGTTATCTGATATTTTGCAAACATCGGAAGAATATCGGAAGCGTCGAAGCGATCAAAATCGTATGTGAAAACTGCGCCCTCGCAGAGCCATTGACCGTAGAGCTTGCCCCAGAGAGCCTTGCCCCAGCCGGTTTCCGAAATCGTGAAATGAAGTCCCTGGTCGCTGACGCTGTGCCAGTATTTAGCCGTGATATAGTGACCGAGGGGGTATTTATATGAATGAGCGGCAATCTTGGGATAACCCGTTGTGCCCGATGTGAAGAACATAAGCATTGTGTCATCGCCGCAGGGAGATTCGGCGCTGCGATAGAAATGAGCGGAGAAAAGATTGAATTCATCGTTGAAATCGTGCCAGCCGTCACGCTTGCCGCCGACGAGGATCTTTGTTTCGAGAGAGGAGCTTGTTTTCGCAGCAGCATCAACATGGGAAGCAACTTCGCCGTCTGCCGTGCAGATTATCGCCTTAACGCCCGCTGCATTGAATCTGTATTCAAAATCGTGATCCTGAAGCTGGTTTGTTGCTGGAATTGCAATTGCACCGAGCTTGTGAAGGCCGAGAATGGCAAACCAGAACTGATAATGTCTTTTGAGAACGAGCATTACTCTGTCGCCCTTTTTGATGCCGAGCGATTTGAAATAGTTTGCCGCCTGGTTTGACGCTCTCTTCATATCATTGAAGGTGAAGCGCCTTTCAACATGGTTTTTATCAATGTGAAGCATTGCAAGCTTGCCGGGTTTCTTTTCTGCAATGGCGTCAACAATGTCAAATGCAAAATTGAATTTATCTTCATCGTTGAAGCTGATGGACTGAAGTGCGCCGTCTTCGTTTGTTTCGGTGTTGATGAATTTGCTCGAAACATATTCGGTTGCTTCTGCGGAATTATGGAAAAGACCGTCTCTGATGATGGTTTCCTGCTCATTTTCGCCCGGAAGAACAACCGCAACGAAAAGGCATTCGCTGCCGTCAACGGCAATCATTCCGTGAGGAGTTGAGCTGTTATAATAGATGCTGTCGCCTTCGGAAAGATATTCGATATGGTTGCCGACCTGAACCTTGAGGCGTCCGCTCATAATGAAGTCAAATTCCTGGCCTGAATGGGTGGTGAGATGAATCGGTTTATTCTGAAGCTCTTCGCTGTATTCATATCTGACCCAATAAGGCTCGGCAATTTTTTTCTTGAAGAAGGGGGCAAGATTCTGAATCTCGATGCCGTTTTCTTTTGCGGTATCATGGCCCTGACCCTTTCTTGTGACGGTGTATGAATTAAGATGAGCGCTCTGTCCTTCGAGAAGGTCGGTCATACCGATTCCGAAGGCAAGTGCACATTTATGGATGAAAGTAAAAGGAAAATCCTTTCTGCCTGCTTCAAATTCAAGATATTCTTCAACGGTAAGGCCTGTTTTCTTCGCCATTTCCTGCTCGGAAATATCCGAAATTTCGCGCATTTCTTTTATTCTGCGGGCAACCTCTGTTAATTTTTCGGTATCAACTGTGGACATATTTTAACCTCCTGATAATCCGGCGAGTTGAGCATAAAAAAAGCACTCGCCTCAAATTTCTTTGAGACGAATGCCTGAAACATCCGCGGTACCACTCAAATTGCAATTAAAAATTGCCTCTCTCGGAATCCTTTAATTCCTATGCCTTTACGCAGCAATCACGGGAAGCGCCTACTTACTTAAAAAGTTGTCGGGCAACCAGCTCGGAAGTGATAGGCATTGAATAAAACTGACCTACGGTTTGCACCAACCACCGTTTCTCTGTTCGCCGTTAAATTCCGCCGTCTTCGTCATAGCTTTTATATTTTTTCATTATAATAGCACTCGTTTTTATGTTTGTCAATGTTTAATACCTTAAATTTAAAAAATCATTAAATATAATAATAACAGCCGTATTACGGAGCGTTCATTTGTATAAAAATACGAAAACCTCCCGCCAAACGGCGAGAGGCAACGATATTTTCTGTTCAGTTTTTACCGCAGCCGTTTCGGATCGCTGCTTATTTAAGCCTGCGGTTCTTTGATTCTGTGAATCTGTTTCCCGCTTTTTTTATCCGTTAATTTCAGCTGCGGTTACCGATATTGAAGAGTACATCGGAATCACCGCCTTTCAGTTTTTAAAGCATTGTTTGGTGACCTATGATCAACATCTATGGTCAAGAGGGGAACTGAAGTTTTATCTCCGTTCCTTAGCTCACCTATAATATAACATTGTTTTTGTTAAATGTCAATAGTAAATTTTGGAAAAGTTGAAAAAAAATATAAAAAACGACGGATAAATATTTTCTATTGACTATGGGCGTTCTTCGGGTTAAAATATAATGTATCAAAAGAAAGGAAAAAAATAATATGGCTGAAGAATATACTCCCGATATTGTCAGCATTGTTGACGAAGAAGGAAAAGAACATATATTTGAGGAACTTGACAGAATAGAAACAGACAGCGGCAGATATGTTGCGCTGCTTCCTCTGCCGGAAAACCCCGACCAGATCGTTGAGGGCGAAGATGAACTTATAATCCTCAAGGTCGAAGAAGAAAAAGGCGAAACATATCTCTGCCCGATAGAAGACGATGCGGAATTTGAAGAAATCGGCAGAGCTTTTGAAGAAAGACTCGCAGAGATGTTTGATTTTGAAGAAGAACAGGAATAATATTTAAAGGATCAACACCCTGCCTTGTGCGATTAAATCCGGTCAATATGTAACCCAACAAACACTTTCAGGGAGCCGGACTCCGATTTGGGACTGCAGACCTCCCGCTTTGCGGCGGACGAAGGGAGCGAGAGAACTTCGGGAGGCACCCACCTGCCAAGAGCAGGTTACAACTGACCGCATACGGCTTGGCGGGGGATTTATCTTTTTCGGAGGAAATTTCAGTGCAGAAATTGTTCAATGCGGATATGCTTGATATTGTGCCGACGGACAGAGGCTTTATTTATGCCTGCCGTGAAACGGTTGAAAGCGGAAAAGAAGCTGCCGTTTTTTATGATTTTGATCAGGAAGCGGATGCTTTTGAAAAAATACCCGTTCTGACTTACATAAAGGAGAAGCTGGGCGAAAACGGGGCTGATATTGCAAGAAGTCTCGGTGATTTCGTTACCTGCACCGTTCTTAATCTCAGCGCAGGCACAAAAGCGGCGGCTTATCCGGACGGAACGCTCAGAGTTTTCGGCGCAATGGGCGAAATCATTTCGGAAACAAAGGTTGAATATCTCGGAAATCCCGGAATTTCGCCGGCGGTCAACGGAGCTGATGTGTGGTTTGCCGTGCCGGATTCAAACGCCGTTATCAATTATTCCATCAGATATTCAAGAACGGAATTCAGAATCGGAAGTCCGAAGGAAAGAGCGTTCTGCCATCCGACCGATGTTTCGGTTTATGATAACAAGCTGTTTATCTGCAATGCAAATTCATATAAGATAAATACCATCGGTCTTGATAACTATAATATGACCGATTACTATATATTCAACGAGCCGGTTTATAAATATTTCCGGGTGAAAAATGTTGAATATGCCGTAATGCAGACCGGCGTATACAGTCTGTAAACAAGATATAAATATTAAAAGGATTTTAAGGCCGTTATCCGTTCGGGATGAAGCTTTAAAATCCTTTTTTATCTTTATTTAGCTTTTTCTTTGATGTTGATTTTTTTATCGATAACGGTTATTTTGAAGATGCGGCAGGAAGATTATCGGCTTTTATTGTATTTCCGTTATTCTGCATAATTGAAGATTTCCTTTCGGTATATTCAAATGCTTGTATTTAAAAATATATACAATTATATCATGACATATTATTTTGGAAATTCAAGGACAAAATCAAAAATCCCGGGCTTCAGATGAAACCCGGGATGAATTAATATTAACTTATTTTGCGCTGTATGCGAGATTCTTTTTGATGTCGCTGCAGAATTTATCAACAACACGGTTGATTGAAGCTGCGTTTTCGGTAACAACATATTTGCCGTCATCGGCAAGGAGCTTTTCGCCGTATTCGGTAAATGCGGCTGAGCCGAGCTCTGTGCGGATGAAGTTGTTTCTGTCGGAATCTTCCTTGTTGATTTTCTTCATATACATAATATGATAGCCGGTGTCGCTTTCGATAACGCCGTTGTCGCCGTCTTTTCTGCCGGCTGCGAAGCACCAATCAAGGAACTGGGGATACATGCTGTCTGAAACTCTGACGCCTTCGTAAAGTCCGCCGGTTTCGGTTGAGCCGGGATCTTCCGTGTTTTCTGATGCAAATGCTGCGAATGACGCATCGGTCATTTCGCCTGATTTCCATTTTGCATAAAGCTCATCGGCTTTCTTCTTTGCTGCTGCTTTTTCTTCGTCTGTAACATTGCTTGAATCGGCTGCATTGAAGTTTATGAAGCAATGGCGAACATCAACGCTGTTGCTTGTGTATGCGGGCTTAACGATATAAACGAGGAACGCATTGTTTTCGCTTTCGATAACCTTTTTGTCGCCTGCTTTTCTTGCAGCATCAAATACCCACTTTGCGCCTTCTTCCGTAAAGGATGATGAGAGAGTGGAGAACTGAGCGGTCTTTGTGAGGGTTGAAGGATCATCCTTAACGATGTCATCGCCGGTTTTGCCTTCGTTTGCTTTAGCTTTTGCCGCTTCGCTGAATGATTTTTCGTCTGTGATCTTCGCAAGAATTTCGTTTGCTTTTGCAACTACCTCTGCGTTTGCTTTCTTCTGCTTTTCTGCAAGAGCCGCATCTGTGTCGCCCTCTGCTGCGGTAAGTGTTTCAAAGGGGAGAGCATAGTAGCGAACATCAACATAATCATATTTATAGGGAGCTGCCTTGTATGTTTCTGCAACCTTTTCGTCCGTTATGCCATCTGTGAATTCGGTCTGCTTATCGTTATAGAATTTCTGGGCGATCTGCTCTTTTTCAAGCTGTGTTCTGAAGAGCTTTTCGCTGAAGCCTGCGCCGAACGCAGCCTTAAGATAAGCGTTGAGAGAATAACCGTTTTCGGAAGCTGATGAACGGTAGCTTTCAACTGTTTCGTCGATTTCTGATTTTTCATCGTCAGAGAGCTTATAACCTGCCGCCTTTGCTTCTGCATAATAGCCTTCAACAAACTGCGCACGCTCAACGGCTGCTTTCTTGAAGGATTCAGCCCAAGTGATTTCGTTGCCGTCTTTATCGGTTGTTGTGTTGGCAGGATCATCCGGAGCAAGATTTGAATCAAAGCCCATATTCATGCCGTATTGCTGATAATACTGGGCATAATATGCTGTCTGCTGATATTCTGCTTTGTAATAATAAGTATAGAGCGTGGCTGAAATCTTTGAATCGCCGACCTTGAGAGCGGTTGTGAATCTTTCCGCAAGACCGAGTGTTGCCGAGAGATACCAGCCTGCAAGAACAACGATGCAGAGAACAATCACGGCGCCGATAACCTTAACGGCGATGCCGGAAGCCTTGCTGTTGCCTTTTGCATTTTTCTTATTGGCCTTTGCTATTCTTTCTTTTCTTTCTGCACGGTAAATTTCGGCCTTGCTTTTTGTGCTGTCATTTTTAGCCATTTGTGTTCATCCTTTTCTTAAATAGTGATGCCGAGCGAACAAATCGGCATTAATGTACATATATTATACTATTTTAAGGTGTTTTACAAGCCTTTTTTGAAAATTTTCGCTCATTTAAGGAATTGTTCATAATTCACTTGCTCTCGGAGGTGAGCTTTCCGCTTAAAAATTCTCTTCTGAACCAGACATCATTCACCTCAAAGCTCTTTCCGTTCAGATAATCAAGAATTCCGGCTTCGGTTGTGAAAGCAAAGCGCAGCCTGTATGAATAAAGAAACTGTTTTTTGTATCCGAGAGCCTTGTTCAGAGCATTTGTTCCGTATTTTCCGTCTCCGAGCAGGGGATGGCCGATGCTTGAAAAATGCGCTCTTATCTGATGGGTCCTGCCCGTCAGAAGCTCAACCTCAACAAGGCTCAATCCGTCTTTTTCGTCAAGAACGGAATATTTCGTTTTTATCTGCTTGGATTCGGGCATTTCTTTTGTAAATACTCTGACCTTGTTTTTCTTTTCGTCCTTTATCAGCCATCCGGCGAGAGTTCCGTTTTTCTTATCAAGGTATCCGTGAACAACGCAGAGATAATATTTTTCAAGCTCACGGTCCTTGAGCTTCTGATTCAGAATGCGGAGCGATTCTGCGTTTTTCGCTGCAATAACGATTCCTCCGGTGTTGCGGTCAATTCTGTTGACGAGGGCGGGAACAAAGGAGTTTTCATCTTTCGGGTCATATTCTCCCTTTTCATAAAGGTATCTTTTTACCCTTGTAATAAGTGTATCATTATATTCCGTTTCATCGGGATGGGAGAGCAGACCGACTTTCTTATCGAGAAGCAGAATGTTTTCATCTTCATAAACAACATCAAGCTTTGAGGATGCGGAAAGAAAATCATATTTTTCTTCTTTAGCTGCAAAAAATTCATCGTTGATATACATATCGACGATATCTCCGCATTTAAGCCTTGTTGAAATTTCCGCTCTTTTTGAATTGACTTTTATCCTTTTTGTGCGGATATATTTATAAAGCAGCGATTGCGGAAGCATCGGAACAGCCTTGGCTATGAATTTATCAAGGCGCTGGTCTGCATCGTTTTTTTCTATGGTAAAGCTTTTCACGGTCCGCTTCCTTTCGGCATTTTTTTCATATCTTATCACAAAAGCAAAAAGAATTCAATTAAATTATTGACCTTGCAAACGAAAAGTGATATTTTAAATGTATCAAATCGGTTAGGAGAATAAAAATGAAAAAGAAAAAAGTTTTTCCGAAGGTGCTTAACGGCATTGTAACTGCGATTGTTGTTTTTGCCGGATTATCGGCAATAGCCAATTACATCTGCCTAAAAAATAATCTTAAAATGATAAATGAATTTGAAAAGGTTGAAAATCCGTCGGCGGTCATTCCGGTTATGAACGAAAAGGAAGAATATGTTTTCAAGACAGACAGAGAACTGAAAATCGTCAACCTGACGGATATTCATCTCGGCGGCGGATGGCTTTCATATAAGAAAGACAGAATGGCGCTCAACGCAGTTGCCTCAATGATAACCGCCGAAAAGCCGGACCTTGTTATCGTAACGGGCGATATCGGCTATCCTGTTCCGTTTTCCTCCGGAACGCTCAACAATATGTATCCCGTTAAGCTTTTCACGGCTCTTATGGAAAAGCTCGGTGTCTACTATACAGTAACTTTCGGCAACCATGATTCCGAGGCTTACAGTTATTATTCAAGAGAAATAATCAGTTATGCTTATGAAGATCCGTCGCTTGAGTATTCGCTCTTTATGCCCGGACCCGAAGAGGTTGACGGCATAGGCAATCAGGTTATCCGCGTTGAAAACTCCGAAGGGAAGCTCATTCAGGCGCTGTTCCTTGTTGATTCTCACTCTTATACAGACGGCGATATTTTCGGAATATTCTGGAAATATGATAACATTCATGAAAATCAGATAGAATGGTATAAACGGAATGTGCTTGAAATGCAGAAAGAAAATCCGGATGTCAAATCCCTTATGTTTATGCATATTCCTCTTGTTGAATTCCGTGATGCCTTTAATGAATATCAGGCAAACGGAGGAAAGGATTCATCCGAAATAAAATATATTTCGGGCGAAATTCATGAAAAAGAGCCTTATGTTTTCTGCGGAATCGGCGAAGACGATATGTTCGAAACCGTCCGGCAGCTCGGCAGCACAAAAGCTATTATCTTCGGCCATGACCATAAAAACAACCTTGCTCTGAATTATAAAGGCGTTGATTTGATTTATAATAACAGCATAGATTATCTTGCCTATATCGGCATTTCAAAGCTCGGAGATTACAGAGGCTGTTCGGTAATAAATATCAACACGGACGGAACCTATTCTCTGAAGCATGAATCCTATTATCAGGATAAATATGTTTCGCATTTCCCGAAGGAAGAAGTAACTTTCGAAAATGCATAAAAATTACGGAGGCACCGGGGCTCAACCCTTGAGTGCCTCCGATTTTTTTTGCAGTTGTCATACATTGTCCTTCTTTTTCATATCATTTATCAAAAAGCGAAATCGGAGGATAGGCAATGGCGAGCAAAAATATTTACGGCGATATTGCCGCAAGAACAGGCGGGGATATATACATCGGAGTAGTCGGCCCCGTCAGAACGGGCAAATCAACCTTCATCAAGAAATTTATGGAGGAAATGGTTATCCCGAATATTGATGATAAGCAGAGGCGGGAAAGAGCAAATGACGAGCTTCCGCAGTCGGCGGCGGGCAGAACTATAATGACAACGGAGCCGAAATTTATTCCGGAGGAAGCGGTTGAAATCGTTCTCCCGTCCAAGGCAAAAATGAAGGTCAGAATGATTGACTGCGTCGGCTATATCGTTCCGTCAGCGCTTGGATATATCGAAAACGAAAATCCGAGAATGGTTAAAACTCCATGGTTTGAGGATGAAATTCCTTTTAATATGGCGGCAGAAATCGGAACCCAGAAGGTCATAACGGAGCATTCAACAATCGGCCTTGTTGTAACAACCGACGGCACGATAAGCGATATTCCGAGAAAGGAATATGAAGAATCCGAAAAAAGAGTTATAGAAGAACTGACAGAGCTCAACAAGCCGTTTGTGGTTATGCTTAACTGCAAGGAACCCGAATCGCCTGCATCAAAGCTTCTTGCGGCGGAGCTTTCCGAAAGATATTGTGTTACGGTCATCCCCGTTAATTGTCTTGAGCTTTGTCAGGATGAAATCATAAAAATTCTTTCCGGCGTTCTCTGTGAATTCCCGATAAAGGAAATAAAAATCGATTTGCCTGCGTGGGTCACCTCGCTCGGCAAGGAGCATTGGCTTCGCAGCGATATTTTCGGAGAAATAAAGGAAAAAGCTTCATCTCTCAAACGGGTCAGGGACATCAATTCTTTTTCAAAGGAGCTTAAGGATTGCAAATACATAAGCGCAACGGCGGTTGAGGATATGGATTTATCGACCGGCGGCGCAAAGGTGACCGTTTCGCTCCGCAGAGATTTATTTTTTAAAGTGCTTGAGGAGCAGACCGGCGTTTCCGTAAGCAACGAAAACGAGCTTATGAAGCAGATGAAGGAGCTTGCCGATGACAGGGAAAGCTGCAGAAGGATCCGTGATGCGCTCGAAGAAGTTGAAGCAACCGGCTACGGAATAGTTCTGCCCGGCATTGATGACCTGACACTTGAAGAGCCTGAAATCATGAAGCAGGGAGGCAGATACGGAGTCAGACTTCGTGCAAGTGCGCCGTCGCTTCATATTATGCGGGCGGATATTCAGACCGAAGTCGCTCCGATAGTCGGCTCCGAATCGCAGTCGGAGGAGCTTATAAAATATCTTCTCAAGGAATTTGAAGAAAATCCCGCCGAAATATGGAAATCAAACATTTTCGGAACTTCGCTCCATGAGCTTGTGAATGAGGGACTTCATAACAAGCTTTACCGTATGCCGTCGGATGCAAGATCAAAGCTCCAGGAAACTCTTGAAAGAATAATCAACGAGGGGTGCAGCGGACTTATCTGCATAATTTTATAAAATTATCCGGGACTCGCTTTTGAAAGTGAATCCCGGATTTTTTATCTTGATTTGATTTTTGAAATAACCGTAAAAACCGCAAATACGATGATGTTTGCGGCAACGATCGTTGAGCCGACGGGAGTTTTCAGCAAAACAGAAGCAAATATTCCACCGACGGCGCAGACAACCGAAATGACTGCAGCGCTGATGATGACCGAAGTGAAGCTCTTGAAGATTCTCATTGCCGAGAGGGCGGGGAAGATGATAAGAGCCGATATGAGAAGTGCGCCGACAAGATTCATTGCGAGGACTATTACTATTGCGGTTATAACGGCAATAAGCATATTGTATGCTTTCGCATTAGTGCCGGTTGCGTTTGCAAAAGCTTCATCAAAGGTGACGGAAAAAATCCGGTGATAAAGAAAAACAAAAACAAGAATAACGGCAGCGGCAAGAACGGTGCAGATAATCACATCGCCTTTCGTCAGCGTGAGGATCGAGGATGAGCCGAAAAGGCTTGAGCAGACATCGCTGCTGACATTTGCCGAAGGTGAAAAAAGATTAAGCAGAAGATAACCGACTGCAAGCGCACCGACGGAAATCATAGCTATTGCGGCATCGCCCTTGATTTTTGAATTGTCCGTTATTCCGAGCAGAATGACTGCGGCGGCTATTGTAACGGGAAGAGTGACCGCCATCGGAGCAAATCCGAGCACGGCGGCAATCGCCATTGCGCCGAAAGCAACATGAGAAAGTCCGTCGCCGATCATTGAATATCTTTTGAGAACGAGTGTAACGCCGAGAAGTGCCGAGCAGAGAGAGATCAGAATTCCCGCTATCATTGCGTTCTGCACAAACGAATAAGAAAATATGCTCATTTTACGCCGCCTCCGAATTCTCTGAAAACATCGCTTTTCAGGTAATCATTTTTAGCGCCGAAAAAAAGCGGGGTGCGGCTGACATGGAGAATATGCGAGGCATAGTCGGCGGCAGCCTGAATATCGTGAGAAACCATGATGATCGTCAATCCGTCTTCATTGATATGGCGGATGAGATGATAAAGATTCTGCGTTATTCTCGGATCAAGGCCGGCAACCGGCTCATCAAGCACAAGGAGTTTTTTTGAAGCGCACAAGGCTCTTGCAAGCAGAACTCTCTGCTGCTGGCCGCCGGAAAGCTCTCTGTAACAGCAGGTTGAAAGGTCGATTATGCCGAGCTTTTCCATAACGGATTTTGCTTTTTCTTTTTGCTTTGAGGAATAGAAAGGTCTTTTTCCGAGGCTGTTGAGGCATCCCGAATAAACGATTTCCTTGACCGAAGCAGGAAAATCTTTCTGAACGGGTGTCTGCTGCGGAAGATAGCCTATGTCGCTCTGCTTAAGACCGTCACCGAATTCTATTGAGCCGTTGAGCAGATTTTTCTGGCCGAGCAGCGCTTTCATCAGCGTGGTTTTTCCCGAACCGTTTTCTCCTATTATGCAGAGATAATCGCCCTGATTGACCGTAAAATCAAGATGAGAAACAACGGGCTTTCCCTCATAGCCGAGCGATACATTTTTGCATTCAATCAACGCCATCAGTTGAGAGCCTCCTTGAGAACATTAAGGTTTTCGGCCATTATTTCGAAATAGTCGGCGCCGTCTTTGACCTGCTTTGCGTGAACGGACTGGCAGGAATCCATAACGCCGATTTTTGAGCCGGTTTCTTTGCATACGGTTTCGGCAATTGATTTATCGGAGCTTTCCGTGACGAGAATAACAGGCAGTTTAAGCTCCTTTGCCTTTTCAATAAGGAATGTTACCGTCTGAAAGCTTGCGGAGGTTTCCGCCGAGCATCCGCTGAAAGCGGCATAATATTCAAGCCCGTAATCCTCAACAAGATAACGGAACGGAAAACGGTCCGCAAACAAAACGGTTTTTCTTTTTGCTGTTGAAACAACTTCGGCATACTTTTTGTCAAGCACATCAAGCTGCTGAATATAAGAATCCGAATTTGATTTATATATCGAAGCGTTTTCGGGGTCTATTGCGCAGATGTTTTCGCAGATATAATCCGCCATAAGCTTTGCGTTGCGCAGCGAAAGCCATATATGCTCATCGACTTCGGGAGATTCTTCCTCTTCCTCGCTCTGCATACCCTCAACCGTTTCTTCGTCAACGGCTGTTATGCAGTCCATAAGCGAAACGGCTTTCAAATCGGGGTTGCCGCAGGATTCAATAGCCTTTGAAACCCATTTATCCGATTCTCCGCCGATGTAAATGAATAAATCCGCCTCGGAAATCGTCATCAGGTCCGCGGCAGTCGGCTCAAAGGAATGAATATCCGATGCGCTGTCAAGCATTCTGATGTCAATTCTTTCTCCGGCAATATTTTTTGCAAAATCATATTGCGGAAAAGTTGAACAGACTATTGAAAGACGGTTTTTTTCTGCGCTTTCGCCGCATGAACAGAAAAGGCAGAGCACTGTTACGGTAATTATGATAACTGAAATTATTTTTTTCATATTTACTTTCCTTATGTTTATTTTCTGCAGGTGTTGCATTTTCCGAGAATGACGGTATGAGAATCAACCTCAAAGCCCGTGCTGCTGCCTATGTCGTTTTTGATAACCGAGCTTACCGAGGAATCAAGATGATAGACCTTGCCGCATCCGGTGCATTTCATGTGGAGATGACCTTCGCATTTTTCGCTTCCGATATACTGATAAATAAAGCTTCTCGAATTGCCCCTGACCGTGCGGTGAACAAGTCCGTCTTCAACAAGTTTCGTCATAAGGCGGTAAACCGTGCTTTGGCTCAATTCTTCATTGTTGATTTTTTCGATTATTTCTTCTATTGTGAATGCCTTGTCTGAATTTCCTTTGAGAAAATCTATCAGCGCCGTCCGCTGATGAGTATGATATATTTTCATTTTGCACCTCTGATTTGAGAATAACTCTTAAATCATTATACACATAACAGGCGGATTGTCAATATAGTTTTTCGGCTTAACTTGACTGTAAATACATTTTGATGTATAATCATAAAAAAATTTTATGTTTCGGAGGCATTACCAATGAAAAAAATCATATCGGTTTCACTCGCACTTATTCTCGCATTGAGCGTCCTTGCAATGGGAGCTTCGGCAGGAAAAAAGGCAGATCTTAAATTCGACGAAAACGGCGAATTCAAAATTATGCACGTCTGTGACTGCCAGGACGGCTATCCCGCAAGCGAAATCATGCTTAAATATCTTGACCTTGTTATCAAGGATGAAAAACCCGACATCATCGTTCTCGGCGGCGACAACACGATTTGCGGATATTCTCAGGAAGAACTTGCAGGCAAAAGCGCCGATGAGCAGCATAAGATGCTCCGTGAGCTTAAGAAAAATGCAATTCAGCAGCTTGTTGATGTTTTTATTTCAAACCAAACTCCGTTTACCCTTGTTTTCGGCAATCACGATCATCAGCAGGGCATTGAAAATGACGAGCTTCTTGCTCTCTATCAGGAGTGCGGCGGCAAATATTGCCTTGCTTATGATGCCGATCCCTCGCTTACCGGCAGCGGCACGCATTTTCTCCCGGTTTTCGGCTCGGATGGTTCATATATCCCGAAATTCAACCTTTATATGTTTGATTCCGGCGATACGGCTTATGACGAAAACGGCAAGGATATGGGTTATGATTCCGTTCATGCCGACCAGATCGAATGGTATAAAAGCGTAAGAGATGAACTTAAAGAAAAAACCGGAAATTATGTTCCCTCGGTTGCTTTTCAGCATATCATCGTTAACGAAGTTTATGATAAGCTTTTCTTTGAAAATCCGCTTATCGGTATCAGAGAATTCAACGGCGTTAATTATTCGTTCTTCCCCAAGACAAATAATTTTACGGGTCATCTCCTTGAAATGCCCTGCCCGGGATATTATAACTACGGCCAGTTCAAGGCTATGAACGAAAAAGGCGATGTTGCCGCAATGTTCTTCGGCCATGACCACACAAACAGCTTCGACTGCGAAATCGAAGGAATGAGAATCATCAACACTCCTTCGCCCACGCATCATTCATATTCGAGCGACCTTAACAGCGGCTGCCGCATCATAAAGGTTAAGGAGAGCAATCCTGCGGAGTTTGAAACCTATCTTCATACAGAAAATCAGACCGCTGTTGACCACGCTGATTTTGCGGAAATTCTCGGCAGGTCCGCAATCGCTGCAAAGCTTCTTATGATTGTTGATAAAGTTCTTCTCGCTCTTTCAAAGTTTTCGGGATTATTTATTTTCTTTGTAAAATAAGTTGATAAATTTGCCGTCATGAAAAAATCACGCTCCGTAGGGTAAGCATTTATGCTTACCGTCTTCCTGAAAAAATATTTTCACTCGGCACGGATGAATCCGTGCCCTACGTTTTTCGGCGGAAATCGGTTGTTGAATTTCACACGGCACGGATAACCGAGTGATGATAAAACGAACCCATTTTCTTGCCTTGAATTTGAGATATTTTTTCGTATGACAAGGAAGAGGAAGCAGCAAGGCTTGGTGCCTTGCAATGACGATGACGCTGTCAGGCGGAAAAAGAACCGGATTCAAGGTGGGTTCGGATTATTATCACTCGGTTAGGCAAAAGAGATTCGAACCCTATATGCCTTAAAAAGCGAACTTCACGCACATTCCGGCGTTTTTCTCCTTGAAATACGGGAGTATGTCTTCGTCGAAGAAACACCGGACTGCACGCAAATTTCAACATTTTAAGGTGCTTCGCAGTTTTGGCAGACAGATTTTCTGCCGAGATGAGGCGAAAAGCGCAGGAATACTTTGTGTATTCCGAGCATTTTTAACAAAATATCGGCAAAAAGGTGTCGCCAAAACCATATTGAGTTCGACTCCCTTTTGCCTAAAGAACAAAAACAGAAGAGAGATGATTTGCGTATGCAATCATCTCTCTTTTATACTAAATACGTTTAAAAATATTCGTTTTCTTTAATGCGTAATAAATCGGGATTCCGCCTGCAAGGCAGACCGTCAATTCTCCCGCCATAACCTCAAGCGAATTGATGATGAAGAGCGTTATTCCGGATTTTGAATCGGGGATCAGCATTGTCAGCTCTGCGCCGATTATCAGGGAATTGAAAATAACGGGCATCAGAATTGAAAATAACGGCAGACTGCGGATTTTGATGTTTCGCATCTTTCTTGCCGCAAGGGAAGAAAGAAGGGTAGCAAGTGAGCCGAAAATTACATCCCATATTCCCATGGGACTTGATATGTTGCCGAGAATGCAGCCGACTGTCAGCCCGGGCACAGCGGCAGGGGAGAAGACGGAAAAAATCATAAGTGCCTCCGAAATGCGGAATTGAATTCCGCCGTAGGCAATTCCGAAAACGGCGCTTAAATATGTTGCGGCGGCATAAAGAGCCGCAATGAGCGCACTTTGGGAAAGGCAAATCGTTTTGCTGCTTTTCATTTTTTAACTCCTTTAGTTTTGTTTCGATGCTTTTCGGCATCTGCCGGGAAGGTCTCGAACCGGCATTTTCGGATCATATATATTGTGCAAGTGCCTTGAGGTCATCAACCGCAAGCGTGGCTTTTATATCCGATTTCGCATATTCTTCGGGCGTTGTTACGCCGCTGTAAACAAGCACGCAGGGTATATTGTGATCGGCGCCGATTGCAATATCAGTTGCAAGTCTGTCGCCGATAAAGCATAGCTCGTCCGCTTTGCAATTGAGCATACCGGTTATGTAGTCAACCGTTGCGGTCATCGGCTTTCCGAGCACCAGAGGCCTTTTTCCGGTTGAAGCTGCAAAAAGCTCTATCATCGAGCCGGTGTCGGGCATATAGCCGTCTGCGGTAGGGCAGTTCATATCGGGATGGGTCGCAATGTAAATAGCACCCTTGTCGATATATCTTACGGCATCCCACATTTTCTGATAGGTGAGGGTAGTGTCAAATCCGAGAAGAACAATATCGGGGTCGGAATCAACAAGATTGATTCCGGCGGATTTCATATCGTTTGTCAGTCTGTCATTTCCAAGCAGAAAGACTTTTTTGCCTTTATAATGCTTATTGAGATAGTCGGCAGCAACATGGGAAGAGATGATTACCCGCTTTTCGTCAACGGGAAATCCCATCTTCTCAAGCTTTTCTCGGCATATCTCAACATTGTTTGATGAATTGTTTGTGAAAAAATAAAAATCTCTTCCGGTTTCTTTTACTCTGTTTATAAAATCCGTTGAGCTTTCAATGATATTTCCGCCAAGATAAAAAGTGCCGTCCATATCAATGATGAAATATTTTGTTTTTTTAAAGTCTGAATACATATTTTTACTCCGATGCAAGCTGATGTGTGACGATTTGTAACAAACGGTGACAAAATGCAAATTATGAGGTATAATATTAAAAAAGTCGAAAAAGGAGGCGGCATAGATGGGAAAATCCGATGAATTCAAAAAAAGCGATCTCAGCGATGAATTGAGAAGGCTTCGTGTGAATGCGGGATATACACAGATAAAGGTCGCCGAATATCTTAATATCGACAGATCAACATATACAAAATATGAAAACGGCAGAGAGCCGGACCTCAATACTCTTAAAAAGCTTGCAAAATTATATGATATTTCTCTTGCCGAGCTGATTTCGGGCAGATATTCCGAAAACGCCGGAAAGACCTCTGCTGTGAGAGCTGCGGAAATTTCGTTGCAGGAGCAGGATGATTTTTATCCGCTTTCAAGCGAAGAAAAGAAACTGATTTCTTATTTCAGGTCATGCTCACGCCCGTCAACCATTTTGCGGTTTGCAAGAAATCTTTATCACGATGATTTATTCGCTTCTTCCGAGGATGAAGAAAACAAATAAGCTTTAATTTGCCCCCTGCCAACCGGCAGAGGGCATATTTTTTATTCGAGTTCGTCGGAAGCTTCGGAAGCATCGGGAACTTCGATTTTTCCGGTTACATTTTTAATGTTGCTGCGTGCGATCTGAATTTCATTAAGGCTGTTTGCAACTGCGTCATTTGCGGTTTTCATAATATCTTCAATGAAATCGCCTGCGGCAATTCTGATTTCCGCTGACCACTTATTCGCTTTTTCTATTGCATCGTCCGAACGGCGGCGGGCATCTTCGATCTGTCTTTCCGCCTGCTCGTTTGCGGCGTTGAGAATGCTTTCGGCCTGCGCATTTGCGCCTGCAATTGTTGAAGCGGCATCCTCCTGGGCGGAAGTGGTGATAGCTTCTGCTGCGGCCTTGGACTGAATAACGATTTCGCTTGCATCAACCATTGCGGCAGCTTCAAGCTGAGCATTGGCTCTTATGACCTTTGCATCCTCGTTTGCTTTCTCAACGATAGCTTTTGCCTGAGCTTCGGCTTCGGAAACTCTGTTTTTTGAATATTCTTCGGTCTTGAGAACAACGGCTCTGACCTTGTCTTCTGCGCTTGAAACGAGCGCTCTTGATTTTTCTTCAGCGGTTGTGACAACGCTTACCGCTTCGTTTTTTGCTTTTTGAAGAATGCTGTTGCGGTCCGCAACGATTGACCTTGCCTGGGTGATTTCGTTCGGCAGGTTAAGTCTTATATCTTCAATGGCAGTTTTGATTGCGCTTCCGTCAACGCTTATTTTTGAGCTGAACGGTGATTTTGAACCCGCTTCGATTATGTCTTCAATGTTGTCGAGAAAATTTTCAATGTTCATAAAGGCTGTTCCTCTCTTTAATTCGTTTAATAATATCTTCGCTGACCTCTTCTGGGATGAATTCGCTTATATCTCCTCCGAATTCGCAAACCTGTTTTACCACGCTTGATGAGAGATACATGTGCTCTGCATTTGCGGGGAGAAAAACGGTTTCAAAATCGGGGTTTAATTTCTGATTTGTCAACGCCATCTGGAATTCATATTCAAAATCCGAAACGGCACGCAGACCTTTGACTACTGCGCAGGCACCGACCTTGTCGGAATATTCCGCAAGCAGTCCGCTGTACATATCTATTTCGACATTTTCGATGTTCTTAAGGCTCCTTTTAAGAAGCTCAACTCTTTCGGATGCCGTAAAATAGCTGTCACGCTTGTTGAAGTTCATCATAACAACAACGATAACCTTGTCAAAAAGCTTTGCGGCACGCCTGATTATATCAATATGGCCTCTTGTGACCGGGTCGAAGCTGCCGGGGCAAATTGCTGTTTTCATATTTGTTATCCTTTCCGGTAGATTGAAACCGCGATCCTGCCGTATCTGTAATCCTTCTGTTTTATAAGCTCTCCGAAGGAATCGGGAAGCTCTTCGTCAAAGGAATGCTCGCAGATGGCTGCGCCGCCTTCTGCAATTCTGTCGCCGAGCTTTTCCATTGCCTTCTGAAGAAGACCGGTTGAATAGGGAGGGTCGATAAAAGCTATATCGAAAATCTTGCCGGTCATTGAAAGAAAAGAGATTGAATCTCCCTGGTAAACAAGAGATTTATCGCCGAACCTTGTCTTTTCAACATTTTCTTTGATTGTTTTAACGGCGTTTTTATCCGAATCAACAAACACAGCCGATTCTGCGCCTCTGCTCAATGCTTCAATGCCGAGCTGCCCCGAGCCTGCAAACAAATCAAGGATCCTTCTGCCTTCAATTTCAAACTGCAATGCGCTGAAAACGGCTTCCTTGACTTTTTCGGAGGTCGGTCTTGTTGTTTCACCCTCAAGAGTTTTGAGTGACATTCCTCTTGCCGAGCCGGTTATTACTCGCATAGCTTCCTCCATAGTAATAATATATAACCAATTTATTATGGCACTAAAAACCGATAATTGTCAAGTAAAAAATAACATACAAGCCAAAAATTAACATTAAATTAATTATTCGTCGGGATGAAAGGCTTTAAAAACAGCTTTTGCGGAATTGATATTCATTCCTTTGACTGCTGCCAGCTCCTGCTCCGAAGCCTCCGAAACTGCCTTAACGGTTTTGAAATGCTTCAAAAGAGCCTTGCATCTTGCCTCTCCGATTCCGTCAATTGAGGTCAGAGTTGAGGAAATCTGCGAATTGCTTCGTTTGTTTCTGTGATATTCAACCGAATATCTGTGAACCTCTTCCTGAATTGTTGAAACGAGGGTAAACGCCGCTCTTTTTGATGTGAGAGAAAGCTCGTCGCCCGAAAGGGCAATTGCCCTCGTTCTGTGGTGAGAATCCTTAACCATTCCGAAAAGGGGAATATCAAGATCATATTTTTTGAGAATCGGCAAAACTGCGTTTACCTGTCCTTTTCCGCCGTCAAGCAAAATAAGATCGGGAAGCCTTCCGAAGCCTTCTCCGCTGTCTTTTTCTTCAAAATATCTGATGATTCTGCGTTCAAGCACTTCTGCCATTGAACCGTAGTCATCCTGGCCGCTGAAGCCTTTGATGGCGAATCGCTTATATGCCTTTTTATACGGAACGCCATTTTTGAAAACGACCATTCCGGCAACATTGCTGCTGCCTGCCGTGTGAGAAATATCGTATGATTCGATATATTCGGGAGGGGATTTAAGGCCGAGAAGAGAGCCGAGCTCGTCGAGAGCGGCGGTTGTTTTGCCGGTTCGGCCGAGATAAATAGCAAGCTTCTGGGCGGCGTTTGAGCGGCACATTTCCATCAATGAATGCTGCTCGCCTCTTTGCGGTTGGGTGATGCTGACTTTTCTTTTTGCAAGCGAAGATAGCCATTCCGAAAGAAGCTCCGCATTTTCTGTTTCTCCGTCAACGGCGATCCTTTTCGGGATGAAGTCACGCATTGAATAATAGCTTCTTATCAGTTCGTGTCTTGCTTCCGGAAGGTCATCGGGCAGGTCGATTATGAAGTGCTCGCTGTCCCACAGCCTTGAATCTCTGAAGCGCAGCACGGAAAGGCAGGCTTTCGGAGATTCTCCGTCCGATGCGCAGACGATGGAAAAAACATCCTGCTCCTCAACGGAAGCAGCAAAAACCTTCTGCTTTTCGGTTACCTTGTTGATTGAATTTATAATGTCACGAAGCTTTGCTGCTTTTTCGAATTCAAGATTCTCGGAAGCTTCAAGCATATCCGCTTTGAGCGTTTCTATGACCTTGCCGGAGCCGTCGAGAATAAAATCAAGAGCTTTGCTGACGGCATCATTATTCGCTTCCATTGTTGTTTTTCCGGCGCAGGGAGCGGAGCATTGGCCGATATAAAAATTCAGGCAGGGTCTGGTTTTTTTATAATCTCTCGGAAACTGCTTTGAGCATTGCGGAATTCTGAATATTTTTTTTGCCGTGTCAACTGCGTTTGAAATTCCGAATGAGCTTGTGTAGGGGCCGATATATTCGGCTCCGTCATCGGATTTCTGAAAAACGCAGGATATATTTTTCCATTCTTTTCCCGAAATCTTTATATAACTGTAACCCTTGTCATCCTTAAGAAGAATGTTATACTTCGGAGAATGCTGTTTTATCAGCGAGCATTCAAGAACGAGCGCTTCAAACTCGCTGTCGCAGAGAATATAGTCGAAATCATCAACATTTTCAACCATTTTTCTGACTTTGACGGAATGATTATTCTGTGAGCCGAAATACTGGCTGACTCTGTTCTTGAGAGCCTTCGCCTTGCCGACATAAATGATAAGTCCGCTCTTGTTTTTCATAAGATATACTCCGGGAGTAAGAGGCAGACTCATTGCTTTTTTGCGAAGAACCGGCATTTTTTCGTTCACATAATCACCTCCGTTTAATTTATTTCCGTAACGATCAGTAAGTTATCGTCAACTCTGAATTTTATGTTATAACCCGCAAAATCCATCCCGTAAATTCTTTCCGGATCATTCTGATACTGCGGCCTCGGATCCTGCGAAAGAACGGCGATAAGAGCCTTCCTTTTTTCTTCACGGATTTTTTTCAGCAGTTCATCGGGAAATTCAACATTCAGCGTTCCGCTCATCTGCTGAAGAGCAAAGCCGCCCGTTGCTTCGGGATGGGAATCAACATAAGGCAGATAAGGCTTTATATCGTAAATCGGAGTGCCGTCAAGAAGATCGGCTCCGGAAACTTTTAAAACAAAGCCGCAGTTTTCGGTTTCTTCTATTGCATTCAGCTTTACGCACGAAAGACCTATGGAATTCGGTCTGAAAGGGGAACGGCTTGCAAAAACGCCGACCCGTTTGTTGCCTCCAAGCCTCGGCGGCCGGACTGTCGGACTCCATTCTTTATCGGTGCATTCGGAAAACTGCCATATCAGCCATATATGAGAAAAACCGTCAAGCTCACGAAGGGATTCGGGAATGCGGTATTCAGGCTCAAAAACAACGGTTGCTTCAAGCTCATCAACAAGTCCGCTCTGACGGGGGATCCCGAATTTATCCGGAAAATCGCTTCTGATATGCGCAATAATCTTCATTGTTTCACCGCCTTTATAAATTATTATACCATAAAATCAACGAAAAGAAAAGCAAAGAAAAAGAAAAGCGAAAATTCTGCCACTTTCGTGAAAGAATTTTCGCTTTGGAGCTGCTAGGCAGACTCGAACTGCCGACCTCATCCTTACCAAGGATGCGCTCTACCACCTGAGCCATAGCAGCAAACATCCCGTTCGCTACGGAACGAGTGATATATTAACATATTGTTGCGGATTTTGCAAGCTTTTTTTCAAAAAAATTTATTTAATCGAGGAAACCCACGATTCTGACCATAATGTATGCAACCGCAACGCCGACTATGAAACCGCCGACTACCTCGGGGAATGTGTGACCTTCAACCTTTTTCACTTCATCCGTATCTTTTCCGAGAACGGCTTTGCGAAGGCTGTTGAAAGCATCCGTAAGTTTTCCGATTGGTCTGCGCACATTGATGGCATCAAACATAACGATGAATGAAAAAACACCGGAAACGGCAAAAATATCCGAATTCCATCCGCAGTGAAGACCTATGCTTGCGGCAAGAGCAATAACGGTTGCCGTGTGAGAACTGGGCATTCCTCCGAGCTTGAAAAGGATTTCGGGAGTAAGTTTCGGCATATTTTCGTTTTTGTTGAGAGCAAATTTGACGGCGTTGAAAATGAGCTTGAGAATCTGAGCCACCATCCATGCAATAAAGCAGATAAATTCAATTTTCATATTCTGTCCTCCGTTTACCCGACTATACTATAACAAAATTGTTAACAAATCAAGACAAAAATCCGAAAAATATTTATTTAATTGATTTTAAATTTCATTTTAACCAAATCTTAATATATAACATTATTATTCCGGGAAAACGGCGGCAAAAAATGAAGACGGAAAATATAAGGGAGAGAATTTTCAGATAAGATATTGCACATTTACGGATTTACTATGCCGGAATTAATAAGCTTATATTCAATAAGGTAATAAATATTTTTGAAAAAATTGATGAATTTTGAGAAAAGGGTTTTCAGAAAATAAACGGGAGAATTGCTCATAAATATCTTATAGGATTTGTTCAGATTGAATCTTGATTCATCAGCCATAAGGTTCTGAATCGTGCCTTTTCCGGCAATCGTGCCTTTCAGCATAGTGTTGTCTGTATCGTGACGCAGCGAGACGGTCAGATTTGTGAAAACCGAATCAAAATTACCGTCTGACTGAATGACCGTGCATTTCTCGCCACGGTTTGTCCACCACATACAGAAGCAGTTGTCAAAAGTGTTTTTTGCTCCGATACGGTATGCCGTGCAGAATTGGTCGGAATAACAATAGTTAAGGGTGTTGTTTGAGCCTTCAACATAAAATCCGATGCTTGTTTCAAACTCTGCAAAATCTCCGTAAAACAGAGGGTGGATGTTATATAAAGAATTTCCGCCCGATTTGATATGAAAGCCTTTATAAACGCCGCCGATACGCATATTGGTAAATGTATTGTCGTGTCCCTCAACAAGAACTCCAACTGAATCCGGCTTTTCCGTGCCGGTTATGTCAACGTCCCTGATGTCCGAATCGGAAGAACCGCTGTTTGCTCCGTAACCTATGTATATGCCGGTCACGGCATTTTTGATAGAGGTATTCTGAATTTTGGTTTCACGCCCGCTCAATATGGCAACGCCTGCCGCAATGCCGGAGCAGTCAATGATTCCGCCGGTCAGGGAATAGTTGCTGCCGGGTGTTTTTATATCATTGAACGGATCTTTCCCGCCGAGAGCAATGACTGCTTCGCCCGAAAAATCGGGAGCAGCCTTGATAACGGTATAAGTTGATAGCTGCAGATCGACACTTTTTGAGGGAGCCGCAGGAGTATAAAGAGGGGTGGAAACAAGATATTCTCCGTCGGGGAAAAATAATGTTCTGTTCGGATTTTCGTCAATGATTCTCTGAAGCTGAGAAGCCGTATCCGTTCCGGAATCGGGAGCAACATAATCCCCGACATTGAGCGGAGTCTGCGCCGCAAAAGCAAAAACGCAGCAGCCGAAGCTGAAGCATAGGCAAAAGGGAGTCGAACTCAATATGGTTTTGGCGACACCTTTTTGCCGATATTTTGTTAAAAATGCTCGGAATACACAAAGTATTCCTGCGCTTTTCGCCTCATCTCGGCAGAAAATCTGTCTGCCAAAACTGCGAAGCACCTTAAAATGTTGAAATTTGCGTGCAGTCCGGTGTTTCTTCGACGAAGACATACTCCCGTATTTCAAGGAGAAAAACGCCGGAATGTGCGTGAAGTTCGCTTTTTAAGGCATATAGGGTTCGAATCTCTTTTGCCTAAGCAAAGAACAACTGAAACGAAACATCTGAAAATATGCTTTTTCATTTTGAGCCTCCTCAATATCTGTTTCTGACTCTTTCATTGAAAACAGTGAGGTTGTCAATATCAAGCACCGTTCCGTCATCGAGAACGGCTTTGCCCTTTATTTTGCCGAACACCTGATGAGCATCCTGACCCATAACAACGGCATTTATGTATGTTCTGTTGTCATAAACGGGGAAGAAATCCATATCGAATCTGCCGTCCGTGCTGACTATTTTCCAGGGCTTCATTATGTCGTCGGGAATGTCAAAGCGGAGGCGGTCAAGCTTATGGCATTTTCCGTCATAGAATATCATATTTTCGCTTGCGGCGGTGGTGTCTCCGAAGCCGTAACCGATGTTATAGCCGAAGCGCTTTCCGTTCACATAGCCGTTTCCGGAACCCCAGAACCATGTGTTGTCGTAGGTCCATACACCTCTGCCCCAGTCAAGAGTTGCAAAATGCCTGTCGGGAGTGATGTTGATCGTTCTGCCGTTGAATTTTATATATCCGCTTGCGGGCATACAGTTGATTTTCTGATTGTAATAGAAAGCTTTTTTATCTTCTGCCCAGGGGGTTGCGATGACCATTGTGTCATCTTCGGGAAAGCTTTTAAAGAAGAGATCGTATTCAAGCTCGCCGTGCTGACTTGTTTTTTTATATTTGCCGGTTAATCTTCTGCCGCCGTCAACATGAGTATAGGCAATGTCAACATTCTTTCTCTTCTGATAAATATCTCCGTTTGAAGAATCAACGGGCATATTGAGGCTTCCCATGGGCATTATGAGAGCTTCAATGAAATCATATTTTTTATTTTCTGTGAAATCATAGAATGACGAATTGAGCAGACCCATATATCTGTTGTCGTCAATGACCGTTGCAAAAGCAAATTCATCGTCAACGATAACATAGTAGTCCCATTCTTTGATTCTCATTTTGTTTGCCTTGATGTCAAAAGGACTGTAATCGAAAATAAGATGGTTTGACCATCCCGGTTCTGCGAGCGAACCGTCGCTGTTAAGAAGCTTTTTTCTTGTTTCACATTTATGGTTCATTATATTTCCTCCTCTGCATAATAAACATTGTTTCAGGCAATATTAATTAACGGTGATTTGATGAGGTCTTTTCTGAAATTTTTTATTGCTTTTTTCAGCGGAGCGCTTTGCTACGGAATGC
This sequence comes from Clostridia bacterium, assembly GCA_024404025.1. GTDB lineage: Bacteria > Bacillota > Clostridia > Oscillospirales > Acutalibacteraceae > CAG-177. Next base: position 69,049 of record JAKSQP010000006.1, on the reverse strand, counting down.
TTGAACTGTTCGCCAGGGGAAGAACTCATTGGACCATGCTCCTGACGGGCGGAATCGCAATGGTTTTTCTTATGCTCATTAATCAGAGCAAACAGATAAATATTGTCATAAGAGCGCTGATAGGCGCTTTTTTTATAACAAGCGTTGAATTCTGCGTCGGCTCCGTTGTTAATATTTCTTTCGGCTGGAATATATGGAATTATTCGGGCATTCCGATGAATGTTTTGGGTCAGATATGCCCGAAATATTCGGCTCTGTGGTTTTTGCTCTGCATACCGGCCTTTTGTCTGTGCGATGTTCTTGAGCGTCAATTTGAAGCGATATAGTTTTTGATTCCGCTGACGGTTGCCCTTGCGAGCGTATCACGCACCGAGGAATTCTGAAGCATCTGGCATTCGACCGTGTTCGTGACAAAGCCGTATTCAATGAGAACGGCTGGGCATTCCTCAACCCGAAGAACTCTGAATGCATAGTAATTTGCGCCACGGCTGACTCTGCTTCTGAAATCGGAAGCTTTATCGGCATAAATGATATTTTTATATGACGAAACAATGCTCTCGTGAATCGCTTCGGCAAGCGGCTGGGAATAGGCTCTGTAATAATATGCCGATGTGCCGTAAGCGGAAGCGGATTCGCTTGCATCGCAATGAATCGAAATGAACATATCGGGTTTTCTGTTCCGGACGGCATTGTTTCTGTCCGTATAGCATACCCAGTCATCGCCGCTTCTTGTCATAACGACCGTTGCTCCCTCTGCCTGAAGAAGCTCGCCGACCTTTGTTGCAAGCGAAAGATTGATGTTCTTTTCCTTACTCATTCCCGAAGAGGAAACGCAGCAGCCTGCGCCGGAATCAATTCCGCCGTGACCGGGGTCAAGCATTATCGTATATCCCGAAAGGGAAGAGGGCTTGTTTTTAAAACTGATTATGAGATAGCCGTTTTCATATTCGCAGTGATAGCCGTAAAATTTTCCGCTTTTTGCAAAATCAAGCGTGAGAGTTGTTTCGGCTCTGTCCGGATCGGTGCTGAATCTGCCGCCGGAAATAACCGAGCCTCCGAATGAAAGATTGCCTGCGGCGCTTGCAGTCTGGCTGAAAACGAATTTAATTCCCGTGCAGGTGCAGGAAGAAACGGCAACAGCTCTGCCGTTATAATCTTTATATGACTGCCCCGTGAGATAAGCGATGAACGGAACGCTTTTGTTCATATCGAGCTTTATGACCGTGTTTCCGTTTTCGATTTCGCAGGAAACGACCTTGATTGAATTTGCGGGAGTTATATATCCTTCTTTAATGCTTACATGGTTTATTTTTCCCATGCTGCCGGAGGCGAGGCGTTCTTCTCTGTTTGCGGGGATTTTGTATCCCGAAGAGAGAATATAATATTTGTCTCCGTCTATATCGATTTCCGATTCAACATAGTCGAATGTTCCTTTCAGAAGAGGAGTATAGTTCGGCAAAGCATAGGTTTCGGTGTTTCTTGACGGATAAATATCAACATAATCATCTGTAACCTGGCATACCTCTGCCGAGCCGAGACCGTAATTATGTGTATAAGAGAACTTCTGAAGTCTGTCTGAAAGGGGAACTGATTTTTCTTCCTCTGCGGTTTCCGCCTGTTCGGAAACGGGCTGCGCCTGTGTTGTTTTCGGAGGATTTGTGTATTTATGCGAAAGATTTGATTTTATGCTGACGGTTTTGCGGATTTCGGTCGAGGTTTCCGCAGCCTTGTGAGTTGTTGCCTTTTCAGTTACGGGTTTTTGCGTTTCGAGAACGACGGGCTTCGGGATTTTATTTCTTGCCGTGACCTTGATGCTGCCGCCGCTCATCGTTTCGGAAATACCCTTGCATTTTGCGGTCACGCTGATTTTTTCGATGTTCGAAGCCGAATCCGGAGCGTTGACAACAACGGTATAAACCGCAAGCTCTTCCGATGAGCCTTCGTCCTCTTCATCGTTTATTCTGACATCTGATTTCGGCTCCATCGTATAGGATCTTCCGTTGAATATGACTGTAACAGCCGAATCTCTCAATGCTACGGCGCTCAATTCGATTTCCATTCCGGCAGGAACGGAAATGGCCTCTTCGGGATAGACGGAGCGCAGAACATCGGCTGTGTAGCTGACGGTGTAAGTATAGGTTACATTTTTATGAACGAAAACAAACTCATTCGACCCCGGCGTAACTCTTCTGTCGATTGAAAATTCGCCCGTAGAAGCGGTTTCGATTTTTTCTCCGTTGCAGGTGACCTCGTATGCGGGGTCGCTTGTACCTTTGAAATAGACCTTGCCTTCTGAAACCGAAATGTTTTTGCTTGCGTGGTTGGTGATCCTGAATTCCTTCGGCACATTGATTTCTTCATCTTCCGATATAATATCTCCGAGGGTTTCGCCGTCGCTGACGCTTTCTGCGGATATTGATTCCGGAGAGCCGGAGCTTATCGGAATGCTGATTTTATCAGTCAGAAGAAGAACGAGAATCGTTCCGATTATCAGAACCGCAATAATGCACGCAATCAGAATCAGGTTTGTTTTTTTCTTCATTTTGAATCCTTTATTCTTTCTTTGATTTTTTCAACCGGAGCAGAGGCTTCATTTCTCAATAAATCCGAATAGGAAAAGATAACAAAGCCGTTCCATTTTCTTTCTCTGACGGCATCTATCTGCGCTGCAATGACTTCCGGCTCATCATGCCATTCTTCGCTTTCATCAGTGCCCGCCTTGTAAAGCGCAAGTCCGCAGGCGATTCTGACGGCGGAACATCTTTTAACAGAATCCCATTCATCAAAAAGCGTTGAAAAATTGAAGCCTTCTCTTTTAAATCCGAAATAAAGCTGCGGAATTATAAGATCTGCATAGCCTTCGGATGAAAGCCATTTTTCGCAGTCCGCAAACAGTTCATTATAATTAACATCTTTTCTTGCGCCCGGGCTGATACTGAAAATAAGCTCCGGAGAAAAGCTTTTGACCGTGTTATAGATTGCCGAAACAAACGCATCAACAGTCGCTCTGCGCCACTCGGATTTTTCGAGGGCTCCGCCGGATGCTTTGTATGCTTCAAATTCTGCAAAATCAAGCTTTTCGCAGTCTTCGGGATAAAAATAATCATCAATATGTATGCCGTCAATGTCATATTTTGTCAGGATCTCTCTGATTCCGTCAAGAATCAGTTTCTGCGCTTCAGTGCTTGCCGGATTATAGAAAATTCCCGACGGAAGAATGCCGACGGCGGTTGATTTGCTTTTTATGTATCTGCTCGCTGCCTCGTTTTCGCATAGCAGGGCAGGGTCGTTGTTATAACTGATGCGGAACGGGTTTATCCATCCGTGGACGGAAATGTTATATTTTCCGGCGCTTTCAAGCATGACCTCAAACGGATCATAGTTGAGATTTGCGCCGCGATATTTCGCAATGTATTTTGAAGTCGGGAATAATTCCGACTGATATAGTGCATCCGAAAATGCACGCAGGTGAATAAAAGCGGTGTCAAGCCCCGCTTCGGAAATTCTGCAGAACATTTCATCGGAAAGCTTCCCGTATTCTTCACGAGTTTTTCCGGAAGTGTTTTCAAGGTCAAAACAAGATATCCATATTCCCCGAAGCTCCGGCTCTTCAACGGTTTTTGTTTCTGTCAAAGGCACTTGCGTTGATGGCTCGGGCGGCGTGATCTCGTTTTTTTTCGGTTGACAACCGCTGAAAAGAAAGACTATAATTAACAGCGGAATTATTATCTTTTTCAGAATAATCACCCCGATAATTATATTCAGACGGAGAAATGCAGATGCAGTGGATTTTTGAATTTCTGTTAATTTGGTTTGCGGTCGTTTCGCTTGCGGCCGTTATCATAACGGTTGCCGATAAAGTATTCGCCCGAAAAGGAAAATGGAGAATACCCGAGGCAACGCTGATGCTTGTCGGCCTTGCGGGAGGAGCGCTTGCGATGCTGATCACAATGAAAGTGATAAGGCACAAAACTCTTCATAACAAGTTTATGCTCGGCCTGCCTGCCGAAATAATTCTCCATATCGCATTGGTGATTGCTTTGATATATTTTACAAAATAAATTTTATTTGATCCTTGCTTTTCTTAAAGCGGCGGCAACGGGAACGCTGACTGCAATTCCGACTGCTGTTTCAAGCACGGCATTGATTCCGAATGCGGCAAGAATATAGTTTGTGAGTCCGCCGAAGTTGACCGAAGCTATGCCGAGCTCTGCGCCGTATTCTTCGCCGTAGAGCAGATAGATGCCGCCCATAACAAAAACGGTGTTGCATAAACAGGCCATGACGGCGGCAAAAACCGAGCCGATGCTCTTTTTGGAGGTTTTCTTTGCAATGAGCGAATAAACAAGCCCTGCCGCAATGCCTGCGATAACCCTCGGAATGAGAGCAATGAGCGGATTTCTGAAAATTATTCCCTCAAGCGGAGAGGGAGGAGCGAAAACTGCCTTGATGATGCAGGAAATTCCCCATACGGCGCCGAGAATTCCGCCGCCTTTTATGCCGAGCACGCATGCTCCGACAATAACGGGAATGTGAATCAGGGTGATACTCAGCGCTCCGTAGCTGATGTATCCCACATAAGGCACAAAGGTCATAACGATGATGATTGCGCTCAGCATTGCAATTTGTGCAAGCTCAAGATTTTTCCGGATAGTTGATTTGGTTGTCATTTTTTCCTCCCTGCTGTCGCCTCATAATGAGTGCGGCGCATAATTGAAATTTTTATTATTTGTGATTCTTTTCGTAAAGAACACGAAGTCCCTGAAGAATAAGTTCTCCGTTATAAATAATATCCCTTTTGCAGCTCTTTATAAGATCTTTTGCAAGGCCGCCCGTTGCAACGGTCGTTAAAACTTTTTCGCCGAGCTCCTCTTCAAGCTTTTCGCAAAGGCCGTCTATCATTGAAGCAAAGCCGAAAACCGTGCCGGACTGCATTGAATCAATTGAATTCTTGCCTATTGCGTGAGAAGGCGTCTTAAGGCTGATATTCGGGAGCTGCGATGTCTTTGCCGAAAGAGCTTCAAGCGAAATGCCGACTCCGGGCGCTATCGCACAACCGCAGAATGCGCCGTTTTTATCAATAACGCTGACCTTGCTTGCAGTTCCGAGGTCAATAACAAGAGCGGGCAGGGGATAAAGAGCGGCAGCGCCGACGCAGCCCGCAAGAAGGTCTGCTCCGAGCTGGGCGGGATTATCAATGAGAATGTTCATTCCGGTTTTTATTCCCGGTCCGAGAATCATCGGAGAGCATCCCGTAACCTTTTCAACCGCTTCGCATATTGTTGACGAAAGTTCCGGCACAACGCTGCTTATGGCAGAAGCGCTGAAGCTTGAACGGTGAGTATCATAGAGATGAAAGATCTGCCTGAATTCAATTGCGTATTGATCCGGCGTTTTTGAGCGGTCCGTTGCAAGCCTTGAAAGAAAGACTGATTTTTCGCCGTCATAAACGCCCATTGTTATATTGGTGTTTCCAATGTCTATTGCAAGAAACATTTCACTTTACCTCTATATTTAAAAATTCATTTAATTATACAATATAATACCGAAAAATGCAAATAAAATATCTTGCAATGGTTGACAGCGGGTATATAATTAGTTTCGGAATAAGTTTTCGGAGGAAAAATATGATTTGTTCAGCCTGCCCGAGAGGGTGCAATGCAGACAGAAAGAAAAATACCGGTGTCTGCGGAGCGCGTGAAAAATATAAAATTGCAAGAGCTGCTCCTCATTTCTGGGAGGAACCGTGCATCAGCGGCGAAAGAGGATCGGGAACGGTTTTCTTTTCGGGGTGCAGTCTCGGCTGCGTTTTCTGCCAGAATTATGAGGTCAGCCACAGAGCCTTCGGGAAAGAGATCAGCGAAGACCGTCTTATGAGAATATTTGATTCTCTGATTGAAAAGGGTGTTCACAATATCAATCTCGTAACGCCGACCCATTATGCTCCGATGCTTGCGAAAACCCTTGAAAAATATGATTCTCCCGTGCCGGTGGTTTATAATTCGTCCGGCTATGAAAAGGTTGAAACGCTGAAAATGCTTGAGGGTCTTGTTGATGTTTATCTGCCGGATATAAAGTATTTTGACAGCGGAATATCGAAGAAATATTCGGGAGCGGCGGATTACTTTGAATTTGCGTCAAAGGCGGTGCTTGAAATGTTCCGCCAGGTCGGAAATCTCAAAACCAATGAAAACGGCATTGCTGAGAAGGGACTGATAATCCGCCACATGGTGCTTCCGGGCAACATTTCGCAAACGCAGAAAATTTTTTCGTGGGTCAGAGAAAATTTACCTGAAGAAACATTCATCAGCGTTATGAGGCAGTATACTCCGTTCGGCGAAGCGAAGAATATGCCGCCGATAGACAGGCCGCTTTCTTCAAGAGAATATTCGATAGTCAAGGATAAAATTTTTGACCTCGGCTTTGAAAACTGCTTTTTTCAGAGCAAAAGTTCTTCAACCGAAAAATTTATTCCGGATTTTAACCTCGAAGGTGTTGACCTTTGAGAGATTTTTTGATACATTATATGTATACATTTTTGGAGGTATAAAATATGGGTAAAGCAAAAGGATTTTTCGGCGAATTCAAACAATTCGTTATGAGAGGAAATGTTATTGACCTTGCAGTCGGCGTTATCATCGGCGGTGCATTCCAGAAGATAGTTTCATCGCTTGTTGACGACATCGTTATGCCTGCTATCAGCCTTCTTACCGACGGAATCGACTTCAGCGAGTGGAAGGTTGTTCTCGGTGAAGGCGAAACAGCTGCGACTCTCAATTACGGCAACTTCATCAGCGCAATCATCAACTTCCTTATCATGGCATTCGTTATTTTCTGCATTGTTAAGGCACTTAACAAGCTTTCGGAAAAAACAGCGAAGAAAGTTGAAGAAGCTCCCGCAGAGCCTACAACAAAGGTTTGTCCTTTCTGCAAGAGCGAAATTGCAATTGATGCAACAAAGTGCCCCCATTGCACATCTGAAATAAAATAATTGTTGAATCGTCTGAGCGCAGAGCGTTTGATGCTTTGCGCTTTTTCTATAAGGAGTTAGCAAAATGAAATTAGGTTTTATCGGCACGGGCAATCTTGCAAGTGCAATCATCAGAGGTGTTGTTGCCTCAGGCTTTATCGCTCCGGAAAATATATTTATCTATGATGTTTTCGCTCCGAAAATGCAGGAGCTTTCAAAAGAACTTTCGGTCAGCGCTGCGGCATCTGCAAACGATGTTGTTAAAAATTGCGACGGCTTCGTTATGGCGGTCAAGCCCAAGGACGCCGCTTCTCTGCTCAAATCCGTCAGCGAGGATATGAAAGCGAAGAATTCATTTATTATTTCAACTGCCGCCGGAACGGAAATCGGAACTATCGCTTCCTCTCTCGGCTTTGATGCAAAAATAATCAGAATTATGCCGAATATCAATGCGGCTGTTTCGGAATCCATGACGGCGCTCTGCGCAAATGAAAATGTTCCGCAGGATGAAAAGGCGTTTGCAATGAAGCTTTGTTCATGCTTCGGCAAGGCAATTGAGCTTGAGGAAAAATATTTTGCTGTTTTTTCAGCCGTTGCCTGCTGCGCACCCGCTTATGCCTATATGTTTGCCGATGCGCTCAAAACAGCCGGCGTTAAATACGGCCTTACTGTGGCAGACGCAAGGAAGGCGGCGGCGCAGATGCTTATGGGAAGCGCAAAAATGCTTCTTGAAAGCGATAAATCCATCGGCGCTCTGATTGATAATGTCTGCTCGCCTGCAGGCACAACGATTGAAGGCGTTTGTGCGCTCAAGGAATGCGGATTTGAAAATGCCGTTATCACGGCTATTGACAAAGCCGTTGAAAAAGACAACAAAATGGCAAGTAATAAATAAGGAGAAAAATTATGCCCATTATTTTTGACAGCGAAAAAAAGATTTTCAAGCTTGATACGGCAAATTCAAGCTATGTTATTGAAATTTATGATGAAAATTATCTTCTTCATCTTTATTACGGCGCAAAAATCCCCGATTATAACCTTAAAAATCTGAAGTTCAAGGGCGGTTTTGCTTCATTCAGTCCCGTTAACATCAACATTGAGGACGGCAGATTTTCACCGGATAACTGCACCTTTGAATATCCCTGCGAGGGCACGGGTGATTTCAGACTTTCCGCATTTGCAGTCAGAAATGCAGACGGCAACAATTCAACTGATGTGCGCTATGTTTCCCATAAAATCTATAATGGCAAGCCCGGAATTGACGGACTTCCATCTCTCTATGCGTCAGATGACAGCGATGTGACAACTCTCGAAATTCTCACAGAGGATAAGGTAACAGGAATCCAGGCGATCCTTTATTATTCCGTTTTTGAAAAGCTCGGAGCAATGACGAGAAGCGTTAAGGTTATCAACAATTCCGATAAGACCGTTGAAATCGAAAGAATTTACAGCACATGTGTTGATTTCCAGACGAGCAATTACGATATGATAACCCTCTACGGTAAGTGGAGCAAGGAAAGAAACGTTGCAAGAAGACCTCTTGCTCATGGCAGACAGACGGCTTCAAGCAAGAGAGGCTCATCAAGCCACCATCAGAATCCCTTCGGCGCAATCGTTGCCAATGATGCAACGGAGGATTTCGGCGAGGCTTACGGCTTCAATCTTGTTTACAGCAGCAATTTCTCATTTGATGTTGAGGTTGATCAGAATTCAGGCTCAAGAGTGCTTCTCGGCATCAATCCCGACGGCTTCGGCTGGAAGCTTGAGCCGGGCAAAACATTTTCATCGCCCGAAGCGGTTATGGTTTATTCCGACAAGGGCATCGGCGAAATGAGCCGCATTTTCCACCGTCTTTACAGAAAGCATCTTATCAGAGGAAAATGGAAAGACATAAAGCGTCCGCTTCTTATCAATAACTGGGAAGCAACGGGAATGGATTTTGACGGCGACAAGATAGTCTCTTTCGCAAAGAAAGCTGCAGAACTCGGCGTTGATATGATAGTTATGGATGACGGCTGGTTCGGCAACCGCTTTGATGACAGAAGAGCGCTCGGCGACTGGCAGGTCAACGAAGAAAAGCTCGGCGGACCTCTTTCGTATCTTATCGAAAGAATCAACGCTCTCGGACTTAAATTCGGCATCTGGTATGAGCCGGAAATGATTTCAAGAGACAGTAATCTTTATCGTGAGCATCCCGATTGGTGCATCCATGTGCCGAACAGAGAAAAATCAATTGCAAGGCATCAGTATGTTATAGATTTCAGCCGCAGGGATGTTCGTGATTATATTTATAACGAGATGTATAAAGTTCTCTCGGTCAATAAGGTTGATTATCTCAAATGGGATTTCAACCGCAACCTTTCCGAAATCGGTTCGGCAGGCTATCCTGCCGATCAGCAGAAGGAAATCGCTCACCGTTTTGTTCTCGGCACTTATGAGATAATGGACAGACTTACAAAAGATTTCCCCGATATGCTGATTGAAAACTGTTCCGGAGGAGGCGGAAGATTTGACGCAGGCATGCTTTATTATTCGCCGCAGATATGGACGAGCGACAACACAGACCCGATTGAGAGACTTTCGATACAGTTTGGCACTTCAATGTGCTATCCGGCAAACACCATGGGCGCTCATGTTTCCGCAAGCAGAAGAGCCGGATATGAAACAAAGGGAAATGTTGCTCTCTGGGGCTCCTTCGGCTATGAATTAGACCCGAACAGATTCACAGAGGAAGAGCAGGTGACCATCAAAGAACAGGTCAAAGAATATCATAAGTATTATGATGTTATCCATTTCGGAGACCTTTACAGACTGATCAGTCCCTTTGAAAATCATTTCAGAGCGGCATGGATGTTCGTTTCCGAGGATAAGAATGAGGCTCTCGTTACAAGTGTTGTTATGAGAAAGCCGGAGGACAGACCGTTCTTCCTTCGCCTTAAAGGACTTGACCCGGAAAAATATTATGTTGACGAAGAAACGAATGAGGTTTATTCGGGAGCGCTGCTTATGAATGCAGGTCTCTGCCTCAATGAATTCAGCCTTGATGACGGCACAAGCTTCAAAAAGTATTTCAAATCGGTCAAATAAAAACAAAGGAGCTGTCCGACAGAAATCGGACAGCTCCTTTTATATCATATTGAATATTGTTTTCAAAATGCTTGTTATCCGTTCGAAAATCAGTTGCAGGAATTCATCAAGAGTAACGAAATTGCTGCCGATAAGAATCGTTTCGGTGTCAATGTTTCCACAGACGGAGCAGGTGCGGTGCCTTTCTCTGCGATTTAAATCGGGCAGCTCCCGAAGAATGCTCCATTCGCCGTATTGATGCTTGCCCGAAGCCGGATAACGGATTCCCGAAATGACATTGCCGCATTGGGTGCATTCCGCAATTTTATAGCCTTCGTTTCCGCAGTCGGCGGTCTGTTCTCTTATGATAACCTGGTGGCGGCATTCTGTCAGAGCATTAAGATAAAGCGAGCCGAACTGCTGATTATTGACATCAAGCATATTTCCGGAGCTTTTTGTTGAATAATAGCTTTCTCCGGCAGAAAAAACATATTGTGCATCGGATCCGTCGCTCGGAACTTCAAGCGGGATATTTATGCTTGAGCCGAGCGAATTGGTAACTTTTATCAGAACAGAAAAGATTTCACCCTCGTCAACGGCAACTTTAGTCGGCAGGTCAATAGTGATGTATCCCGATTTTTCAATGAAGGTTTCATAAGTCAGCGCAAGCGTGCCGTCAGTCGGATTTCCGTATCCTGCGGTGAGATTCTTATATATTTCAACGGTAACGCCGACCTGCTCGGTTATTGTTGTGAACGCAACGGATTTTATGAATTCATATCCCGATGCGCGGTAAACATTTGAAACCCTGCCGCCGCTCGGAATCGGAAGATAGCTTATAGAATAGCAGGCGTTGTGAGTATAGATTCTGTAAAAATCATCCGCAGGTCTGACCTCAAAGCCCGTGAAATCGGTTATTGTTGCGTCTTCATAAGAAATCCAGAAATAACCGTCTTTTTTTGAATCGCTTCCCCAGCTGTCTTTGATAAGCCATGCGCCGTCAGAGGAGGGGAGAGAGTTTGCAGAGAAATTGGAAACGCTGTAATTGTCATCCCAGCCGATAATCGAAACAAGGTGATTTGTGTTGTATTTTGTTCCGCAGTAATATGCGCCGTAGTAAGAGTTATAATATGAATTTTTATAATAAAAAGCCGTTGTGCAGCTTCCGTGTTCCGTCAGCCAGCGCTTGATATCATCTCTGTCGTTGAGTTTGACTGCTCTGTCGATAACAAGTCCGGAGCCGTGATCATAACGCTCTGATTCATCGTAATTTCCCATCTCGGAGATGTTATAGGGATAAAACGGAAAATCGCTTTCGTTTGCAATTCCGATTCCCTGCGAAAGAGTTGATGCGGCTCTTTTCCAGTTTCCTCCGTATTCGTAAGGAACGGTACCGCCGCCGAGCTTGCCGCCCTCGCCGTTATTCGGGTTTGATTCATCGTTGATAACCGAATATGTGAACCAGGTGAGGTGAGCCTCTGAAAAATCGGCGGTTTCGGCCGTGTAATAGCCCTTTGCAATTGCGTCGCTTTCAAGCGCATTTATCGTTCCGAATGCCCAGCAGCAGCCGGAATTGCCCTGGTCTTTGACCGGAGTAACAAGCCCGTAATCTCTTGAATCGTATTTGGCGGGAAGTGTTTCGGGAGCAGCCTTCTGAATGCCGAAATTTTCTGCAATGCATTCGCTTTCCGAAAGCCGGTTTTCAGGCTCCGAAACGGAGATATAACCGCTGCTGCTCGGAGAATTGCTTTCAGCCGTTATCGGTTCAAGCAGCCCGCCCGATGAAAAGGCGGGAATGCAGAGCATGAAAAGCAAAGTCATTGCCGAAAAAACAGAAATAAATTTTTTCAAAATCCCACCTTCTTTCCTGATTTTATTATAATTCATTGTTTTCTGTTATCAAATATAAAAATAAAAAGTTAACATTTTGTTCATAAATTCCGTATGGAAATTTCCGGGCAATTTAAATGAAAGCGGTTTCTGCATTAACAGAAGAAGAGAAATGATTCACAGAGCTTTCCGGGAATCATTTCTCTTTTGTAAATTGAATTATTTGTGATAAAGCTTCTTCGTCTGGTATCTCGGCTCGCTGGTAAGGTTGATTTTGAGCTTTCTGTAAATATCCTGATCGACCTGCGAAAGAATGACCGTTGAATGCGCTTCGCAGCCTGCAAGCTTATCAATTGATTCAAGTGCCTTGTTTGCAACGGGGTTGGTGTTTGCGCTCATCGAAAGAGCAATGAGCGTTTCATCTGAATGAAGGCGGGGATTATGATTTTTAAGTATGCTTGTTTTTAGCTTCTGGATCGGCTCGATGATTGACGGAGAAATCATCAGAAGGTCATCGGGAAGACCTGCGATGGTCTTGACTGCGTTGAGAAGAGCGGCAGACGATGCTCCGAGAAGGTCGGAGGTTTTGCCGGTAACGATTCTTCCGTCGGGCAGCTCGATTGCAACTGCGGGCTGATCTGCGGTATCCTTGCTTTTCTGAACGGCTGCATTGATAACGGGTCTGTCTTCAACGCTGATACCGAGCTGATTCATGAGGCTTTCAATCTTGTCAACGGCTTCCTGCTTGCCTCTGCCGAGCCTTAAATCGCAAAGAGCGGCAAAATATCTGCGGATAATTTCGTCCTTTGATGCCTGCTTTGTTGCTTCGTCGTCGCAAATGCAGTAGCCCGCCATGTTAACGCCCATATCGGTGGGTGATTTATAGGGACTCTTGCCCTCGATTTTCTCAAAAATAGCGTTGAGAACGGGGAAAACTTCAACATCACGGTTGTAGTTGACTGTTGTAACGCCGTAAGCCTCAAGATGATAAGGGTCGATCATATTAACATCATTGAGATCGGCGGTTGCGGCTTCATAAGCGAGGTTGACGGGATGCTTGAGAGGAAGATTCCAGATGGGGAAGGTTTCAAACTTTGCATATCCGGCTTTGATTCCGCGCTTATTCTCGTGATAAAGCTGCGAAAGGCAGGTTGCCATTTTTCCGCTGCCCGGTCCGGGAGCGGTGATAACAACGAGCGGTCTTTCGGTTTCGATATATTCGTTCTTTCCGAATCCTTCGTCGCTGACGATAAACGGAACATTATACGGATAGCCCTGAATTGTGTAATGCTTGAAAACCTTGATGCCGAGAACTTCAAGCTTTTCTTTGAATGCGGTTGCAGCGGACTGACCTGCAAACTGGGTCAGCACAACGCTGCCGACATAAAGGCCGGCATCTCTGTATGCGTCGATAAGACGAAGCACATCAATATCATAAGTTATTCCGAGGTCGCCGCGCATCTTGTTGCTTTCGATATCGCCGGAATTGATAACGATAACTATTTCAACATCATCCGAGATGTGCTTGAGCATCTGAAGCTTGCTGTCCGGAGCGAAGCCGGGAAGAACTCTCGAAGCATGGTTATCATCGAAAAGCTTGCCGCCAAATTCAAGATAAAGCTTGCCGCCGAATTCACTTATTCTTTTGTTGATCTGTTCAGACTGACGGCGGATATATGCGTCATTATCAAATCCGATTCTTTTCATTTCTCTGCACTTCCTCGAATAAAACAAAAATACATGTAAATTATAACTCACAATGCCTTGTAAATCAAGAAAAATTTAAAATAAAAATAACTTTTTTCGTTCTTTATGTCGGTTGACATCGGCAAGTCTCGGTTATATAATTTTTACCGGGTGATAATAATTCGATTTATGCAAAAAATAAGTCTGACGGGAGGCGCCTCGGCTTGGAAAAATATATCATAACAGGAATGAGCTGCGCAGCGTGCGGCGCAAGAGTTGAAAAGGCGGTTTCTTCTCTTGAAAATGTTGAAAGCTGCTCCGTTAATCTGCTCACAAATTTGATGACGGTTGAAGGCACCGCAGCCGAAAGTGAAATAATTTCCGCAGTTGTCAATGCAGGCTACGGCGCCGAAAAAGAAAAAAATTCAGCCGCAGAACCGGCGGATAAAAATGAATATAAGAAAACATTAAACAGGCTTGTTCTTTCGATTGTTCTGCTTGCCGTTCTGATGTATTTTTCAATGGGCAGAATGATCGGTCTGCCTCTGCCGGAATCGCTTGACGGAATTTCGGGAATCATTCAGATGATTCTTTCGTTTTCCGTTATGCTCATCAACCGGAAATTCTTCATCAACGGTTTTAAAGGGATAATTCACCGTTCGCCCAATATGGATACTCTGGTTTCTCTCGGCTCCGGAGCGGCGTTTGGTTACAGCGTTTATTCGCTTGTTGCCGGAAACGGTGATTTTTATTTTGAATCGGCAGCAATGATCCTGACCTTGATAACCGTCGGCAAGATGCTTGAAGAAAAATCAAAGGGCAGAACGGCAGATGCTGTCAGAGGGCTTATGAAGCTTGCTCCGGATTTTGCTCATGTTATACGAAACGGAAAAGAGGAAACGGTTTCCGCTTCGGAAATCTTTAAAGGCGATGTTTTTGCCGTTAAACCGGGCGAAAGCATTCCCGCAGACGGAATCGTCATAAAAGGAATGAGCGCCGTAAACGAATCGGCTCTGACGGGCGAAAGCATCCCGTCAGATAAGGAAGAGGGAAGCAGAGTTTCCGCAGGCACGGTAAACGGCTCGGGTTATCTTGAATGCATCGCAGAAAAAACAGGCAGCGAAACGTTTCTTTCGCAGATAATTCAAACCGTCAGCGATGCTTCCGCTTCAAAAGCGCCGATTGCGAGAATTGCCGATAAGGTTTCGGCGGTGTTCGTGCCGGCTGTTATGATCGTTTCGCTGATAACACTTGTTTCGTGGCTCATCGCAGGCAAGAATGCCGGCTTTGCGGTTGCGAGAGCGATAAGCGTTCTTGTTATAAGCTGCCCGTGTTCGCTCGGGCTTGCAACTCCCGTTGCGATTATGGCTGCAAGCGGAGTGGGTGCAAAGAACGGAATTCTTTTCAAAACCGCCGCTTCCATAGAGGAAGCCGGCAGAACGCAGGCGGTTATCTTTGACAAAACCGGCACTCTCACAAAGGGAGAACTTTCGGTTACTGATATAATTCCGAAAGGAATCGGCGTTAACGAATTCCTCGGTTATGCCGCTTCTGTTGAAAATCAGAGCGAGCATTCGATTGCTTCGGCGATAGTCGAAAAGGCAAAGAGCCTGAATATTGAAATAAAAGAAGCCGATAATTTCAAGGCTCTTGCAGGAAGCGGAGTTGAAGCACGCATTGACGGAAATAATTTTTTCGCAGGCAGACCGCAGGCGGGAAATGCCGATGTTATCAGGTTTCAGAGCGAAGGAAAAACGGTTATTTCATTTTCAATGAATAACAATGAAATCGGGCTTATTGCGCTTTCGGATTCAATCCGTGAAGACAGCAGGGATGCGGTTTCGCTTCTTCATTCAATGGGAATATCAACTGTTATGCTGACCGGCGATAACGCAGCGGCGGCCTCGGTCATAGCAAAAGAGGTCGGAATTGACGAGGTCATTTCCGATGTGCTTCCGGATGAAAAAGAAAAAAAGGTCGCTTCCGTTATGCAGCATAAGAAAACCGCAATGGTCGGAGACGGAATAAACGATGCTCCTGCGCTGACGAGAGCCGATACGGGAATCGCTATAGGAGCGGGAACGGATATTGCAATTGATTCGGCGGATATCGTTTTGATGAACAGCAGCCCGTCGGATGCGGCAGGTGCAATAAAGCTCGGCAGAGCGGCGCTGAAAAACATCAGAGAAAATCTTTTCTGGGCATTTTTCTATAATATAATCGGAATTCCGGTGGCGGCAGGAATTCTGATAAAACCTTTCGGAATTGAACTGAATCCGATGATAGCCGCCGCCGCAATGAGCCTTTCAAGCTTCTGCGTTGTGACGAATGCTTTAAGGCTCAACAGAATAAAGCTTAAGGATAAAAAGGAGATAATCATGAAAAAAACGATCAGCATTGAAGGAATGATGTGTACGCATTGCGAGGCGAGAGTTAAAACCGCTCTCGAAGCTCTTGACGGCGTTGAATCAGCACAGGTCAGCCACGAAAAAGGCAATGCGGTTGTTTCGATGTCAAAGAATGTTCCGGACGAATTCTTAAAGGAAACGATCGAAGTTCAGGGATATAAGGTAATATAATTCAACAAAAAAGCAGATGAAAACCCGATCTTTCATATTAAACCCTACAAGAATAAATATATATATTGCTTATTTTGCGGTAAGCAGTTATAATATTTCGGAAAAGGGGTGTAGATATGGAAAAGATCGGGGCTTTTTTTGCCGAAAAAGGACCTGTATATCTGATTTCTCAATCATTCGGAGTTGTTGCGGCTGTGCTTTTGCTTGCGTCGTTTCAGCAGAGAACACATAAAAGAATAGTTGTTATGCAGTCTTGTGCGGGTCTGCTCTTCGGAATTCAGTATCTTCTGCTCGGTGCCTATGAAGGAATGGCGTGCAATTTCATAGGAATGATCAGATCATTTACATTTTCATTCAGAAACAAATCAAAAATCGTTGATTCCGTTTTTTGCCCGGCATTTTTTGCTGCCGCATTCGGAATCAGCACGATAATCACATATAAAGATCTGTTTTCTCTTATGCCTCTTGGGGCAATGATCATTTCTTCGTTTGTTCTCTGGATCCCGCAGACGCAGAAGCTCCGTGCGCTGACGCTGCCGACCTCGGTCATGTGGCTGATATATAATATCGCCTGCGGCTCGGTCGTTGCCTCTTTGACGGAGGTTTTTTGCGAAATTTCGATCATCATCGGACTTATCAGGTTCAGAGAAAAGAAAGCCGAAAAGGAAGTATAAGCTTTGATAAGGGATCTTACAAAAGGCAAACCTTCAAGGGTTTTGTGGACATTTACTCTGCCGATGTTTCTGAGCGTTGCATTTCAGCAGATGTATAATATTGCCGATTCGGTTATTGCAGGAAGGTTTGCAGGCGAGGATGCGCTTGCGGCGGTTGGAGCATCCTATCCGATAACGATGATATTCAACGCCATTGCTGCGGGCTCGAATATCGGATGTGCCGTTGTTATTGCGAGAATTTTCGGCTCGGGAGATTATAAGAAGCTTCGCACGGCAGTTTCAACAACCGTTATTTCATCCGTTGTCATTTCGATTGTTCTGATGCTTGCCGGGGTGTTTACGAGCGCACCGATGACGGCGCTGCTCAACACTCCCGAAAACATTTTCGGCGATGCGGCTCTTTATCTCAAAATCTATATAGGCGGCTTCGTTTTTCTGTTTCTCTATAACATTGCGACTGCGGTTTTTGTTTCGCTCGGAGATTCAAGAACTCCGCTTGTTTTTCTCATCTGCTCATCAGTCGGAAACATTATTCTTGACTATGTTTTCGTAAGATTTTTTTCATGGGGCGTTGCAGGCGTTGCGTGGGCAACATTCATTGCGCAGGGAACCGCCTGCGTGTTTGCCCTTGTTTTTGTCAGAATCAGAATCCGTTCAATTCCGGCTGCGGATGATTACCGGAGATTTTCCGGGGAAATGCTTAAGGAGATTTGCAGGGTTGCGCTGCCGAGCATTCTTCAGCAGAGCTTCGTTTCGGTCGGAAATCTTTTCATTCAGAGCCTTGTCAACAGCTTTGGCTCATCCGTTATTGCAGGATATTCCTCGGCCATCAAGCTCAATACCTTCTGCATAACGAATCTCACAACTCTCGGCAACGGCGTTTCAAGCTACACGGCGCAGAATGTCGGCGCAGGCAGAAAAGACCGCATTGAGGCGGGATTCAGTTCGAGTCTTCTGATTTCTCTTGTTATTACGGTTCCGTTTTCCGTTCTCTATTATTTCTTTGCTTCGCCGTTTGTAGGTCTGTTTATGGAACACGGAGGCGGGGAGGCAATGCAGATAGGTGTGCGTTTTCTCCATCTCGTTTCGCCGTTTTATGTTTTCATTTCAGCCAAAATAATGGTTGACGGAATCCTGCGGGGTATGGGCAAAATGAAAATATTTCTTGTTTCAACCTTTGCAGATCTGATTATTCGTGTTATCCTTGCCTATATTCTTTCGCCTTATTACGGCACCGACGGAATATGGTATTCCTGGCCGGTCGGATGGATGGCGGCAACTCTGCTTTCCGTTTTGTTCTTTCTTGTTATCAGGAAAAAAGAAATTATAAATCAGTAAAAAAATCAGCTTCGCCGTTTGACGAAGCTGATTTTTTGCTTAGGCAAAAGGGAGTCGAACTCAATATGGTTTTGGCGACACCTTTTTGCCGATATTTTGTTAAAAATGCTCGGAATACACAAAGTATTCCTGCGCTTTTCGCCTCATCTCGGCAGAAAATCTGTCTGCCAAAACTGCGAAGCACCTTAAAATGTTGAAATTTGCGTGCAGTCCGGTGTTTCTTCGACGAAGACATACTCCCGTATTTCAAGGAGAAAAACGCCGGAATGTGCGTGAAGTTCGCTTTTTAAGGCATATAGGGTTCGAATCTCTTTTGCCTAACCGAGTGATGATAAAACGAACCCATTTTATTTCGCTTTATAACGGACACCTGCTTCGTTGCCCTCAATCGGAATACATCATAATGAACGCTTTCGGAGTTTCGGAAATCGTCAGCTTGATTCCGTTTTCCATAAGCTCTTTTCCGTTGAGAATATAGTTTTCGTCCGGATCGTCAAAATTACTGAGCTTATAGGTCTTGTTCGGGTCAAGTCCGTTGAGTGTCAGAAGAAATTCGCCGGTTTCAACGCTTTCACGCTTATAGATTATTGCCGCTCCTTCGGCTTCGTCGCCGAACTGCATTGCAAGATATTTGGTTATATCATAGCCGCCGTAGACGATCGGATAATAATTTTTTGCCATATATTCCGAAACTGCGGCATATTTGTTGAATTCCTCCGGGCTGGGCTCATAGACCGATTGATTGGTGAGAATTGCTGATCTTGAAGCATATTCGGAATGGAAATATCTGTTTGTGCCGCTGTAAGGCTGCCAGAATGAAAGGCTGTAAGTCATTGCCTGCGTTGCTTCGATAACATAATCCTTGAGGGAACCGTCCGCATTGCCGCAGTTGTAGTCGCTTCTCCAGAGCGGAATGCTTCTTTTCGTCATTTCAATATCAAGTCTTCTGCCGCCGCTTGCGCAGTTGTCAATGAAAAGTCCGTCAACGGCTGCAAGGAGTCTGTCAAGATACTTATAAAGATTTGAAACATAGTGGTTTTCGCAGATTCCCTTTCTGCCGTTATAGAATTCCTTATCCGCTTTTTTCCAGTAGCCGAGCGGATCGAAGTTGAAATCCTGGCGGTAGGCGGTAACTCCATTTGTTACCATAGCCGAAGCGATATAATCTGAAAGAAAACGGCAGGCATCGTCATCGCCGAGGTTCCACAGAAGGTCGTTTCCGTCTGCAACTATCCAGGTGCCGTGCTTCATTGCTTCATTATAAAGGAAAGTATCCTCACGAACTCTTTCCGGCTCAAACCAGAGAAGGAATTTTTTGCCTTTTTCAGCCATTGCATCCGAAACGGGTTTGAGGGAATCGGGGAATCTTGCAGGGTCTGCGACCCAGTTTCCGACTCCGTCGTGCCACGCCTCGGTATATTTATACCAGCCGGCATCCATCCAGAAATAGTCAACATCCTTAAGAATATCGGGGTTGATGGCGTTAATGCTTTCAATCAGCTCTTTGTCGGTTTTTGTTGAAAATTCGTTTGCTATAACAAAGCCGTTTAAAACCTCAACGCTGTCAGGATAAACGCAGTCCTTTTCCCAATTGCGAAGAGTGTTGAAGCCCTTGAGAGCTTTGCCGCCCTCATAGAACGAAAGAGCAACAAGGGGAGTGCGGACCTCTTCGCCCGGCAGAAGGTATGTTTTGAAATTCTGCTGCTTCGCCTTGATTTCAATTCCCTCTCGGGTGTCGGCAATCGAGGTGTACCATTGTCCCGTCCAGCCGACGCTGAGCATATATCCGTTATCCTTGCCGCATATATTAAAAAACGGCATAAAAGAGCAGTTTCTGCCGCTGTTTGCGGTAAAAATCATCGGCAGGAAATTGACGGGTGTTTTGTATAATTCAAAATCGTCTGCTTCCGAGGGGCTGCCGTGGCTGACATATAATTGCGCTTCTTCGGCTTCAAGAGCCATATCGGCTCCGCAGAAATCCTTTATAACGGGCGAGTTTCCACTGCCGTTATTCTGAACATAAACGGTCCATTCGCAGGTTGCATTGTCTTCATATATCGTTGCTTCAACCTTAAGTGAAACATCGTTCTTTTTGGATTTTGCGGTGATATATGTGGTTTTGCCGCCCTTGAAATATTTGCCCTTTTCGCTTTCTTCGCCGGCAGAAAAATCCCATTCATCAAGGTTTGCTGAAAGTTTCTTTGAACCGAGAGTGAGGTTATATGCGGGCTTTTCGCCGTTGGAGCCTGCAAATCTTATGTTTTTATCAAACCATTCACGGCAAAGCTTCTTTTCATTTTCCGAAACTTTGATTTCTTCTGCCGTTATCTTTTCAAAAGTGAAATCCGAAACGGCGGTCTGCATAAGCGCTTTTCTGTCGGTATCTTTTTTAGCGCCCGAGCCGAGAGCAAAGCAGGATGAAATCCAGAATAATATTGCCTGAAATATGCAGATTACGGGTTTAAACAAAAAATCACCTCAAATAAATTTTTATCAATTGTAACACTAAATGAAAATTATTACAATAACTTTAATTTTAAAAAATATTGATTATTTTTCTGCTGCATATTATAATCGGATCATAAACGACAAAGGAGAGAAATAATGTGAAAAATATCATTGTTGCAGGCGCAGGCCACGGCGGACTTGTTGCAGCTGCAAAGCTTGCCGAAAAAGGCCATAAGGTCAAGATCATTGAAAAGAAAAAGAGAGAAGAACTCGGCCACGACTGGGAGGACCGCTTCACATTTTCTCTTCTTGAAAAGCTCGGAATAATCAAAGAAAACGAGATCCCCGATGATATATGGCACTTCAGAGGCGACTGCGCATTCGTAAGCCCCGCCAAGAGAAAAAAGGTAATAATAAATTATAATGATGAAAACCGCCAGCGCATTATGTGGAGAAAACCGCTTATTGCTTTGCTTGTTGATTATGCCGAAAAATGCGGAGCGGAAATCGAATTCGAAACCGAAATCCTTTCTCCGGTCATTAAAAGAGAAAAGGTTGCCGGAGTAACTACCGACAAGGGTGAGCTGACCGCCGATCTTGTTATTGATGCCGCAGGAGTTTTTTCACCGGTCAGAACGAATCTTCCCGAAAGCTTCGGGATCGAAAAAATGCCGAAGCACGGGGACCTCTTTTATGCTTACAGAGCGTATTTTGAAAGGGACAGATCCTTTGATGTGCCCGAAGTGCCGTTTGAAGTTTATATGTATCATGAGGGCGAGCAGGGACTTTCGTGGTTCAACACAAACGATGATAACTGTGATGTGCTTATCGGCAGAATTGATAAGCTCGATGATAAAAAAGTCAAAGAACAGCTTGAAATATTCAAAAAAGACCATCCGTGGCTCAAAGAGAAGATTCTTCACGGCGGAAATTACGGAATCATTCCCGTGCGCAGGCCGCTCACTCTTATGGTTGCAGACGGCTATGCCGCAGTCGGTGACAGTGCATTTATGACAACTCCGATGAACGGAATGGGAATTGACCTTTCGATGCTTGCCGGCAGCCTTCTTGCCGTAACGGTCAACGCTCTTTCCGATCTGCCCTGCACGGCGGAGAATCTTTGGAGTTATAACAGAGATTTTCATCAGCTTTACGGCGGCGACACGGCAAAGAACGAAGGACTTAAAAATGCTATTCTTTCGCTTCCCTCAAAGGGCGTTGATTTTCTGTTTGAAAACGATGTTATTCAGTCTTCCGACCTTGCCGGAGCCGGCAGAAACACAAAGCTTTCATCTCTGCTCGGCAAATTCAAAAGAGGAATGAGAGCGCCGGAATATTTCTTTGCTCTCATCAAAGGACTTATCAAAGGCGGCAAAGCATCGGGACTTTATAAGAAAGCTCCGAAAGAATATTCAAAGGCTGCAATTTCAGAATGGAGCAATCAGATTTCCGCTCTTGATATCAAATTGTAAAAAGAAGCAGTGAATTCGGAAAACCCGTTTTCACTGCTTTTTCTTATTCTGCATATATCGGTTTTGAAAAATCAATATCAAGCGAATCAACAAAATAGGCGTTTGTGTCTGCGGTCATTCCGTTTTCATCAAAAACCGTTATTCTGAAATAAATATCGTCTTTGTTTATGCTGAATTTTTCTTCCGTCAGATATTTTTTTCCCTGCTCTTCGGCATAGACGGCTCTGCATCTTCTGCCGCCCCTTGTGCATACTATTTTGACCGCTTTTTCGCATTCGATATGAATTGAATAATCGTCTGTGTCAAGCCAGAGAGCGTTGATAACGGGGCCTCTTGAAGCGTAAAAATCGCCTTTGAGAAGAGCCGAGGTCACATCCTCATATTTCAGCGACGGCGCTTTTATCATCGTGAAGCCGCCGAATGAATCCCAATGTCGGGTGTTCGGCGCTCTGTTATGATTATCGTCCGATGCAATGCATAAAAGTCTTTTTCCGCTGCGGAGCATATCGTCATAGATTGCGGCGTTATATTCGTCATAGCCGTCAACGGAGGAACTGAAATTGAAGATTTCCATTGCGTTCATTCCGTTATAGCTCATATATCTTTCAAAGCTTTCAAGCGACCAGGTCGGATGATTATATGTTGCAAAGAATCCGTTTTTAACGCCCGTTTCAATCATCAGATTGACATCAACGGATGTGTAGTCAACCTTTAACGGAGAAAATTCGGGATCGCCGATAACATTGCTTTCATTCTGAAACGGATGAAGCTTTCTTTCGCTTGAAATGGCAATATAACACACATCGCAGCAGCGGTCAAAGAACTGCGGTTTCCCTTTTTCGTCAGCCGCATTTTCAACTCCGTTGAGGGCAAGAAAATTTTCATCGCTCAATTCATTGTGGGTAACAAATCTGTTGTGGTCGGTAAAGGCGATTATCGAATAGCCGTTTTCCGTATAAAGCTTTTTCATTTCTTCGGGCGAAAGCTCGCCGTCCGAAACGGTTGAATGGCTGTGAAGATTCGCTTTGTAAAATCTGCCGCTTTGTGAAATCAGATGCTTTTTCATTTTGGCTCCTTATCAAAAACCGTTTGCAGAGTTTATTCTGCAAACGGAGTTGTGTAATTTATCAATCTGTAATTGACCATTTCACGGTCTTTATTGAATCGGTAAACGCTCATAACAAGCCCGATTGCAAAGAAAATGCAGAGGTTTGATGAGCCGCCTGCGCTGACAAACGGAAGAGTGATTCCGACGCAGGGCAGAAGCATAAGACACATTCCGATGTTCATTATTACCTGCGAGGCGATCATAAACGCCGTGCCGAAGCAGATGATGCTGCCGGCAAAGTTCCTTGATTTTTTTCCGATGAGCATAATTCTGATAATTATGAACGCAAGCACACCGAGCAGACAGAGCGCTCCGAGAAATCCGAATTCTTCTCCGACAACGGAAAAGACCGTGTCGCTTTCGTTAACGGGAACGCCTGCGGCAGACTGGGTATAAGTGCCTTTGAAAAGACCGTCGCCGAAAAATCTGCCGGAGCCGATTGCGTTAACGCATCTCTGCTGCTGATAAAGGATGTTTTTGAGAGCCTTTTCGCTCAACGCATCGGGATAATAGATTGCGAGAATTCTCTGCCTGTGAAGAGTTCCGAGAAATTTAGTCCAGAGCAGGGGAGAAACCGCAACAAAAGCGCCGATCGCAATTGCGAAATACCGGAGCTTAAGTCCGGCCATAAACATCATTCCCACAAACATAAATCCGAAAACAAGCGCCGAGCCGAGGTCGCCCGTGATAATAACAAGTCCGATCGGAACGAGCGCATGAAGAGTCAGCAGAATAACATTTTTAAGGCTGTTTATGTCGTCTTTAACTTTGTCAAGATGAGCGGTAAAGGTTATGATAAAACCGATTTTCGCAAGCTCGGATGGCTGGAATTTAACCGTCAATGAGCCGGTTTTGATGATCGGCAGCCAGCATATTGCGTCGGGTCTGTCCGGCGGAGCTTCTCCGAAAGGGAAAAGCAGGAGCAGAAGCACGAGGCAGGCTCCGCCCGCAAACATCCACAGACTGATCACGGCATTGTAATCAAGAAATGAGATAAAGAGGCAGGCTGCGATTCCGAGAGCCGAAGCGAGAATCATTATCAGGCAGTCTCTGCTTATAGTCAGCCCTGCGGCTGCGGCGCTGTTTTTCGTTGCGCTGAAAACCATAAGCGCTCCGAAAGCCGAAGTCAGAATGCAGGTGATATAAAGCAGAAGGTCTGTTTCGCTGACCAGATGTTTAATTGTGTTGCTTTTTTGCTTTTTCATTAAATTCACCACGGTTGATTTTTCCGAGAACGGAAATTCCCGAAATCAGAACGAGCGGAAAAATAATTGCCGCAAGAAATCCCGATTTCAGATCATTGTTGAATGCAGATGAAACTGCGCCGACGAATGTCGGCCCCGCAGAGCATCCGAAATCTCCGGCGAGCGCAAGCAGCGCAAACATCGCCGTGCCGCCGGCGGGCATTTTGACCGCCGCAATGCTGAAAACTCCCGGCCACAGGATTCCGACGGAAAGTCCGCAGATTCCGCAGCCTGCAAGGGCAAGAACGGGGTTTGGCGAAAGCGATGCGATGAGATAGCCGGCAATGCAGAGCACGCAGCTTCCTTTTATAAATTTCAGCAGATCTATTTTTTCGCTGCAAGCCGCATAGAACACTCTTGAAACTCCCATGAGTATCGCAAACATGCAGGGACCGCAAAGATCACCGATTGTTTTTGAAACATGAAGGCCCGTTTCGGCAAACGCCGAGGACCATTGGCTCATAGCTTGCTCGGATGCGCCGGAGCAAATCATAAGCAGGATGCAAATGAAAAAGAGCTTTGAAACAAGTGTTCCGCTTTCTTTTTCTTCTTTTGGAGCGGGCTTGTTATAAATGGGCACAAAGCAGAAATAAACGGCGTTCGCCGCAGGAATAAGTGCCCAGAGAAATGCAAGAATCTGCCAGTTATTTCTGCCTGCAATAACAAAAAAGAGTGTGGACAGGAGAATGACGGCAACATGACCCCAGCAGTAAAACGAATGCAGAAGGCTCATTGCCGCTGATTTTTTGTCAGTCGGGCAGGCTTCAACGATGGGGCTAATCAGCACTTCCGTCAGTCCGCCGCCGATCGCATAGCAGATTATTGAAATTATCAGACCGATATAAGGGTCTGCAAAAACGAACGGCAGAATTCCCATAAGGATCAGACCTGCCGAGGCAAAAATATGGGCGGCAACAATACATTTTCTGTAACCGATTCTGTCAACAAAGCCTGCCGCCGCAAAATCAACAATGAGCTGAAGGCAGAAATTAACGGTTACGAGATATCCGATTTTTATCAGCGGAATATCAAATTTATTTTGGAAAGTAACAAATAAAAGAGGAGCAAAGTTATTGATTATTGCCTGCGTGATATATCCGATATAGCTTGCGGCAATTGTGTGTTTATGATTCGTTTTGATGTTCATAAAAATTCATGCCCGGAGCGGAGCGATTCCGCCCCGGGTAAATTCTATCAATTATTTTATAACAGATTTGTAAAGGTCGATGAATGCCTCGGTCATTGTTGAGCCGGCTTTTGAACCCGTTGAAACGATTTCTTCGTTCTCCGTGAAGAATGAATGCCAGTTGTTGTCTGTTACCATATAGCCGACCTGGTCATTTGTGAGACCGAAAACGAGAAGCTTTTTGTCGCCCGTAACCTCATCGAATGAGGGATATTCCCAATCTTTGCCCGTCCATGAGGTTTCTGCCGTATCTGCTCCGCCGAATGCGATTTCGGGAGCAAGCTCACCGGGAACGATGGCAACCGAATAATTCTTTCCGAATTCCGCATATCCGACCTCTGAAACAACATAAAGGTCAAATCCGTCTCTGACGACCTTGTTGAGAAGCAGACCGCCCTTTGCGGCAAGCTTGAGGATATTGTTGTTGATGGGCATAAATACTTCTTTGTATGCAATGTTGAGTATCGGCTCGATTTCTTTTTCAGAGTTCTTGTCGATTGCGCAGGCTCTTTCGCCTATTTTGTTTCCGTAAGCAACGGTTCTTGCATATCTGTCGCCGTATTTTGCTTCGATTTCGGGATCGACCTCGACGCCGTCGGTTTCGAGAGTAATTGCAAGCTCTGCGCCCTCAACATAAAAATAATTTGCGTTTGCATGTTCGTTGATGTATTTTTCCATTGTGTAGGGATAGTCGCCCGAAAGAACCGTTCCGGCAGCGCCCATTCCAACGCAGTGAATGCCGGCGTTGAGCATCCAGGTTTCCTGAGATTCTCCGTTATCGGGAACAAAACGGAATCTGTTGAGGTTTGTGTCAAAAACCTTGGGGTCACGCTTATCGTAAATGAGATCCGATGCGTCTATTGAGCCGTAGTAAAGCTTGCCTTCTTCCATGTTTTCAACTGCTTCTACCATGGAATTGACAACAACTTTATAAAGATTCTCCATGAATTCCTTGTTCTGTCCGCTGGGAACTTCAAGGCCGAAAAGATTTCTGAATGAAGAAGTGAAAAGAGCGCTGAGAATGTCGCCGTTCATGCCGAAGGTGTCAACGCAGCAATGCTGATGAAGAGCCGAAATGTTGACTGCGGTGATGTTATAACCTTTCTTTTCTGCGATTTCGGCGAACTTTGCTCTGATGCCTCTGACATCGGTGAGAGCCATGCCGTAAGCATCAAGGCTTGAGAAAATCGTTATTCCTCTGCCGTCGGAGATCGCAACTGTTCTGACCTTCTGGTCATCAAGCTGAGCTGTTGCAAGCTTCTTTGTAACCGAAAGGCTGCCGCCTACATAATAGTCTCCGCCGCCGACTTCATTGCCGGTGAGAAGAGAGGCGTTTGCATAGCCGAGCTTCCATTTTGCGCTTTTTGAAGGTTCTTTGACAAAGGTGCTGCCCTCATAGAAATTTTCCGCTTTATAATCGGATTTCTTCTCCCATTTGGGTCCTATGATGAGGTTTGCAATGCCGCCGACAAGAGCGTCAACGATTTTATCAAGAACAGTATAGAGAGTCTGTTCTGCGGGGTTTGTGACAACGGTGTTTGCCGAAGCGGGGATGATCATTGCCGAAAAAATGAAAGAAGCGGCAAGAATCACAGCGATTATTTTCTTTTTCATAAAGTGCCTCCGTTAATTTATATTTTTCAGCTCCATATAGCCATATTTGATGATTCCGGCTTTTCTCATCGCTTCGGAAATAAAAAGCGTGATAACCGCAGGAGCTATAAAGTGCATTATTACCATTTCAATGATAACAAGCTTTGCATCAACTCCGTTTGCTGTCATTGATGCGTAGGTCATAAACTGACCGACAAGACCCGATGTGCCCATTCCCGCTCCCGAAGCGTAGCAGGTCATTTTGAGAACTGCGGTTGAAACCGGTCCGAGGACGGCGCTCGCTATGATCGGCGGAATCCATATCTGCGGATGCTGAACGATATTGGGCATCTGAAGCATTGATGTGCCGATTCCCTGCGCAAGCAGACCGCCGAATTTGTTTTCACGGTAGCTTGCAATCGCAAAGCCGACCATCTGTGCGCTGCATCCGACAACTGCCGCACCGCCAGCAATTCCCGAAAGGCCGAGAATTATGGCGAGAGCCGCAGAGCTTATCGGCAGAGTGAGGCATATACCCATAACAACCGAAACAACAATTCCCATCAGAACGGGTTGGCATTCCGTTCCCCAGTTGATAATTTCGCCCATCCAGCTTGAAAATTCGGACATAGGAGGGCCTAAAAGAAGACCGGCAGCGCTTCCCGTGATGATTGAAACCGCAGGGGTGACGATGATGTCAAGCTTTGTTTTTCCGTTCACGAGGTTGCCGAGAAGAATTGCGAAGAACGCCGCAACATAAGCTCCGAGAGGATCTCCCGGGCCGCTGAAAAGCATTCCCGAATCTCCGATAACATTGCCGGCGATCAGCTTTGAAGCAAATGCGCCGACCATTCCGGCAACTGCGGCGGAAACTCCAGTCAGGGGAGAGGCTTTATATTTGAAGGCCATTCCCGCACCGATTCCGGCGCCGGTTATGGATTTTGCAACAGAAGAAGCAAAAAACAGATATTCACCGACGATTCCCGGAATGAATCCCGAAATCTGGTCGAGAATTGTTCCGATTATAAGAGTTGCAAAAAGTCCCAGCGCCATTCCCGAAAGGCCGTCAATAAAAATATAGTTTAAAACTTTTTTAATCGTATTCATATCATTCGATCATTTTTTTGATTGCATCGGCATAAAGAGCGCCGATGAATTCGGAGCCGTTTTTGTTGGGGTGAACGCCGTCATCCGACCAATGAGTGGGCTCAACACCGCCTATGCACGCCTGAGCAAAGAGACCGTCAAGAGGAATATAGTAATCCGCAAATTCTCTTGCGAGCTTTCTCGTAACATCAATTTTGCCGTTGAGATCTTCTCTGAAGAAATCCTTGTCGGGAACAGAAAGAAGGAACTGCTCGATGATGAGAATTTTTGCATTTGTTTTTGCCTTGATTTCGGAAAGGACCTTGCGGTATCTTTCTTCAAAAACTTCGTTGCTTATCCAGCTTTTGTCTGCAGCGTGATGCCAGGTATCGTTAACGCCGATGTGGATCGAAACGATGTCGGGATCAATGTCGATGAAATCAGCCTGGAGCCTTTCAACAAGGTCCTTTGTCTGATTTCCGCTGATTCCGAGATTAATGAATTCAAAATCCTTATCGGGAAAAGCTTTTTTGATCAGATCTGCGGCATAGAAAGGATAACCGGGACCGAGATTATGCGGATCGGAACGGTCTCTGCCTGCATCTGTGATTGAATCGCCCTGGAAAAGTATTTTCATTTTAAGCACCTCTTAAAAATTTCTTTTAACATTCTTGAGCATTTCGATTATGTCGATGTGCTGCGGACATTTCTTCATGCAGCTTCCGCATTCTTTGCAAAGTCCGGCAACATCTTCAATATCGGGAAATACTTCTTTTATCTGCCTTCTGCCGCCCTCTGCGATAAGGCTGAAAGCGGAGAATACCTTCGGAATGAGAACTCCTGCGGGGCAGGGCATGCAGTATTGGCAGCCC
Organism: Clostridia bacterium; assembly: GCA_024404025.1. Lineage (GTDB taxonomy): Bacteria > Bacillota > Clostridia > Oscillospirales > Acutalibacteraceae > CAG-177. The sequence continues at coordinate 39,897 of JAKSQP010000006.1, read as the reverse complement.
GTGCAGGGGATGACCGTAAGCTTGTCATATTCTTTCTTTGCGGCGGCAAGAACTGCAATCTCTTCATCGCTCATCATGCCGATCGAGCTTCTGCCGGCGTATTTGATATTATCTTCAACCATCTGCATTGAGCCCATTCCGCTAAGAAGCAGCGAAACTTCCGGTCTGTTCCAGAGAAAATCGAAAGCGGTTTCAACGGGATTTTTGTTTTCGGGAAGCAGATGGGCAAATGATTCGGGAGGAGAAGCGAGCTTTCCGCCGAGAAGAGGCTCCATAATGATAACGCCGAGACCTTTTGAAGCTGCGTATTCAAGTCCCTCAATGCCGGCCTGATAGTCGGTGTTGAGATAATTGAGCTGGATCTGGCAGAATTCAAATTTATCATATCCGTCGATAATCATTTTGAAAACATCGAGATCATCGTGGAATGAGAATCCGATATGCCTGATTTTGCCTTCCGTTTTGAGCTTTTCGAGCTTCGGAAGAATGTCGAATTCAAGCACCTTGTTTTTCCATCCGTCTGCATTGACTGCGTGGAGCAAATAGAAATCTATATAGTCGGTCTGAAGCTTGCGGAGCTGATCGCAGAAGATTTTTTCAACGTCCTCTTCACAGTTGATATGACCTAAAGGGAGCTTCGTTGCAAGCATCACCTTTTCACGGTAGCCGTCCTTAAGAGCTTTGCCGACAACAAGCTCGCTGTTGCCTGCGTGATAGAAATAAGCCGTGTCAACATAATTTACTCCGCTGTCAATTGCAGTCCTTATGAGCTTTATTGATTCGGTTTCATTTATTTCTTTATCGTTGCCGTCGATAACGGGAAATCTCATGCAGCCATAGCCGAGAGCGGACACTTTTTCACCCGTTTTGCCGAAATCACGATATTGCATATTCTTTCACCTCTGTAACAAGTTATTTTCGATTATTATATCATATATAAAATTTAAATACAAGAAAAAATATTTAATACTACAGAATTTCCGGCATAAAAAACAGGTCAGCATTGCTGACCTGTTTAGCCTGTGCTTTTTCAGTTGAGGGATTCGTGAAGTTTTACAAATCCTTCCATAATTGAGGAAGCTTCTGTTTTGCCGAGCGAAAGGAGCTCGTGATAATGCTCGTCAACAATGCCTGCGGTGTAATCGTTATCGGGAACAACATAACCGACCGCATCGTTCATAAGTCCGAAGCAGACTGTGTCTTCACCGAAGATTTCATAGATGCAGGGAAGACCGAATTCTTTGCCGGAGAAGGAACCCTCGGCAGTAAGCGATGTGCCGCCGGCAACAAGATCCTGGCAGATTTCGCCGGGCATCATAACGAACTTGAGTTCGCCGATTTCGCAATAACCGATTTCAACGAAAATGTAATACTTAAGACCCTGCTTGCATACTGCATAGTTTGCAAGATTGAGTTTGCCGACAAGAATAATGAGGGGATTTGTAACCTCAACCTTGACCTCTGCAAGCTTGATGTTGAGGAGGGGTGAAACTTCTGTTTCTGTTGTCGGAGTCCAGTCCTTATACCAAAGAGTATATCTTTCTTCCGTTGATGTTCCTGCGGCAACCTTTTCGTTGTGGTTTCTGATGTCAGCCTGGAGAGCTGCCCAGTCTTCGGAGTGGTTCTGCTGATAGTCAGCTTCAATTTCTTCAACGGTGTTTGTGAGATAAAGAGCGATCTTGCCGAGCTCAATGCCGTATCTTACGGACTGCATATAGCGTCTGTCGGGGTTGGTGTCAACATCATCGTTTGTAAGACCTCTGCCCATATAGATACCTGCAATGGGGCCCTGAATGAACATAAAGTTATAGCCGCCGGCTTCAACGGTATCCTGCATATAGGTTACATAGTCGCCGGAAAGCTGTCTTCCGTTGTCTTCCTTGTCAACTGCGAGGCCGGTAACATCGGGATGACCTGCAACGTTAACAAGCATTGTGGGTCTGATTTCCTGATCATCGGGGATGAAGGTAAGTCTTGTCATTTCGGTGATAAGAGCGGAAGCTGATTTTCTGTTCTTATTGTTGAAATAATCCTTGTTTATGTTTTTCTTTGCGACCTTGAGAGTGCCCTCATTCATATCTGTTGCGGCGCTGACAATGGCATCTGCAACTGCTTCATAGAGGAAACCTTCCATATATTCCGTATTTACGCCTCTTTCCATATCAAGGCGGAAATATGATTTAACAAGATTCTTGAGAAGCTTGGGGAAGAGGTTTGTCCAGAGACCCTGAGTGTCTATGCAGCTGTGGCAATGGGTTGAAGAAATGTTGATTGATGTGAATTTAACATCGGGAAGCTTCTTCGCAACAAGCTCACGGATGGCTTTGATGTCGCCGTTTGAAAAACCGATGCAGTCAATATTTGCAAAAACGGTTATGCCTCTTCCGGAGCTGTCATCAAGTGCGATTGCACGCACATCCATGCCGCCGACTACTTCTTCAACCTTGTTCTTCATACCGTTCTGCATTGACATGAAGCCGCCGAGATAATATTCGCCTTCAAAGATATCATCGGGGATAAGGGAGTTCTTGCAGTAGCCGAGCTTCCACTTTGCGCCTGCGTCTGCGGAATCCTTAAAGGTTTCCGTTCCGGAGTAGAAGTTTTCGGTTGAATGCTCTGAAACCTTGCCGAAATTTTTATTATCGGGGATAATCGCATTGATGCCGCCGATAACGCCTCTGATTATTCCGCCGAGAGCCGAAATGCCGACTCTTGCGATAGGCGATGTGCCTGCCGAAGCGGAAATGATTGTTGTTGATGAGAAAACGATTGAGAGCGCAAGAATAACGCTTGCGAATTTTGCTGCTTTCTTTTTCATTGCAATTCTCCTATTTCATTATTCGCTGAATGCTAAACCTTATAATAGCATTAAATTCCGTGTATGTAAAGAAGTTTTTAGTGTTATGCACAAAATATTTTCAGATTGTATCTTTTTCTCTATGCTTTTGCCGAAAAAAATTTTTAGGTTGAAAAACAATTTTGGAAATAGTATAATATACTAAATATTTCTAACCGAAAGGCAGATAATCGCTGTGAAACTGAAACGCATTGCGGCAATTCACGATATATCGGGAATAGGTAAATGTTCGCTTACTGCGGCCCTTCCCGTGATTTCTGCGTCGGGAATCGAAGCTGCTGCTTTTCCTACTGCCGTGCTTTCAACGCATACCGGCAATATAGAAGGCTTCACTTACCGTGACCTTACCGGCGATATGCCGTCTTATGCTTCTCATTGGAAAAGCCTCGGGGTTGAGTTTGACGGGATATACAGCGGCTTTCTCGGCTCAACGGAGCAGGTTGAAATCGTTAAGGATTTCATAGATATGTTCCGCAGGGAAGGAACCGTTGTGCTTGTTGACCCTGCTATGGCAGACGGGGGAGAAATGTATAAGACCTTCAAGCCCGGTTTTGCGGAAGAGATGAAATCGCTTTGCGGAAAAGCAGATATAATAGTTCCGAATATAACGGAAGCGGCGTTTCTGACCGATTCCGAATGCGATCTGCACGGAGATAAAGAATATATTGAAAAGCTTCTTTCGGCACTTTCGGGAACGGGAGCGAAGATGACCGTGCTGACCGGTGTTTCTTTCTCCGAAAATGAAATCGGATGTGCGGTAAGAAGCGGAAACAGAACGGAATATTTCTTTACCGAAAGATTTGACGGTGTATATTACGGCACAGGCGATTTATTCGCCTCGGCGCTTTTCGGCGCATATATGAACGGAATAAATATTTTCAGAAGCGCTCAGATCGCTCTTGAATTTGTCTGCTCCGCCATTCGCAGAACATACGAAGCCGGCACGGACACAAGGCTCGGAGTCGATTTTGAACACGGATTGAAAGATTATATTAATCGTCTGGAGGAAAAAATATGAGCTTCGCTGACAAAGTGTTTATCGATACCTGCAAAGACATTCTTCAAAACGGTATATGGGATACGGACCGTGAGGTCAGACCCAGATGGGAAGACGGAACACCCGCTCACACCATCAAGAAATTCTGTGTTGTTAACAGATATGATTTAAGCAAAGAATTCCCGATTCTTACTTTAAGAAAAACATTTCTTAAAAGTGCGGTTGATGAGCTTCTCTGGATATGGCAGAAAAAATCAAACAATATCAACGATCTCGGCAGTCATGTTTGGGATTCATGGGCGGATGAAAACGGCACTATCGGCAAAGCTTACGGCTATCAGCTCGGAGTTAAGCATCACTATAAAGAGGGCGATATGGATCAGGTTGACCGTGTGCTTTATGATCTTAAACATAACCCTGCAAGCCGCAGAATACTTACCAATATATATGTTCATCAGGATTTGAGCGAAATGGCTCTTTATCCCTGCGCTTACAGCATGACCTTCAATGTTACCGGAAACAAGCTCAATGCTGTTTTAAACCAGCGCTCGCAGGATATGCTTGCCGCAAATATATGGAATGTTGCGCAGTATTCGGCTCTGACCTGTATGTTTGCGCAGGTAAGCGGGCTTGAGGTCGGCGAATTCGTTCATGTTATTGCGGATGCTCATATCTATGACCGCCATGTGCCCATAGTTGAGGAGCTTATAGCAAAAACGCCTTATGATGCTCCCGAATTCCACATGGACAAGAGCATCAATAATTTCTATGATTTCACAAAAGACAGCTTCTGGCTTGAAAACTATAAATTCCACGAGTTTACCGCAAAAATTCCGGTTGCGATTTAAAACGGAAAGAAAGGAAATGCGATATGAAAGCAATTGTCAACGCTGATAAAAACTGGGGCATCGGAAATTCAAACGAGCTTCTTTTTCATATTCCCGACGATATGAAATTTTTTAAGCAGAAAACCATTGGCAATGTTGTTGTTATGGGCCATGCAACTTTTCTTTCGCTTCCCGGTCAAAAAGCTCTGCCCGACAGAGTAAACATTGTTATCTGCAATGTTGAAGGATGGAGTGCGCCCGATGTTATCGTCGTCCGTTCTCTTGATGAGCTTTTTGACGTTCTTCGCAGATTTGATACAAATACGGTATATGTCTGCGGAGGTGCGTCAATTTATGAGCAGCTTGTACCCTATTGCGACACCGTTTATGTAACAAAGGTTGATTCAAGCAAGCCCGCAGATAAATTTTTTCCCGATCTTGACAAAGATCCGAACTGGGTTCTTGCAAAAGAGGGAGAAGAGCAGGAATATAAGGGCGTAAAATATAAATTTACAACATATAAAAGCATTTGACCGGCTCGCAGGCAGTCGGTTCGGACCGCTGCGGAAAAATAAGCCGTACGGTCTGCTTTTTTATTGCGAAGCAGCGTGGCTTTGCAATGCAGCGTATTTTATGCTCTCGTAATTTCACCAATAATGTTTTACGGAGGAAATAAAAATGGCAAAAAAAGTTGGTTATGCAGTTGTCGGTCTCGGAGTCGGCATGAATCATGCGGAAGCCGCACACAATTCAAAGAATGCGGATCTTATCGCAGTCTGCGATCTCAAGCAGGAAAAGCTTGACAAGGCAAAGGAAAAGTTTCCGGAAATAATCACCTATACCGATTTTGATGAGATGCTTAAAAATCCTGATATTGATGCGGTGAGCATCGCCGTTCCGAGCGGTATGCACGCAGAATTCGCAGTTAAGGCGATGAAAGCGGGCAAAAATGTTCTCGTTGAAAAGCCGGTTGATATTACCGTTGAGGCGGCAATGAAAATCGAAAAGGCAAGGCTTGAAACCGGAATGAAGGCGGGCGTTGTTCATCAGAACAGATATAACCCCGATATGCCGCTTATGCACGATGCGATAACAAGCGGAAAAATCGGCAAGGTTCTCTTCGGAGATTTTGCGGTCAAATGGTACAGAACGCAGGAATATTATGACAACGGCGGCTGGAGAGGCACATGGGAAATGGACGGCGGCGGATCGCTTATGAATCAGGCAGTCCATACCGTTGACATTATGCAGTGGCTTATGAACAGCGATGTTGAAAGCGTTACTTCGCAAACCGCAATTTATAATCATAAAATCGATACGGAAGATTTTACCGCTTCGCTTATCAAATTTAAATCCGGCGCAGTTGCAACATTTATCAGCACAACCTGCGCTTATCCCGGAATCTGCACCGATATTTGTGTTTACGGCACAAACGGTTCAATGGAAGCGGATCAGGATCACCTGAAAACCTGGAAGTTCAAGGATGCTCCCGAAGAGGAAGAAAAGGAAATGCTTGAAAAATATCAGGGCAACGCAGCTCTTGCTGCCCTTGATCCTACTCTCTGCCTCGGCCATAACTATGTTGTTGAAGATATGATAAACGCCGTTATGGAAGACAGAGACCCCGGCATTCTTCCGATGGAAGCAATCAAGAGCGTAAGAATAGTCAACGCAGTTTATGAATCGGCAAAAACCGGCAAAACAATATATTTTGATTAAGGTATACAGCAGCTAAGGAGATTAAAATGAGCAATATCTGGCACGATGTGAATCCCAAAAGAGTAACCCCTGAGGATTTCCTTGCGGTTATCGAAATTCCCAAAGGAAGCAAGAAAAAATATGAGCTCGACAAAGAAACGGGCGTTATGATTCTTGACAGGATCCTTTATACTTCAACTCATTATCCTGCAAACTACGGCTTCATTCCGAGAACATACGGCGATGACTGCGACCCTCTCGATGTTGTTGTGCTGTGCAGCGAGGAAATCGACACGATGACCCTTGTAAGATGCTATCCGATAGGCGTTATTATTATGAAGGATAACGGAAAGCTGGATGAAAAAATCATCTCTATCCCGTTCAAAGATCCCAACTATAATATGTATAAGAATATTTCGGAACTGCCTGCCCATATTTTCGATGAAATGACCCATTTCTTCTCGGTTTATAAAAACCTTGAAGGAAAAGAAACGGTTGTTGACGAAGTTCAGGGAAGAGAAAAGGCAGTTGAAATAATCGAGCATTGCATAGATAATTATGTCACAAAATTTTGTAGATAAATATTAATTAAGGAGTGATAAACGGTGGCTATTTATTGTCAGGAGCCCTCAAGAACTTTCAGCGAATATCTGCTTATTCCCGGATACACTTCAAGAGAATGTATCCCCGCAAACGTTTCCCTTAAAACACCTCTCTGCAAATTCAGAAAAGGCGAAGAAGAGAGCCCCATAACGCTTAATATTCCTCTTGTTTCCGCTATTATGCAGTCCGTTTCAAACGATACTCTCGCCATTGCGCTTGCAAAAGAGGGCGGAATATCTTTCATTTACGGCTCGCAGTCAATCGAGGACGAAGCGGCAATGGTTGCAAGAGTTAAGAATTATAAAGCCGGCTTTGTAGTAAGCGATTCAAACCTCAAGCCCGATTCAACTCTTGCCGATGTGCTTGCTCTTTTTGAAGAAATGGGCCACAGCACTATGGCGGTTACGGAAAACGGCAAATCAAACGGCAAGCTTCTCGGCATCGTTACCGGCAGAGATTACAGAGTCAGCAGAATGGCTGAAGATACTCCCGTCAGCGAATTTATGACTCCGCTTGAAAAGCTCATTACCGCTCCCGCAGAAACAACTCTCAAGGAAGCAAATGACATCATCTGGGAAAACAAGCTCAATTCACTCCCGATTATTGATAAAGACGGCAATCTTCTTTATTTTGTTTTCAGAAAAGACTATTCACAGCATAAAGAAAATCCCCAGGAGCTTCTTGACGCCAACAAGAGCTATGTTGTAGGCGCAGGTATCAACACTCTTGACTATGAAAAGAGAGTTCCCGCTCTTGTTGAAGCAGGTGCTGATGTTCTCTGCATAGATTCATCAGAGGGATATACCGTATGGCAGGAGCAGACCCTTTCTTTCATCCGTGAAAAATACGGCGACAAAGTCAAGGTCGGCGCAGGCAATGTTGTTGACAGAGACGGCTTTATGTTCCTTGCAAAAGCAGGTGCGGATTTCGTTAAGGTCGGCATCGGCGGCGGTTCAATCTGCATCACAAGAGAAACAAAGGGCATCGGCAGAGGCCAGGCGACCGCTCTTATTGAGGTTGCTGCTGCAAGAGATGAATATTTTAAGGAAACCGGAATTTATGTTCCCATCTGCTCCGACGGCGGCATCGTTCACGATTATCATATGACTCTTGCTCTCGCAATGGGCGCAGATTTCCTTATGCTCGGCAGATATTTTGCAAGATTTGACGAAAGCCCCACAAACAAGCTTATGGTCAACGGCGTTTATGTTAAGGAATACTGGGGCGAAGGCTCCAACAGAGCAAGAAACTGGCAGAGATATGACCTCGGCGGCAAGGCAAAGCTCAGTTTTGAAGAGGGCGTTGATTCTTATGTAACTTATGCCGGCTCGCTCAGCGACAATGTTGCAAAGAGCCTTTATAAGGTCAAGTCAACAATGTGTAATGTAGGCGTTATCAATATTCCCGACCTTCAGAAGAACGCAAAGCTCACCGTTGTTTCTTCAACCTCAATCGTTGAGGGCGGTTACCACGATGTTACTCTTCGTTCAACCGTTACTCCCGGCAGATAAATTTTATACGATGATCCGGAGTGCAGCTCTTTGTTTGAGCCGCACTCCTTTTTTGCTTGCAAATGTGTACAATATGTAAATTTATCGAAAAACAATAAATTATTTATTGACAAACGGTAAAATGATTGGTATTTTATTCTTGCAGAAAGCAATTGGAGGTTTAATATGAATTACAGTAAAGTATCTGCGGGAATATCACTCGGTATATGTATTTTATCATCGGCAATGCTTATTATTCTTGCTTTTATTTTTCCGGAATTTTTTAAAACAATGTATATGACTTACAATGAATTCGGCTCTCCCGAAGTGCTGTCGAAGCTTATGACATGGGTCGTTCCGGCATTTTATTGCTGCGTGCCGTTTGCGGCGGCAGCTCTATATATGCTCATAAGGCTGCTTTTGAATATAATCAAAGATAAGGTTTTTATTGTTCGGAATGTCAGACTCCTGCGATTTATTTCATGGTGCTGTTATGCGGTTATGCTTATAACCTTTATATCATCCTGCGGATTTCCGGTTCTTATCATAATCGCTTTTGCGATGGCTGTTGTGGGAACGCTTTTGAGAGTTGTTAAAAATGTGATGGATTCAGCGGTGAAAATCAGAGAGGAAAATGATTTGACGATATGATTATTGTAAATCTTGATGTAATGCTGGCAAAAAATAAAATGACTTCCGGCGAGCTTGCCGAAAAAATAGGAATTACCCAGGCAAATTTATCCATTCTCAAAACGGGAAAAGCCAAAGCGGTCAGGTTTTCAACGCTTGAAGCAATCTGCAAAACGCTTGATTGCCAGCCGGGAGACATTATCGAATACAGAGGCGAGTAATATGGAAGAAAATAAAAACAAATTTGTGCCAGACAACAAGGATATGCCGTTTGCGCTCCTGTTTATTCTCGGAACATTCATCAGCCTTGCGTGGGGAATATGGGGCGGGTTCAGATTTGGCTATGCTGTTTCTCATGTGATTGCTCTGGCAATCGGAACGGCTTATTTTGTTTGCAGGGATAAAAGAATAACCGCTTACGGTCTTTTGTGCGGGATAATTTCGCTTTTGCTTGCCCTTCCGTTTGCGATAACCTCCAATGCCGCCGTCAGGATCCTTTCGGCGTTTGCAGGTGTTCTGCTCGAATGGGTGTGGTTTGCGTCGCTTTCGGGGAAAGCCGGGTTTAACGGCGACCTCGGATTGTTCGGGTTTTTCCTCGGGGCATTTTTTTACGGAATCGGCGATATGCCGAAATCCGTTAAGGCAGCAGCTTCGGCAAAAACAGAAAAAAGCAAAAAAACTCTCAAAATTCTGGCGGGCGTTTTGTGCGCCGTTCCCGTTCTTGCGGTGGTTATACCTCTGCTCATTTCTTCTGATGTTGCTTTTGAAACGCTCGCAATGAAGATTCTGCCGGATGCCGCACCTCTTGCTGCTCAGATTATTCTTACGATCATCATTGCGCCGTTTATAATCGGTTTTGCTTTTTCACTCAAAAAGAGAGAAAAAAGCGCTTTTGAGTCCAAAAGCTTCAAAGGCTTCGATACTGCTTTTTCAGCCTCGTTTTTTGCGGCGGTTTCGCTGTGTTATATAGTATATCTTTTTTCACAGCTTGCATATTTTTTCAGCGCATTCAGCGGCTTTCTTCCGCCGAAGTTTGAATTTTCCTATGCGGAATATGCAAGAAGAGGTTTTTTTGAGCTTTGCGCAATAGCGGGAATAAACCTTGTTCTGATATTCTTTATGATAATCTTTTCAAAAAAGAAAGACGGCAAAATTCCCGCAATTCTGAAAATTTTCGGCTGCTTCATAGGAGCGTTTACTCTTCTTATTTCCGCAACCGCTCTTTCAAAAATGTATCTCTATATCCGCAATTACGGAATGACGGTTTTAAGACTAGGCACAAGCGTATTTATGATAATCATGGCGCTGACATTCATTGCCGTTATTATCAGACTTTTCAATGAAAAGATAAAGGTACTTCAGTTTGCGCTTGCCGTTTCGGGAATTGCTCTTGTTGTTCTCGGCACATTCAATATAAATTCTCTTGTTGTAAAGTATAACTATGATGCCTATAAAAGCGGCAGGCTCAAGGAAATTGATATTAATTATCTTTACGAGATCGGTGAGGAAAGCGTTCCGTATCTTTATAAATTGACGGATGATAAGGAAACTGAAAAGAATGCTGAATTTGCCTTGTGGAGCATTTGCAATGAGATGTTTTATGTTGAATTTGATGAAAAAACAAATAAGATGACCGGCATTGAAAAAATAAAAACCGAATTTTATGAAAACAATTCGGCTTCAAAAAGGGCATATGAGATATTTGATGAAAATTTTGATGAACTGTTCGATGGTTTCTTGAATGATTACGAAGCCCTCGGAACTTTATTTGAACAGGCATGGGAAAACGGCGAAATTGAGCATAATTAATAAACGGGCTGCTGCAAAGTCAATTTGCGGCAGCTTTTTTGTTGATAATCATTAATTAATTATGAATTTTGCAGGGCAAATATTGACTGTTAGTCATTTTTGCGTATAATAATGACTGTCAGTCATAATTACAAAGGAGGAGCATAAAATGACAAAAGCGGAAATAAAGCAGAATATCAAAAGAATGAATATACTTGATTCTGCATACAGACTTTTTACCGATGCGGGTTTTGCGTCAACGGCGATTGACGATATAGTTAAATCCGCAGGGATCGCAAAGGGCACTTTCTATCTTTATTTCAAGGATAAATATGATCTTCTTGATCAGCTCATCGTTCACAAAGGCTCGGATATTATTGTTGAATCATATAAAAGGGCATTTTCCGATGAATCGAAGAATTTTGAGGATAAAGTTATAACATTTATCAATAATATAATTGATTTCCTCGTTTTTCACAGGGAGCTTGCGGCGCTTGTTCAGAAAAACCTTTCTTCATTTTTCAGATCTGTTCTGAATACGAATAATTCAGAGCTTCGTCAATCTCTTAAAGAACTTACGAACGGGTTTGTTGAAAAGGGATATTCAAAAGAAAATGCCGAAAAAACCATTTATCTTCTGACCGATTTTACCGGCTCCGTCTGCTGCGATGCGGTCGTTTACGGAAAGCCGTATTCAATAGAAGACATCAGACCGCTTTTTACTCTGACGGTCAGAAATATTATCAGACAAGGGGCGAATTTTGATGATTGATAAGGCGGCAAAGTTCATTGCCTATCATTCAAAAACAATACTTATAATTGCAACTCTGCTTCTGATTCCGTGTGCAATCGGATTTTTTGCAACGCCGGTAAATTATGATATTCTTTCTTATCTGCCGCCGGAACTGGATTCCGTTAAGGGCGAGGTTATTCTTGACGAGGTTTTCGGCAATTCCGCCAACGCATTCGTTGTTGTTGAGGGCGCTTCGCCGAATGACGCTGCAAAAATGAAATCGGGAATAGAAAAAATCAGCGGAGTAAAAAGCGTCACCTGGACAAATTCATTTATTGATATTTCGATTCCGGAATCCATTCTTCCCGATATTGTGACCGATATTTTTTATTCAACCGATAAAAAATCCACAATGATGATGGTGCAGTTTGAAAATTCAAGCGCTTCAACCGAAACCATGAAAGCAGTCGGGCAGATAAAAAAGCTGATGAATAAGCAATGCTTTATGAGCGGAATGTCCGCAATTATGGCAGACACAAAGGAGCTTGTTGATAAGGAAGCGCCGATTTATATTGCAATTGCAATTGCGCTTGCTCTGATTGCTCTTTCGGTAACGATGAGCTCATACGTGCTTCCGTTCGTGCTCCTTTTTGCGCTCGGATATGCAGTTATCTATAATATGGGAACAAATTTCTTCTTCGGGGATATTTCATATATCACGCAGAGCGTTGCGGCGATTCTTCAACTCGGAGTGACAATGGATTATTCTGTTTTCCTTATGGACAGATTTGAAGAGGAGCTTCAGATTCATTCGGACAGAAGAGAAGCAATGGCAAATGCGATTTCCAAAACCTTTGTTTCTCTTTCGGGCAGCTCAATGACGACTGTTTTCGGCTTCCTTGCGCTTTGCTTTATGAGCTTCAGCCTCGGTCTTGACATAGGAATCGTTATGTCAAAGGGCGTTATTCTCGGCGTTCTTGCGGTTGTTATCGTGCTTCCGTCAATGCTGATGATATTTGATAAACCGATCCATCGTTTCAGGCATAAACCTCATGTGCCGGAATTCAATGCGATTGTTGATTTTTCGGTTAAGAAAAGAAAGATTCTTGCGGTTATTTTCGTTTTGCTTGTTATCCCCGCATATATAATGAATAAAAATGTTAATATGTATTATGATTTTACCAAGGCTCTGCCGGAGCAGATGGAATCCGTTTCCGGGCTTAAAAAGCTGAAAACCGATTTCAATATGGCGATGACTCATTTTGTTATCGTTGATGAGAATGTGCCTGCTCATGAGGTTTCGATGATGGTGAATGAATTTGAAAATACCGAAGGCGTTTCAAATGTTATTTCGCTCAATTCGTTTGTCGGAGCGGCAATTTCCGAAAGCATTCTGCCCGATATGGTAAAAGAAATCTGTCAGAAGGGCGGTTACAGACTGATGATGATAAATTCCGTCTATGATCCGACCTCCGATGAGGGCAATGCACAGATAGATTCGCTTCTTGAAATCCTTCATAAATATGATGAAACCGGTTATCTCACGGGCGAGGGGGCTCTCGGAAAAGATCTTGTTGCCGTTACCGCAAGAGATTTCACGATTACGAGCATTATTTCCATTGCGGCAATATTCATCCTTATTGCAATATGCTTCAAATCGATCAGCATTCCGTTTATCCTTGTTGCGTCGATCGAGCTTGCAATTCTTATCAATGAAGCGATTTCGTTCATAACGGGTGCGGAAGTGCCCTTTGTTGCGCCGACCATAATAAGCTGCGTTCAGCTCGGAGCAACGGTTGACTATGCCATCCTCATGACCTCAAGATTCCGTGAGGAGCTGAATTCGGGCAAGGACAGATTGACCGCAGTCAAAGAAGCTGCTTATGCCTCATGCAAGTCGATTTTTCAGAGCGCAATCGTTTTCTTTGTTGCAACCTTCGGCGTTTATGTTGTCTGCAATATCAGCATAGTCAGAAGTATATGCGCAATGCTTGCAAGGGGAGCGGTTATCAGCGCATTGATAATAATGATATTTATGCCTGCGCTTCTCGGCATCTTTGAGAAAATAATTTCAAAAACTTCAAATAAATGGAAGGTATCAGATAATGAAAACTAAAAGAATAACTGCATTGCTTCTCTCCGCATCAATGCTTATGCTCACGGCGTGCGGAAGCGAAAATGCCGCAGAGGGTACGGCTTCGGCATCAAAGCCGGCGGAGGAAAAATATGTTCAGCAGTATTTTTCAAAAGCGGCGGCAGATGTTATGAAAACCGAAACCGTCTATGTCAATCTCAACCCGGACGGCGGCGTTAAGAATGTTAATGTCAGCGACTGGCTTCACACAGATTCCCCGCAGGTCTATGTTGATGACATAAGCGATCTGAAAGAAATCACGAATATAAAAAGCGATGTTCAGCCTGTTGCGGATGGTGAAAAACTCCGCTGGCACATGCCCGAAACCGATCTTTATTACAGCGGCAAAACCGATAAAAAGCTTCCTCTTGAAATTCAGATAAAATATTATCTCAACGGCAGAGAAATCAGCGCAGAGGATATTGCCGGAAAGAGCGGAGAAATAAGAATCGACATTAAAATGATCAATAAATCATTCAGAAGCGGTAAGGTCAACGGCAAGGACCACAGAGTTTATCTGCCTATGATAGTTGTTGGCGGAATGATTCTGCCCGAAGGGAAATTCTCTTCAATATCGGTCAAAAACGGCCAGACTCTCGGCGACGGCACAAAGGAAATCGTTGTTTTCACGGGTATGCCGGGATTTTCCGAAAGCCTCGGGATCAACAGCAAAGAGCTCGGTGAGGTCGGCGGACTGATTATCGGAGATGAAGCTTCCGTCAGCGCAAAAACGGAAAATTTCAGCCTTGATAATATGTATTTTGCGGCGCTTCCGATTGCTTCGCTGAATCTTGATTTTGCAATGCCCGAAACCGTTGACGAGCTGAAAACGATGCTTGCATCTCTCAAAAGTTTTCAGAATGCACTTAACAAAATCGACCCGGACAAAATGCTTTATTCGCTGTTGACAGATAAAAATAAGGTTCAGTCGCTTGTCGGCGTGCTTGGCGATACGGTAAAGATTTATTCAAAGAATTCAAAGCTTATAAAAGTCCTTTCAAAATATGCAACTCCGGAAAACGGCGAAGCTCTCAAAGGACTTCTCGAAAGCCTCAATGATCCCGATGTTAAAGCGGCTCTCGGTCTTCTTTCCGACCCTGCGGTGAAAAAATTCCTTACTCTTCTGCCGGGTCTGATGTCGGAATTTGAAAATGTTTCTCCGCTTCTTGCGGCTCTTCAGTCCGAAATGGAAAATCCCGAAATTCAGAAAGAAATTGCCGCTCTTCCCGAAACTGTCGGCTATCTGAAAAATATCACAAAGGTCATTTCCGAAAATTCCGATGAGCTTGATATGCTCATTTCGATTCTCGGCAATGACGGTTCAAAGGTGCTTGAAGGTCTGATCGAAAGCCTTGATACCGAAGAAATTTCGGGAATCATAGAAAAATACGGCAGCGCTGTCAGCGACAGCTCCGTGCTTCTTTCTCTTGCCGAGGAATGGATAAATTACGGCAGGGAATACGGACTTTTCACGAAGAAAGCGGAAAATATGAAATCAACTCTTGCATTTGTTTATAACACTCCGTCAATAGAAAAAGAGGTTGAAACGGTCAGCAGAGTTATCGAAGAAGAAGCGCTTCCGTGGTATAAAAAGTTCATTCCTTGACATAAACGGTGATTTGATTTAAAATATCCGGAGGATGTGATAAAATGAAAATATGCTGTGTTGTGGGAGCAGGGGAATGCGAAAGCTTTGATTTTGAAAAGAAAAACGGAGATATTATAATCGCCGCAGACGGCGGATACGAGGTGCTGAAAAGCAAGGGTATTCAGCCGGATTATGTTGTAGGCGATTTTGATTCTCTCGGCTATGTTCCCGATGAAGAAAATGTTATAAGATTCAAACCCGAAAAAGATTTTACCGATATGTATTCCTCAGTTGAAAAAGGAATTGAGCTCGGTTTTGAAAACTTTGTCATTTACGGCGCAACCGGCGGCAGAGAGGATCATACTCTCGCCAATTATCAGCTTATTGCATCTCTTGCGGAAAGAGGCTTCAATGCCGTTTTGATCAACGGAAATAAAAGAATAACCGCAATCCATAACGCTTCAAAAACTTTTTCGGCAGATCACAAAGGATATATCTCGGTTTTTTCTCATTCCGATGTTTCGGAGGGTGTAACTATTGAAGGACTTAAATATCCGCTTGATGATGTTATCCTCAAAAACACATTTGCTCTCGGCGTCAGTAATGAGTTTGCCGGAAAGGAAAGCAGAGTGACCGTTAAAAACGGCACACTCATAATTATGTATAATGAATAAATTTCGGGCGGTACTTTTTAAATCTTTGAAGTTCCGCCCTTTTTTTCTTGACTAATCTTTATTAATATTATAAGATATATCACATAGAAAAGGAGATGTGGTTATGAAAAAAATTCTTTCACTTATGCTTGCTTTGCTGCTCTGCGTTTCGGCGGTTTCATCTGCTTCGGCAGCATCAGCCGAAGAATGGGACAGATATTGGGCGGGCGAAGAATCGCAGCACGGCGTTATAATGTTTGCCGGCTCTGACGAAACCGAGCGTAATTTTTCGTGGTATTCGGCAAAGGAATCAACTCCGACGGTTGAAATTACCGTTTCGGGCGGCGAAACAAAGATTTTCAGCGGCTATTGCGTAAAGACTTACAGCGGCGACTATGCAAACAAGGTTACGGCAACGGGCCTTGAAGCGGGCAAAGAATATTCCTATGTATGCAAAAGTGAGGGCTATGCCTCCGATGTTTACAAATTCAAAACGGAAGATGATAAGAGCTTTTCGGCAATCTATGTTACGGATGTTCATGTCAGCGTTGATGAGAATGACGAAGCTTCTCTCAAAAACTGTTCGCTCAATTTCAACAATGTTATTGAGAATGCAATGGAGAAGAACCGTGATATAAGCCTTCTTCTTTCTGCAGGCGATCAGGCGAGCCTCGGCCTTGAATGCGAATATAAGGCATATTCGGCTTCGCCGTCTCTTCGCACCATCAGCACGGCGACTGCATTCGGCAACCATGACCGCAAGGCGGTTGATTATAAAACATTCAAGAATTATCCGAACGAAAAGACAAACAACCTTGTCGGCGAATATAACGCAATGGATTATTGGTTTGTCAAGGGCGATGTTCTTTTTATGGTTATGAACAGCAATAACGGCAGCGGAATTGACCACCATAATTTCGTTAAGGAATCGGTCAAAGCCAACCCCGATGTCAAGTGGAGAATAATGATGTTCCATCACGATCTTCAGGGCGGCAGAATCGAAAGCAGAGAAAGCGAAAACAAGTTCCTGCGTCTTATCTGGGGACCTATCTGTGATGAATTCAAGATAGACCTCGTTCTTCTCGGCCACAGCCATTATTATACCGTTTCCGCTCCCGTTTACGGCGGCGAAAAAGTCGGCTCGATTGCTCCGAACGCAACCGTAACGGACCCTGCGGGAACCGTTTATATGGTTTCTGGCTCCATCAACAGACCGAGAGAGCTTAAGGATGGCGAAATTCCTCCTCTTGGCTCAAATATCGCAATTGATAAGCTCACATCCGAAAAGATTTATAATATTATTGATTTCAGCGAGGATTCAATCACCGTTAAGTCATATACTCTCGAAAGCGGCGAAATGTTCAATTCCTATACCATCGCAAAAACGAGCAGAGACGGCGGCCATCCCTCAAAGCTTGCTCCGTTTTATCAGCCGATAGTCAGATTCCTCGGAACCGTTTTTGCGTTCTTCAACAATTTCAGCACCTATAACAGAGTTAAAGATAACGGAATCAACGCAAACCTCGGCGAATTCATTTTTGCTCATTAAATATTAAATTACCCGTCGGAGAAAATCCGACGGGTAATTTTAATCTATATGATAAACATAGTTTTCTTTTCTCGGCCTTGCTTCGGAATGTTCACAATCCGCATAGCCTAAAATGCAATGGCCTATTCCTTCATATTCGCCGCTTATTCCGAGTGAGCGGAGAATTTCTTTTCCATCATCGGTTTCAAATTCTTCTTTTGCTCTGTGGATCCAGCAGCTTGCGATTCCGTATTCGTGAGCGGAAAGCATAAGATTCGCCATAACGAGGCTGCCGTCATAAATGTAGGTCGGCATTGATTTGTCTGCAAGAACGATCAGAACGACCGGTGCGCCGTAAAACGGGTCACTTTCGGTTCCCATAATGCTCGCATTGAGCTTTGAAAGATTATCTCTCGTTTCTTTATTCGTAACTGCAATGATGATCGGCGACTGCCTGTTCATTCCCGTAGGAGCGAAAGTTCCGGCTTCGCAGATTTTATCAATTATTTCTTTCGGGATCATATCGCTTTTATATTTTCTGATGCTGCGCCTTGTCATAAGATTTTCAATAGCGTTCATTTTTATTCCTCCATTATTCTGCGATAGTTTTCTTTGTCGGTATCACCTTCGGTTGAGAAGCAGAGAATAACGGAATCCTTATTCAGCTTTAAGGCATCCCGAAGCCATTTTAGGCTTTCATTCTGAAGTGCTTCAACAACAAGACCCGTTGTTGAAGCTCCGCTTTCGCCGGAAATAACCTTTTTATCCGTGCCGCAGGACTTGCCGAGCGCTCTCATTCCTGTAGGGGCGATGTGTTCCGGAGCGGCAACGAAATTGTCGGCGTGGTCTTTGAGAATGTCCCAGGCGAGCCTGCAAGGCTCTCCGCAGCAAAGTCCTGCCATCATGGAATCCATTTTGCCTTCTGCGAAATGAAGTTTTCCGTCATTTGCCTGTGCGGTGGCAAAAAGGCAGTCTGCGGCGTTTGGCTCCAGAACGGTTATTATCGGCCTTTCTTCATCTTTATAAATATCTGCAAAGAAAGCGCATACTGCGCCCGCCATTGAGCCTACTCCCGCCTGGAGAAATATATGGGTCGGCTTAACATCTCCGAGCTGCTCAAAGGCTTCAAGGGCCATTGTGGTATAACCCTGCATGATGTGAAACGGAACGGTTTCATAGCCGTCCCAGGATGTGTCCTGAACGGTCAGCCAGCCGTATTTTTCGGAACATTCGTTTGCAAGGCGAACATCGTCATCGTATGTGAGGTCGGTTATGCTTGCATCGGAACCTAATTTTTTGATATTTTCAAGCCTTTCGGGAGCCGTTCCGGCGGGCATGAAAACAACGCTTTTTTGCCCGAGACGGTTTGCCGTCCAGGCAACGCCTCTGCCGTGGTTTCCGTCGGTTGCGGTAACGAATGTGATTTCGCCGAGCCTTGCCTTCGTTTCTTTGCTTATCATTTTTTCATAGGGGAGAGCGCTGATATCCGTGCCGAGCTTTTCGGCTATCAGAGAGCCGATGGCATAGCTGCCGCCAAGCACCTTGAACGCATTCAGACCGAAGCGATAGCTTTCGTCTTTAACGAAAATCTTCGAAACGCCGAGCTTTTCCGCAAGAGAATCGAGCTTAACAAGAGGAGTGACTGAATATTCCGGAAAGCTTTTGTGAAAATTGCGGACTTTTTCTGCGGCCTTTATTCCGAAATCGGATGTGTCGCTCAAAATTCTTTTATTTTTATGCTCAAGATGAACAAATCTGAAATTCTCTGACATAATATTCCTCTCGAAAATAATATAAAAATATAAGCTGCATAATTACAGAAGCATATCAGTTGAAAAAAGCCTCTTTTGTCAAAGACAAAAGAGGCTTTTGGTGATCCATCGGGGATTCGAACCCCGGACACCTTGATTAAAAGTCAAGTGCTCTACCTACTGAGCTAATGAATCATTTCGGCACCTTTTTTGGTGCTTCAATATAATATATTATTTGTGAGAGAATGTCAAGTGTTTTTTATAAAATTTTTTGATTTATTGGAGCTTTCATTTAAAATAAAACTATTGAAATGGTTCTATATATGGTATATAATAATGAGGAATGGAATTAATATCCCAAGTTATGCTGATTTTTAAGCAATTTTGCCATTCCGAAAGGAGAAATGATAATGAAACTCACAATGTCGCAGGCTCTCGTTAAATTTCTCGACAATCAGTATGTCAGCTTTGACGGAGTTGAAACCAAATTCGTAGACGGCATTTTCGGCATCTTCGGCCATGGATGCGTTGTCGGCCTCGGCCAGGCTCTTGAGCAGGGCGGACACAGCCTTAAATTCTATCAAGGTCATAATGAGCAGGGCATGGCTCACGCCGCAATCGCTTTTGCAAAGCAGAAAAACAGAAGGCAGATAATTGCCTGCACTTCTTCGATCGGCCCCGGTGCGCTCAATATGGTTACTGCCTGCGGAACGGCAACCGCAAACCGCATTCCGCTTCTCTGCCTTCCGGGTGACACATTTGCCTGCCGTCAGCCCGATCCCGTTCTTCAGCAGATCGAGCAGCCGACAAGCTGCAGCATAACTGCGAACGATTCTTTCAAAGCTGTCTGCAAATACTGGGACAGAATAGTTCGCCCTGAGCAGCTTATGACCGCCTGCATCAACGCAATGAGAGTTCTTACAGATCCTGCCGATACCGGCGCAGTCTGCCTCGCAATGCCTCAGGATGTTGAGGGCGAAGCGTTTGACTATCCCGATTATTTCCTCAAAAAGAGAGTTTGGTATATGGACAGACGCTCACCGTCCGCCCGTGAAATAGATGCCGCAGTTGATATGATTATGCGCAGCGAAAAGCCGCTTCTTATTGTCGGCGGAGGTGTAACATATTCCGAGGCGTGGGAAACCGCACAGTTCTTTGCCGAAAAATTCAATATTCCCATAGCCGAAACCCAGGCCGGCAAGGGCAATATCCGCTGGGATCTTCCTCTCAATATGGGCGGAATCGGCGTAACCGGCGGACCTGCCGCAAATGCGCTTGCAAAGCAGGCAGACCTTGTTATTGCCGTCGGCACAAGGCTTACCGATTTCACAACCGCATCAAAATGGGGATTCCAAAATCCCGATGTTAAGATTCTTTCGATCAATGTCTGCCCGTTTGATGCGTTTAAGATGGATGCAACATCGGTCATTGCTGATGCCAAATCGGCAATGCTCGATATTATGGGCGCTCTTTCAATGAAAGAATATATGTCTAACTGGGGCGACGAGGTTGCCCAGGCAAAGGCTGAATATATTGATGAAGTTGACAGACTTTATACCATCGCTCTCAAGGATGGCCTCGCTCAGACAAGAGCTCTCGGAGAAATCAACAAGCTCATTGATAAGGATGCAATCGCAATCGGTTCTTCCGGCAGCCTTCCCGGCTGTATGCAGAGGCTCTGGAGATCATCCGTTCCCAAGACCTATCACATGGAATACGGCTTCTCCTGCATGGGATATGAAATCTGCGGTGCGCTCGGCGTTAAGCTTGCGGAGCCGGAGAGAGAAGTTTATACAATGGTCGGCGACGGAAGCTTCCTTATGCTCCACAGCGAGCTTTACACAGCTGTCATGGAGGGCGCAAAGATAAATGTTATGCTCTTCGATAACTCCGGCTGGGGCTGCATTGAAAATCTTCAGAATAACCAGGGTACGGACACATTCGGCACGCAGTTCAGAGCAAGAAACGCCGAAACGGGTATGCTTGACGGACCGATTGTTCCCATTGATTTTGCGTCAATAGCAGAGGGCTACGGCTGCAAGGCATACAGAATTTCAAGCGCAACCGAGCTTCGTGAAGCTATTAAGGATTCAAAGAATCAGACCGTTCCCTGCCTCTTTGACATAAAAGTTGTTCACGGAAGTATGAGCGACGGATATGATGCCTGGTGGAGAGTCGGCGTTGCCGAGGTTTCAACAAGCGAAACCGTTCAGGCTGCATACGAAGAAATGAAAGCCAATATCGAAAAAGCAAGACTCTATTAATATAAAGGAGAAATAATTATGCTTAACAAAGAAAAAGTAAATCTTGCCATCGCTCCCATAGCATGGACAAATGACGACCTCCCCGATCTCGGCGCAGAAAACACCTTTGAACAGTGCGTCAGCGAAATGGCACTCAGCGGCTTCAAGGGCAGCGAAATCGGAAATAAATATCCCAAGGATGTTGAAACTCTCAAGCATAAGCTTGATGTCAGAGGTCTTCGCATCTGCAACGCATGGTTCTCTTCTCTTCTTCTTTCAGAGGGCTATGATGCAACTATTGAAGCTTTCATAAAGCACAGAGATTTTCTCCACGCTCTCGGCGCAAAGGTTATCGGCGCTTCGGAGCAGGGCAATTCGATCCAGGGTACAAGCAAGAGCATTTTCGGCGATAAGCCCGTTTATACCGATGAACAGTGGGCTCTTATTGCAAAGGGCTTCAATGAGATGGGCAGACTTGCAAAAGAAAAAGGAATGTATTTCACCGTTCATCATCACATGGGCACGGGCGTTCAGACCGAGGCTGAAATCGACAAGCTTATGGAAATAACCGATCCCGATCTCGTTTATCTTCTTTATGATACCGGTCATCTTGCTTTTTCGGGCGAGGATGCGATCGGTGTTCTTAAAAAGTATGTCAACAGAGTTAAGCATGTTCACCTCAAGAGCATCCGTCAGGATGTTATAAACGAAGGTAAGGAAAAGGGATGGAGCTTCCTTGACTGCGTAAGAGCAGGCGCATTTACCGTTCCCGGCGACGGCGACTTTGATTTCACTCCCGTGTTTGATATTCTTTCCGATGCCGATTACGAAGGCTGGGTAGTTGTTGAAGCAGAGCAGGATCCCGCAAAGGCAAATCCCTATGAATATGCCTGCAAAGCCCGTAAGTATATCTCCGAAAAAACAGGACTTTGATTTTTGAGGTCATACCGAAAAGCCGGAAATAAATGATAAAAGAGCTTTAAGTTCTTATCTGATTTCAGATAGACTTAAAGCTCTTTTTTTAATTGAACATCTGCGACATATCATAAAGGCCTGCTTGTTTATCCTTCATAAAGATCGCCGCATTGATTGCGCCGGTTGCAAACAGCTCTTTGCTTCTTGCAGAATGGGAAATTTTAATGATTTCATCATGACCGGCAAAAATTATTTCGTGTTCGCCGGTTATCGTTCCGCCTCTGATCGCATGAATCCCGATTTCGTTTTTTGTTCTTTTTTCACGCTTTGAATGGCGGTCAAATTCATATTTTGTTTCGCCGTCAAGCTCCGCTTTGATTGAGTCCGCAAGCATCAGAGCCGTTCCGCTCGGAGCATCAACCTTCTGATTATGGTGCATTTCAACGATTTCAATATCAAAAGAATCGCCGAGCACTCTTGCAGCTTTCTTTGCAAGCTCGTTTATGAGGTTTACTCCGAGGGACATATTTGCGCTGAAGAAAACGGGAATCTTTTTCGAAGCGTCCTTAAGCGTGTTCTTCTGCGTGTCGTTAAGCCCCGTTGTGCAGACAACAATGGCTTTGGAATTGCGAACGGCAAATTCCGTAAGTCCGGTAAAAGCGGACGGATTTGAAAAATCAACGATTACATCCGTTTTGTTTGTAACTTCCTCGGTTACTGCGGAGGGAGATGAAAAAACCGGATAGCCAAGCTCGACATCGGTGAATAAATCAATACCGCCGACTATTTCGCAATCATCTCTTCCGGCAACGGCACAGGTTATGGCCCTGCCCATTTTGCCGCTGCAGCCTGATAATAAAATTCTTGTCATATTCAGCCCTCGATCAGTCCGTGCCTTATAAGGCAGTCACGGAGTTGCGCTTTTGATGCGTCATCCATTCCGACGAGCGGGAGCCTTACGGGGCCGACATTAAGACCCATCATATTCATCGCTTCCTTAACGGGAATGGGGTTGACATCAATGAAAAGATTGTTGCAAAGGTCAAGATATTCAAGCTGAAGTCTGCGGCTTTCCTTGTAATCGCCGTCAAGATATTTCTGAGCGATCTTGTGAGCGGTGCCGGGAACAACATTTGAAAGAACGGAGATAACGCCCTTGCCGCCGAGCGACATGATCGGAGTTATCTGATCGTCGTTGCCCGAATAAATTGCAAGGTCATCGCCGCAAAGAGCGGCTGTTTTTGCTATTTCGGAGATGTTGCCGTTAGCTTCCTTTGTTGCAACGATAAGAGGATGCCTGCAAAGCTCGGCATAGGTTTCGGGCTTGATGTTGACGCCCGTTCTTGAAGGAACATTATAAAGAATGATCGGAGTGCTTACTCTGTCCGCAATGAAGTTATAGTGAGCAAGCAAACCTCTTTGGGAAGTCTTATTGTAATACGGAGTGACCGAAAGAAGAGCATCAACGCCCGCTTTTTCAGCTTCATTTGAAAGCTCAACGGCATATCTTGTGTCGTTGCTTCCTGCGCCTGCAATAACGGGCACCCTGTGGTTAACAACATCAACACAGAGTTTGATAACTTTGATATGTTCTTCCGTTGAAAGGGTTTTTGCTTCGCCGGTTGTGCCGCAGACTACAATGGCGTTTGTGCCCTTGCTGACCTGATATTCAACAAGCTCTGCAAACTTATCGTAATTAACAGACTGATCTTCGTTGAACGGCGTGATTATTGCAACGCCTGCGCCTGTAAAGATAACGGGTTTCATAAAAAACCGCCTTTCGTAATGAATTAAAATTTGCTTTCGATATATCCCATGTTGCAGAGCTGCTCTGCCATGAGAACTGCGCCGCCCGCAGCACCTCTGAGGGTGTTGTGTGAAAGGCAGACGAACTTATAATCATACTGAGTGTCTTCTCTGAGTCTGCCGACGGAAATCGCCATGCCGCCCTCAAGACCACGCTGGAGCTTCGTCTGGGGAAGGTTATCCTCTTCAAAATAGTTGAGGAACTGCTTCGGAGCGCTGGGAAGCTCTGCTTCCTGCGGATATCCTTTGAAATTCTTCCAGATTTCCTTGATTTCTTCAATTGAAGGCTTCTTATCGAATCTTACAAAAACTGCTGCCATGTGGCCGTCTGAAGCGGCAACACGAAGGCATTGAGCGGTAAAATTCGGCTTTGATGCGGGAACGATTTTGTCGCCCTCGATTTTGCCCCAGATCTTAAGAGGCTCGATTTCGCTTTTTTCTTCTTCGCCGCCGATGAAGGGGATAACGTTATCAACCATTTCGGGCCATGTGTTAAATGTTTTGCCTGCGCCTGAAATTGCCTGATATGTGCAAACAAGAACATCCTTAACGCCGAATTTTTCGTCAAGAGGGAAGAGCGCGGGAACATAGCTCTGAAGCGAGCAGTTTGATTTAACTGCAATGAAGCCTCTCTTTGTACCGAGTCTCTTTTTCTGCGAATCAATGATTTTTGCGTGTTCGCTGTTAAGCTCGGGAACGATCATCGGAACATCGGGAGTGTGTCTGTTGGCACTGTTGTTTGAAATAACGGGGCATTCAGCCTTTGCGTAAGCTTCTTCAAGAGCCTTTATTTCATCTTTCTTCATATCAACTGCGCAGAAAACGAAATCGACTTTTTCGGCGATTTTTTCGATGTCCGCAGCTGCATCCATAACGATCATATCGGCAACGCTTTCGGGAATGGGAGTCTGCATTGCCCATTTTGCGCCGACGGCATCTGTATATTTTTTACCTGCCGAGCGAGGGCTTGCGGCAAGAACTTCAATATGAAACCAGGGATGCTCTGAACAGAGAGTTATGAATCTCTGACCGACCATTCCGGTTGCACCGATAATTCCGACTTTGTAATTTTTCATTGTGTTTACCTCTTTTCGGAAAAAGTTTTAAAAATAAGTAATTGCTGCCGGGCTTTTTCTGTTATTATTCACCTTGACAAAAACCTATTATGATATTATGATGATAGCACACATATTAATATTAGTCAAATTGTATTTATAACAAAAATTTTTTAAATACTTGATTTTATTTGAGGATTTTCAATGAAGAGATCAGATTTTTTCTACGATTTGCCCAAGGAGCTTATTGCTCAGACCCCGGTTGAGCCTCGTGACAGCTCAAGACTGCTTGTTCTCGATAAGAAAACGGGCAATGTTGCTCACAGAATTTTTCACGATATAACCGAATATTTCATGCCCGGTGACTGCCTTATTCTTAACAATACCAAGGTCCTTCCGGCAAGAATGTACGGCACAAGAACGGACACGGGCGCAGTTGTTGAATTCCTTCTGCTCACCCAGAAGAGCGCAGACACATGGGAAGTCATAACCGGGCCGGGAAAAAAGGCGAAAACCGGCAACACATTTACTTTCGGCGACGGCTCTCTTACGGCAGAAATCATTGATGTGCTTGAAGACGGAAACAGAGTTGCTAAATTCGGCTTTGAGGGCAATTTCTTTGAGGTTATTGATAAAATCGGCGAAATGCCGCTGCCTCACTACATAACCGAAAAGCTTGAGGATAAAGGCAGATATCAAACGGTTTATGCCAAGGAAGAGGGAAGCGCTGCCGCTCCGACGGCGGGTCTGCATTTTACTCCTGAGCTTCTTGACAAAATAAGAGATATGGGCGTTGAGGTCGGATTTGTTACCCTTCATGTCGGGCTCGGCACATTCAGACCGGTCAAGGCTGATGAAATCGAAGATCATCACATGCATTCGGAGCATTATCATCTGCCGAAGGAAACAGCCGATATAATCAACCGCACAAAAGCGAGAGGCGGAAGGGTTTTCGCCGTCGGCACAACCTGCTGCCGTACCCTCGAATCAGCCGCAGCTTTCAGAGGAGAAATCTGCGAGGACGACAGATGGACGGATATTTTCATCTATCCGGGCTATGAATTCAAGTGCATTGACTGCCTTATCACAAATTTCCACCTCCCCGAAAGCACGCTTATTATGCTCGTGAGCGCATTCTGCGGATACGAGCATACGATGAATGCTTATAAAATTGCCGTTGAAGAAAAATACAGGTTTTTCTCGTTCGGCGATGCCTGTCTGATATTATAATGTTGAAATTGAGGAAGCTCTATGTATAAACTTATCAAAACAGAGGGAAATGCAAGAAGAGGCGAATTTGAAACCGTTCACGGAACAGTTCAGACTCCCGCTTTTATGAATGTTGCAACCTGCGGAGCCATCAAGGGTGCGCTTTCGGCAGTTGACCTGCGTGATATAAAATGTCAGGTTATGCTCTCAAATACCTATCATCTCCATGTTCGCCCCGGTGACGGCCTTGTCAGAGAAATGGGCGGCCTTCATAAATTCTCCGACTGGAGTGGTCCGATTCTGACCGACAGCGGCGGATTTCAGGTTTTCTCCCTTGCGAAGCTGCGCAAAATCAAGGAGGAGGGAGTTTATTTTCAGTCGCACGTTGACGGAAGGCACATCTTTATGGGGCCCGAGGAGAGTATGAGGATCCAGTCAAACCTCGGCTCAACAATTGCGATGGCTTTTGACGAATGCGTTGAAAATCCCTGCGAATATAAATATGCAAAGGAAGCGGCGGAAAGAACGGTCAGATGGCTCGAACGCTGCAAAAATGAGATGAACAGGCTCAATTCTCTGTCCGATACGATAAATAAAAATCAGCTTCTTTTCGGCATAAACCAGGGCTGCACTTATGAGGATTTAAGAATTGAAAATATGAAACAGATAGCTGAGCTTGATCTTGACGGATATGCAATCGGCGGACTTGCAGTCGGAGAGCCGAAGGAGGTTATGTATGACATAATTTCCGCTGTTGAGCCTTATGCTCCGAAGGATAAAATCAGATATCTTATGGGTGTCGGCACTCCCGGAAACATAATTGAGGGCGTTTACAGAGGCGTTGACCTTTTTGACTGTGTTATGCCGAGCCGCAACGCAAGGCACGGTCATCTTTTCACCAAGAGCGGAATTATCAATCTCAACAATAACAAATATGAGAAAGACCCTCTGCCGATTGACCCGGAATGCAGCTGCCCGACCTGCCGCCATTTTTCAAGGGCATATATCAGGCATCTTTTCAAGGCAAAGGAAATGCTTGCAATGAGGCTCTGCGTTATGCATAACCTTTATTTCTATAATAATCTTATGCAGGAAATCAGAGATGCTCTCGATAACGGCACATTTTCGGAATTCAGGGAAAAGTATGTTGATATTCTTGATACGAGAATATAAATGAATTAAATTTCAAAAACTATTGATTTATTCGGGATTATACTGTATAATTAATCCATTATGTTCAGGAGGTTGAATTTATGAATCCTATTGCACTTTTGGCAGCAGGCGGCGCAGGCGCTGCAGGCGGTCAGCAGACTCAGCAGAATCCTCTTACTATGATCATTATGATGGCAGCTCTTTTTGCCGTTATGTATTTTGTAATGATCCGCCCCCAGAAGAAAAAACAAAAAGAAGAGCAGGATATGCGTGATGCCGTTCAGGTCGGCGATGAAATAACAACTATCGGCGGAATTATGGGCAGAGTTGTAACGGTTAAGGAAGATTCACTTGTTATAGAAACCGGCGCAGACAGAAACAAGATGAAGATCGCTCGTTGGGCTGTTTCAACAAACAACACAGCAGCTGAAAAGGCAGAGGCCGAAAGACAGGCTGCCAAAGAAGCTGCCGAAGCAGAAAAGAAAAAGAGAATGGACGAAGCTGTTGAAAGCAGCAAGGCCAAGAGAAAGAAAACCAAGAAGAAAGACGACACTTTCGACGAATAATAAAAAGATTCCCTTCATACTATTTATCAAAAAGTATGAGGGGATATTTTTATGTCTGAAAAGAAAAAAAGAAGGCCAAGAGATGAAAACCAGAGCGTTCCGATGCTGAAAATTCTTTTTGTTCCGCTGATTTTCACGGGCGTATATTTTCTGACTGTTGCTGCCTTTTCGCTGATCGCATTTAAGGCAGAGCTTGATTCTTTGTTCTATGCGCCGTTCGGAATCGCTTCCGGAATAATTTCCGGCTTCTTCTGCGGATTTATCAGCGCAAAAATCGCCGGTCACAGCGGTATGCTTTACGGCGGACTTTCGGGATCGATCGAGGGAATCATCTGTTCTCTCATTCTTTCGGCGGTCAATTCAACCGGCTTCGGAGCGGGAGCGATTCTGCTTTTCTTTGTTATCGTTATCTTTTCCTGCATCGGCGGAATAGTCAGAGCAAACAAGAAAAAGAGGGTCAGATATTGAAAAAGAAACTGATACCTTTTTTCATCTTCATTTGTCTTCTGCTTTCTTCGTGCGCAAGGCAGGAGGGAGTAAGCGCTGCGGTTTTTTCAGAGAGATTTTCCGATTCGCTGGATGAATTTGAAGCGCATTTCGGTAACGCTTTCTTTGATGAAGACGGTTATCACTGTTTTTTTGCCGGCAGCGCCGAAAATTTTATGCTCAATCTTTACCAGAATGAATCCGGAGTTGTTTATGAAGCTTCGATTTTTTCCGAAAGCAAAGAGATTTCGGACAGAATGAAGGATGCTTCGATAAAACTTATCAAGGCGTTTACCGATGATGAGCCTGCCGAAAATATATTTGAAACTATCGTTCGGTCCGAAAAAGGAAAATATTCTTATTTTGACGATCAATGGTATTCTTATAGCCTTTTTCTTTCCGAAAACGGATATTATTTTTCAGTTTATGATAAACTTTTGCAGGAATATCCTGTTCCGGAGCTGACGCTCAACGACCTTGCGGCTCATAAATAAATCAAAACCGATTAATAACCCTGATAAAAAACGGCAATACTTTTAGTATCAAGTGTATCAGGGGTGATTTATTGCAGTTCAATAAGGTCGAAATCTGCGGAGTGAATACCGCAAAGCTTAAGGTTATGAAGGAAAGCGAAAAAACGGAGCTTCTGAAAAAGGCAAGGTCAGGGGATATGAAAGCCCGTGAAGAGCTTGTAATGGGCAATTTAAGGCTTGTGCTGAGCATTATTCAGCGTTTCTCAAACAGAGGGGAGAATCCCGATGATCTTTTTCAGGTCGGCTGCATAGGATTGATAAAAGCAATTGATAATTTTGATATGTCGCTTGATGTTCGTTTCAGCACTTATGCCTGCCCGATGATAATCGGTGAGGTGAGGCGGCATCTGAGGGATAACAATCCCGTCAGAGTCAGCAGGTCGGTCAGAGACACGGCATATCATGCAATGCAGGCAAGAGAAAAACTTCTGAATGAGCTTGAAAGAGAACCGACTCCCGAAGAAATCGCAAAGGAATTGGGAATTTCCTGCGAGGATGTGGTTATGGCTCTCGATGCCATTGTTGAGCCGGTTTCGCTGAACGAGCCGGTTTATTCCGACGGAGGCGACACAATTTATGTTATGGACCAGATAAGCGGCAATGACAATGACGAAAGCTGGCTTGAAGAGATCCTTGTCAGGCAGGCAATCAATGATTTATCGGAAAGAGAAAAGAAAATCATTTTTCTTCGTTTTATGCAGGGAAAAACGCAGATGGATGTTGCCGAGGAAATAGGAATTTCGCAGGCACAGGTTTCAAGGCTTGAAAAGGGCGCAATCACAAAAATCAAGAATAATAACAGGGCATAAAAATCCCGTCTGCCGCTTGCGGCAGACGGGAAAGCTGTTTATTTGGAAAGATTTGCAAAAGTTCTTTCGATCTTAACGATAAGAGTTCTGATTTCCGCAAAGAGGAAATCGAGGGTCGGAATGTTGAAATAAGAATATTCGTGATATTCGGGAGCGCCGTCATAATCAAGCATAAACGCCTGAGTGTAAACCGTTCCGCCCTCTCCGAATACTTCGGCTCTGATGTATGTGCCGAGTTTGTCCGAATAATCGTCAAGGTCAATTGATGCCGTGCCCTGCGAAGCGGGAAGAACCGCAACGACCTCACCGTCGGCAATGAATCTGACGAGGAGAGCGTTTTCGGCTGAAATCGTGATTGTGTCTTCGCTGTCGTCAACGGCAATTGCGGTTATCATCGGCTGGGTTTCTGCGGAGCAGTAACCGTTTTCATCAAGGCAATTAAACTCGTATCCGAGTGATGAGCCGGGTTTTTCTTCGCCCGAGGCAACATCGGCAACTCTTTTTGCCATAAGGTCTGTGATGTTTTTGATTTTGCCGTAAAGATCGGTTTCGCCGTAATATTTCTTAAGGTTTTCCTGAATGTTCATCAGCTCAAGATAGTTGCCGTTGCAATGGCTTGCTGCAAAGAATTCGCCGTTTACCATGCTCTTTCTTGCTGCATCTGCGGTAAGATCATCCATAAGAAGATAAACAAATCCCGTATCTATTTTATTGAGTTGATGGGCATCGCTCGAAGCAATAGCATAAACATTTTTACCCTTTGCGGTGCGGCGCTGAAGGAGAATATCCCAAAGCTCACGGTCATATCTCGTTCTTGAATCTCCCTTTGAGTTCATATCAAGACCGATGCAGCAGTCATATTTGTCAATAAGTCCGTAGAACTTGTTGATATAATATTCGTAAACGGGATTTTCTTCGTTATAAGCCTCTTCGCTTGTGAGGTCGCTCTTTGCCTTTGTGTATTCACCGGGATGGTTGATAACGCAGACTGCTCCGGCCTTCTGAACGCCTTTGACCGTTCTTTCGTAGTCGCAGATGCTGTTATCCTCATAGGGAGCAAACCAGCTGTTTACATGGGCGTTGACCGAAACGGCGCCGTTTTCGATTGAATAGGGCATACGCATGATTTTTTTATCGTTTACATTGAGATAATCATTGCCGTTTTCAACTGTTGCTGTATAAGTCATTCCGTTGTTGAATGTGCCTTCTGTGCCGAGATATTCAAGCTCGCCCTCGGATTTTCCGACAAGGCTGAGAACGCCGTGAATAATGTTTCCCTTTTGCGTTTCAGTCCATGAAATGCTGCTTGTGCCGTGGTCTGAAATCGAAACGATGTCATAGCCGGTTTCAACGTGTCTTTCAACGGACTGCTTTAAGGTCGGGTCACCGTCTGACATATTGGTGTGATTATGAAGAGATGTTTTATACTGATTTACCGTTTCCCAGTTGATGTTTGCATAAGGATTCGTAATTGCGTAATCTGTGTCTTTTGATGCGATCAGAATTGCAAAAGCGGGGGATGCGATTGCCGATGCAAGAATAAGACACAGCATAACGCTCAATATTTTTCTGAATTTCATAATTTACCTCCTGTTCGGATCACAGAATATTGATGGGGAGAATCCAGTAATCGTGACCCTTGAATATGAATCTGAAAATTTCACTGATGAATTTTGTGATTTTTTCAAGAATGGGAAGAAGCTTATATTTGATGAACGGAGCGGAATCGTTCTTTGAAAGCATATCCGCTTTATACATTGCCGTGTAAAGAGCTTCTTCAACCTTTGAGGTTTCGTCCTGAGACCATACTCTGCTTTCATAAACTTTAAGTGCGTCGTTAAAAGCTTCCTGAACTTCGGCAGGAACATTTTCTTCGCCGGCTGTAATAATCTTTCTCATAAGATTTTCGAGGGTTGAAAGGTCTCTGTATTCATTGAACTGCGGATATCCGCCGCTGTTTTCTCTTGCGTCCGTGATAGTCTTGTCCGTGATAAGGTCACAGCAGAGACCGATAACATCGTTAACACTTGACTGGAGCTTGAGATGGCTCTGGTTCTTAACGAAGAATGTTGTGTCGGGAAGAGCGCAGGTGCCGGCGTCAACGATTCTGTCGGGGCTGATATAAGAAGCATCAATGGCGGGCTGATAATCCTTCGGGAGAGTTTCGCCGACATTTGCAAAGGTTGCGCCGACTGATGTTGAGGTTGACTGAATAATGTTGTCTGCGCTGAGATTATAATGCTTGATAAGTGCGGGAAGCTCAAGGTTGTAGCCGCAGATAACGAAAATCTTCATGCCTTCGTCGGAAAGCTTCTTCATTGTTGCGCCCGCATTTTTCTGGATGTTGTAGTATCTATCCGTGAGCTTTTTGAGTTCTGCGTGTTTGGAATCGGAAATATAAGCTTCGCTCAGAGCCGGATATTCGCCGCTCGGAATGAGCGCCCACATTGACTGGCAGTTGCGCAGAAGCTTGCCGAGAACCTCGTTGACGGCTCTTGTGAGAGCTTCATCAAGGAATTCGTTGAAAAGCTCGGAGGGAATTGCTCTTGCAACCGCATTGCCGAGGTAAGCAAGGGACATATATTCCTCTGCTGCAAGGGCAACGATGTTGGGAATGAGATCATTATAAAGAATTTCGTTTTCTTTAAGAGTTGATTTGCCTGCCATAAGGTCGCTGAGGAGATATGAACCGTCGATTGCGGCAGCCGCAAAAACGATTCTGTCGATTTCTTCGGGGTCGCAGTAATCAGCAAGGAAAACATTGCCGATGGTTCCGCCGAGGCTGATGAAAACGATGCTTACTTTATCGTGACCGGTCTGAGCCTTGACCATATCAATATATTCGGCAAGACCTGCTGCGGCATCGAGAATGTTGCCGAAGGAGCTGTATGAATAGTAATATGTGTGGTCATAGCCGTATTCTTCGCAGAACTGCGAAATATCTACCTGACGATTGATGAAATCATATTCGGTTTTATATTTCGTTGTAGGAAGAACGTTGCCGTTTTCGTCTTTGCTGTAACCCTTTGCGTAGTTATATGATTTTTCGGGAGTTTCCTTGCAGACTGCAAGCGAATGCCAGTATTCGTCAACCGCAACATCGTTTACTCTTGTTCCGTCGGGGTTGAAATAATGGCTTCTGAAGCTTTCGTCAAGGATACCGAGAACGGTGTCAAGCAGAGCATCTCTGTCATGAAGAGCAATATCCTTGAGGATTTCGCCGATTGCATTTTTGAATTCGTTTCCGAGAGCAACGGTATCAAACATAAAAGCCATATCCATGCCTTCAACAATGGGGAAGCCGTCGCTTGTGAGAAGGTCATTTCCTTCTCCGTCCTGAACATAGACCTGCGACTGCATAATGCCGGGAACAATGATGAGCGGGCTCTGGCCGCATTCGCCGTTGCATTCCGTGAGGCATTCGTTATCCCAATCATGAGCGGCAAGAGCGAAGCCGGAGCATGATGCGATAAGAGCAATCGTAAGAACGATGCAGAGTAATTTTTTCATTTGTTTTACCTTCTTTCCGGTTAGATAGCTTAATATTAACAGATTGGTCGTTTTTTTTCAATATAAATTTAATGAAAAGTTAAAGAAATTTTATTTAAAATACTCAAAATAATAACACATAAATGTTGACAAATGACGCATATCGGATATATCATTATGTAAATGACGGTTATTCGGAAAAGGGGAAATATATGAAAAAAAGACTGATAGTTATTCTTTCGGCGCTTCTGCTGATCGTTATTGCTTCGGCTGTATTTGCAGGAATAAAATTCGGCGTTGAAACTGCGGTTTATGTTAAAGCCGGAAACGGCGCATCTCTTTTTGTTTCGGAAAAAACCGGTGAACCGGTTGTTATGAATGGAAATTTCAGAACTGTCGGAAACACGAAAACCGGGGATAAGATCATTGCCGTTCACGATAAGCGGATAATGGAAACCTATCCCGCTCAGACGAATGTTTATTTCTGCATAAAAATCAAATCGGATTATAAATCCGTCAATTCCGAAACCTATCCTTCGCTTGCACAGCTCGGATGGCTTGAAGCGGAAAGCGGATCTTCTGCAAATGAAATCAGCTTCAGATATTGCAGAATAAGAATCCCCGGAGGCTGGAAAGCCGAAGATATGATGATGACGGGAAAGTATTATTGCGATTCCGATATAAAAAAAATAAGCCCGAAGCAGGGCTATGAAAACGGTTATATGACTCTTGCGCATTATCCGCAGAATAATTTCACTCCGTCAAGAAAAGGACTTTCGGAAGAAGAAATGATCCTTTCAAACGGGATGAAAGCAAAAGCCGGATATTATGACGGCTCGCAGGATTGGAAATATGTTGCTGTTACGGAGTCAGACGGCTATGTTTATGAAAATTTCGGGCTAAATCACGAGGATTCCCTTGCCGCTCTTGAAATTATAAAATCAACAACATTTGCCTAGGCAAAAGAGATTCGAACCCTATATGCCTTAAAAAGCGAACTTCACGCACATTCCGGCGTTTTTCTCCTTGAAATACGGGAGTATGTCTTCGTCGAAGAAACACCGGACTGCACGCAAATTTCAACATTTTAAGGTGCTTCGCAGTTTTGGCAGACAGATTTTCTGCCGAGATGAGGCGAAAAGCGCAGGAATACTTTGTGTATTCCGAGCATTTTTAACAAAATATCGGCAAAAAGGTGTCGCCAAAACCATATTGAGTTCGACTCCCTTTTGCCTAACCGAGTGATAATAATCCGAACCCACCTTGAATCCGGTTCTTTTTCCGCCTGACAGCGTCATCGTCATTGCAAGGCACCAAGCCTTGCTGCTTCCTCTTCCTTGTCATACGAAAAAATATCTCAAATTCAAGGCAAGTTTTATTTCGTTTTAGAGTAGTTATATGCGAGGCGGCCGAATGAGTAATACTTTGTGTATTGCGAATGAGGGCAACGAAGCAGATAGCTGCTGTAAAGCGAAAGAAAATGGGTTCGTTTTATCATCACTCGGTTAACCGAAAAGAGAGATGATTTTCCGAAATCATCTCTCTTTGATCGTTTATTGAGCTTTTACCTTATTTAATTTCCGAAAGCTGAACAGGTCTGCCTTCCGCAACGGACTTTTTTGCTGCAAGAGCAACAAGAATTGAATTAAGGCCGTCTTCTCCGGTGGTGGGAGTAGCCTTATCATTGAGAACGGCATCAACAAACTGAAGCATTTCATCTCTGAATGACTGCATATATCTTTCAAGGAAGAAATAGAGAGGCTTGTCGGCAACAACTCCGTCTTCGCCCATGAATACAACATTGGTGGGAGTGTCGTTGCTTGCAACAGCTGCGCCCTTGCTTCCGAAAACTTCGATTCTCTGGTCATAGCCGTAAGCAGCTCTTCTGCTGTTGTCTATAACGCCGACAGCGCCGTTTGCAAACTTAAGGCTGATAACTGCGGTGTCAACATCGCCGGCTTCGCCGATAGCAGGGTCAACAAGGCAGGTTGCGTTTGCATAAACCTCGGTAACCTCCGAGCCTGCAAGGAAGCGGGCCATATCGAAATCGTGAATCGTCATATCAAGGAACATTCCGCCGCTGACTGCCGAATATTCTGCCGGCGGGGGAGCAGGATCTCTTGAAGTGATTTTAACTATTTCAACCTTGCCGATTTTGCCGTCATTGACCATTGCACGAACATTGGCAAAGTTATGGTCGAAACGGCGGTTGAAGCCTACCTGGAGCTTAACGCCGGCTTTTCTTACTGCCTCGATAACCGCATTGACCTTTTCGGGGGTGAGATCAACGGGCTTTTCGCAGAAGATGTGTTTGCCTGCTGCGGCTGCCTCAATGGCGATATCCGCATGGGTATCTGTTGATGAGCAAACAAGAACTGCATCAACCTCGGGGTCGGCGAGCATCTGCTTGTAATCATCGTAAATTCTGGGAATATTAAGCTCTGCCGCCACTTTTTCGGCGTTTGCTTTGAAAACATCCGTGATTCCCGCAATCGTTGCCGTCGGAACATTATATGTTATCGACTTTGCGTGAAGGGAACCGATTCTTCCGGCACCGATGATGCCGATTTTAAGCTGCTTCATTTTATCGATCCTTTCCTTGAAATGGGTTTTACCCTGAAATTGATTTTAGCATAATTGATTTATTAATTCAACAGTTTTTATGTTATTTGGAATATTTTTCTCTGGTTGCGATTCCGCCTCTGATATGCCGCTCTGATTTGTTCACCTCAAGCACAGCTCTGACCTGCGTATACAGCAGCGGATTCAGCTTTTTCAGCCGTTCCGTAACATCCATGTGAACGGTCGATTTCGATACCCCGAATTTTTTGGCCGCTTTTCTGACCGTTGCTCCTGTTTCAATGATATATGATGCAATTTCAATTGCTCTGTCTTCAACATTGCCTTTCAAACCTTACCCTCCAATCTGATGCTTCGGTAAATTATATGAAGCAGGAAACCGGAATATGATGAAAATGCTCTAACCGAGTAATGATAAAACGAACCCATTCGGATTATTATCACTCGGTTACACATATATCCACCATGTCTAGGCAAAAAAAACGCCCGGCGGCGAATTTGATCGCTGCCGGGTTTAAAAATTATCCTGCAAGGTATTATTCGGAAATTATGAAATTCTGTTTTCCGTTTTTGATGCAGATTTGAATCCGCTTCATTTGTTTAACCAATCACCGCACTCAGGGGAGCAGAGAACATACCGTAAGCATTTTCTGCGGTCAATTCAATCTTATATCCCTCTTCTGCTTTAACGGTAAAGCTTACATATTCGGAGCTGTCGCTGATAAAGTAATCATAAATCGCATATTCCGAGTGTGTCTTTATGCCTGCTTTGTTGAATACCTTTACCGTGTGTGCGAAAACAACCATTCCGTCGGTGCTCTTTGCGGCGGGTGCGGTAACGGTAAAAGTGCCGTCGCCGTTGGGCTCAATCTCAAGTGCCGCATCCGCATCAAATGCGGGAGCGGAGGAGAGGAGCTTCATATTATTCTTTGTGAATACACGCTCGCTTTTTTCGCACACGGCGGGAACAACATAGCGGCAGAGGATTGCGGAAGTATTTGTGTCAATGCCGGTCAGGCGCACATTATTATCCTTATCCGCTTCAACTATCCATGCCTGGGCAAGTTTTTCGTTGCCTGCGGGATTAATCTTGTTTTTAAGGCCGTAGGTGAATTCGGCATAATTCATTGAGCCGGTGCCAACAGCCGTGAATCCGCACTGAACAACGCTTCTCGGATCGTTGAGGGGATAATGCGAATGACCCGAAAAGTGGACTACCTGCGGATATTTCTTAAGAATATCTTTAAAGTATGCGGTGCCCCAGGAGTCAACTATGCTTGAGCCGTAAACCGTTCCGAGCACATGTTCGTGATTGCATACGAAAACGGGTTTGCCGGGGTCATCTGCCTTCGCTTTATCAAGCTCGTTTTTAAGCCAGGTCCTCTGGGCGGGTGTGTAGCGGCCGACGCCTTTCTTTGCGGCGGAAATTCCTATGAAATGGAAACCGTTGATTACAATATGAAAATCGGAACCGAGACCTGTTATGCTGCTGATTTTTTCAAGAGCCGCAGCGCCCGCATAGCCGTCGTGATTATCTGCTGCAACGGCAAGAATCTGCGTACCTTCCTTTTTGCCTCTGTTTATCTCATCGGCGAATATCTCAAATTCCTTGTCTGTTCCGCTGTTGGTGCAGTCGCCCACAAACATTGCGGCATCAAGTTTCTGATAGTATTCGTCCTGTTCAGCCAGCTCGTATGCGACATTGAAGAGCTTGACGATTCTGCCCGCTCTGAAGCTTTCCTCATAGTTTTCTATGACATGGGTATCGCTGCAGGCAAGAAAGCGCACAACGGGCACAAAATCCTCGGTTGAAGCGGGCATAACGGGTTCAGCAGGAGTTAAACCGAGGAACGATGAAATAAATGTAATAACCGACATAACAAAAGAAATTGCTGACTGCATAATTATTCTCCTTTGAATTGTTAAAATTTTACCGTTAAAGAATTATATCTCGCTGTTTCGTATGTTCATCTGTTATGGAAGCCGTCTTTTATATTCGGGTTTTGTCAACATTTTATGTTTATTATTCGTAAATGTCAACAGAAAGCATCTGTTTTAACAGCGATATTGATGAAAATCTCTTCGTTTTTTCACCTTTCACCGAAAACGCTGAAATCAATAACGGCGGGTCTTATCCCATCCTGCCACTCAAGGATAACAAGCCGGACATGAGTGCATCGCCGTTCATTAAATGTTCTGTAATCTATGTTGTATTCTTCTTCCGAGTCGGAACGATCGAGAAGAATTTCCCATTCACCGTTAACAAAACCTTCAACCCGATAACGGATGGGCCCGGGAACTGCGCCTTTACTGTAATCGAGCCCGATCTCCCGCCAGAACAGACGCACGGCATACACCGTAAAGCTGCCCATCAGGTCGCACACCAGAGTCGGCATCGGGTCGTCATCCTCTGCCTGCCAGAATGTTAAACAGCTTTCATCAACCGCATATATCGCATCCCGTCCGCTTTTTTCGCTTGATGCTTTCGGACGCAGCCACCCCGTCAGATTATAACATCCCGGTTCTTCCGTATTGTCAGCTTTATATCCGGGTATATACTGCGGAGTGTCGCTGATGCCGCGCGGACAGTATAATTCGCCGTTTTCATCAACTTCCACGGGATCCATTCCGATTCTCCGCTCATATATATGTGCATAAGGTGCGGCGATGGTATAAAAAGCCCAAAGACTGTTATCCGGTCCGTGTTCAACACAGCCGTGTCCGGCGCCTCCGACTATTCCGTGCCGGTGAGTGGTCAGAGGATTTCTTTTCTGACAGCGAAAGCCGTGAAGCGGTGATTCGTCCGAAAAGAACACTGCCATACAGTATGAAGGATCTTCCGTTTCCGCAGAAGCATAAATCATATAATAACGCTCATTGTGTTTAAGAAGGTGCGGGCCTTCCACCCATCCGAAATCCTTGTGCTGATAGTGATATCCCTGCCGCTCCCACGGACGGTTCCCGGGATCCATTTCAACGATTACTTCCGGACCGTCGATCACCCGGCGGGGATCATCCCGGTCAAGCTCATAGCCGATTATCTGACAGCAATTGTATTCTTTG
The DNA here is from genome assembly GCA_024404025.1 of Clostridia bacterium. Classification (GTDB taxonomy): domain Bacteria; phylum Bacillota; class Clostridia; order Oscillospirales; family Acutalibacteraceae; genus CAG-177. Next base: position 714 of record JAKSQP010000006.1, on the reverse strand, counting down.
TCCGGCAGTTCTTTGAATCTGAATGCGTATAAATAAATCCGTCCGTCGTCATCCGCAAATAAGCAGGGATCGCAGGGAGTAAAGGAATTGCCCTCTTTGTCAATAAAATCTCCGAGCAGCTCAAACGGTCCCAAAGGATCATCCGATACATAAAGCGGACAGCACCACGAGGTGAGCAGAAAGCGACCTTTCCACGGTATTATTGCGGGGCTGTATTTCGGGCAGTACGGTTCGGTTCTTATATGCTTCCAATGCTGAAAATCCTCCGTTACCCACGCCATGCCGTAGCTCGGATATAAATACCATTTGTTATCGTAAAACATTACCGTAGGATCGCTTACGGAACGGTAGTCCGGACCCGTGACCGAATCGGGTTTATTCTCATGGCTGAACATCTCTTTTTCGAATCGGTACCAGTCATCCTTGCCGCGCGGAATATCCGGCAATGCCAACGGGTTGCAATAGGTTTTTGTTTTGTTTGAATCAATGCTGCCCATAAAAATTCTCCTTGCACGGAAGATATGTCAATTGAATTTTTCACTGTTTGTGTTAAAATATGGAAAATCACCGAAATTAAGCAAATACATTATAGCATGATATCTGAAATATGAAAAGGGGATTTTTATGCTTGCCATTCAAATAAGCATATAGAAAAACCGCCTCAATTAAGAGACCTTGCGGGGGAAGATTTACCGAAACCGCATGGAACAAATT
>JAKSQP010000005.1 GCA_024404025.1 Clostridia bacterium | reverse complement strand
TGTGAATTTACACCCGGCACGGATAAATCCGTGCCCTACGGAATGAATTTTTCTTGCTCACCGTAGAGCAAACATTCATGCTTGCCGTGAAAAAATAAAGCACGGATAAATCCGTGCTCTGCAATTAACTATTTCACGATTGCCCAGCGCATTTTTGTTGAATGCGCTCTTGGATTATTGAAGCATTCTTCTGCCGACGGACGGATAACATCTCTTGCAGCATCCTCATAAACTCCGTTTCGCAGACCCTCTTTAAATGCCTTTTTAACAAGTCTGTCTTCGCCGGAATGGAAGGTCAGAATTGCAATTCTTCCTCCGCTTTTCATAACACCGGGGAGCTTATCAAGGAACGCATAAAGCACCTCGAATTCGCTGTTGACATCAATTCTCAATGCCTGAAATGTTCTTTGGCAGGATTTTTTGACTGCGTCTTTCCTCTCCTTTTCAGGCAGAAAAGAAAGCGCCTGCGCAATAACGGCATAAAGCTGCTTCGTTGTTTCGATTTTATCTCCTTTATTCAGCACCCGTCTGATTTCTCTTGCTATTCTTTCGGCGTATGGTTCATCGGAATTTTCAACAAGCATTCCTGCAATTTCATTATATGAAAGCTCTTTCAGCCTCTCTGCGGCCGTAACTCCGCTCGTCGGATCAAGGCGAAGGTCAAGAGGGCCGTCGGCTTTAAAGGTGAATCCCCTTTCGGGGTTATCTATCTGCATTGATGAAACGCCGAGGTCTGCAAGCACGAAATCAAATTTTTCTCCGGGAGCCACCTTATCAATATCGGCAAAATTCATTCTCTTTATTGTGAGAATTTCTTCCCCGTAGCCGAGAGAATCAAGGCGCGCCTTCGTTTTCTCCGATTCAATCGGATCAACATCGGTTGCATATATATGACCTTTTCCGTCAAGGCATTCAAGCATCTTCTGCGTATGGCCGCCATAGCCGAGAGTTGCATCGTATCCTATCTGACCGGGCTTTATCTGAAGAAAATCAAGAATTTCATTGACGCATATCGAAATATGCATTCCGGCAGGCGTTTTGCCGCTCTTTATTATCTTTTCAACATCGTCCTTATATTTTTCAGGGTCAAGTTCCTTATATTTTTCTTCAAATTTTCTCGGATGCGTGCCTTTGTATCTTACTCTTCTTTTATGTTCCTGCTGTTCCATTTTTTACTCCAAGTTTTTTCTGTATTATATCATCATTATTTCTCTTTGTCTACATATCGACGAACACATATTACCGATATTTTTTGTCAAATCTGTTCATTGTTTATTTTTTCCATTGACTAAACCGAAAAATTTGCTATAATTATTCTAAATATATTTTTTGGGGGGGAAATAAAAGAATGAAAAAAATACTTTTGCTTATTATTTCCGTTATCCTGACTTTTTCTGCTCTTCCGCTATGTGCAAATGCAGACTATACAGCAAAGGAGCCGCTTTCGGTAACGGACGGAATTGAGGCTCTGCGCAGCCAGTTTGAAGCCGGCGAAGGTCCGAAGGACGGTTTAATGTCGCTTGATTACAGATATTATTCGCCTGTCGGAACGGAAGACACAAATAAATATCCGCTTGTTATCTTTCTTCACGGAATCGGCCACGGCGATCGGGAAGGCTCTCAACTCAACGACAGCGATATGCCGTATTGGTCATCAAAAGAATTCCAGGAAAGATTCGATAACGCAGGCGGCGCTTTTATTCTTCTTCCGAGAGCGCCGGAAGAGCTGAATCTCTATTGGAGCGAAGATTTTATCAAGCCGTTGAGAGCACTTATTGATGACTTTATTGTTCAGCATAAAGACAACATTGACACAACGAGAATCTCAATCACGGGCAGCTCCGCAGGCGGCGGAATGGTATGGTTTATGCTTGAAGCATTTCCCGAATATTTTGCCTCTGCATTTCCGATTGCCTCAACCGAAACCCCGGCTTTATCTGTTGTTAAAGGAGCCGCCGACACTTCAATATGGCTCATTGCAAGCGAAAAGGATCCGCTTGTGAATTATAATCTGGTTACGCTTCGTATCTGGGATATGATTAAAAAATATAATCACAATGTTCCGAATTGCAGACTTTCAACCTTCGGCACGGTTTATAATCCGGACGGAACAAAATCCTCGGATAATCACCACCTCGCAGGCGTTATAACCTATGACCTGCATACGCACAGCGAAGAAAACTATCCCGAGCTTGAAACAATTGACGGCAGCGGAAATGTTGTTGACCTCTCTTCGCCTAACGGACTTATCAAATGGATCTCAAATACATATTCCGATTATGACGGAACACCCTCCGACGGCGACGGAAAAATGTATTATAATGTTTTTGAAAGATTTATTGCGGCATTAAGAAACGGTGTTTTCCATATTGTTCATATCATTCAGGAAATCCTCGGATTATAAAATATACAGCATACTAAAAGGCTCTGAAGCAAAACTTCAGAGCCTTGATTTTATTTATTCAACCGTAACCGTGCCGTCTTCGTCAACTGTTATCATCATTCCGTCCTTAACATAATCAAGGAATTCCTGACCGAGACAGTCAACGGTAACAACGGGCTCATCGCACCAGTTAGCCGCAAGAACAGCGCCTGCTGCCGCAAGAGAATCGATATGCTCCGAGAAAAGAAGGCAGGTCGGGCATTTGCCGAGCGACTTTGCGCAGAAGAAAATCATACCGCCGGTTGTTGAGCCGATGGTCTGAGGAAGGCAGAGGGCCTTATCCTGCATGGGCTTTCTGTAAAGATCCTTGTTATTCTGATCATCACATTCGGTGTTTTTATATTTGCTGCCGATGATGGGGAGTTCGCCGAACTGAAGCGCTCCCTGGAAGGAAGCAAGAGTATTGAAACCGTTGTGAGAAACGAGAGCGGGAGCCTTGCATTTGCCCGCAACAACGGGACGACCTTTAAACTGTTTCATCTTACTTTACCTCCTTTGTGATGATGCCGAGAATTTCATCGCTCGTGTAGTAACGGGCGGTGGTATATGTTCTGAGCTTGTTTGAGTTTGTTATAACAGGCTCTTTCTTTGCAAGAGGATTATTCATATACATAAGCGGGCAGATGTAGCTGAGAACAACGCCCGTGTCGGCAAGCTTCTTTGCAGCGGGAGTTTTTTCAAACTTCTCTTTAACGCCGGGTGCGCAGGTGAAAACGGTAGGAACGGAAACCTTCTTAAGGCCGTTCTTCTTAAGACCTTCTGCAACTTTATCGGTCCATTCATTGAGCTGGGCGAGAGAAAGATGCGGGCAGCCTACGAAGCAGAGAGAAGGCTTTGCGTTCTTATCTTTCCACATAACGGGATAGTTTGCCTTAACTCTTTCGAGCTCTGCATCGTCAATTTCATAAACCTTTGCGCCTTCTGCGATAAGGGCTTCGCCCTGCTCAACAGCTTCGGGAGTAAGGTTTGCGATATGATAAAGACCAACTGCGCCGTTTGAAGCGGTTGCTGCGCCGAAATCCTTAAGATATGCGCAAGTGTCGCCGTCAAGCTCCGTACCGATAAACTTATCAAGACCGACGATATAAGGAACATCCTCCATAACCTTCATGCCGATAGCCGAGCCGAGAATCTGTGCTTCGGGCTTCTTTGTGGTGTTGACCTTAACGATCCATGTTGCTTTTCTGCCTTCATCTGTAAGAAGTCCGAAATAAGGAACTTTGCCGAGGATTGAGCCGAAAAGCTCAATGATGCCGGAATTTCTGTTGCAGCGTGCGCCGAGAACGGAGTTTGCATAAACAACAGCCGATGATTCTGCCCATGAAAGGATTTCACCCTTGTTGGGCTTATTGCCGACCTCGTCCATATAGCAGGTGCAGGTGTAGGCATTCTTATCAACAAGTCCGAGCTTTTCAAGCTGAGCATCATACTGATCCTGAACCGAATACATGAACTTATTAAAAACAAAATTCTTAAGGAAGCTTGAAGGAACCTTGGGATCAAGAGGCTTGGGGTCAACGGAGAATTTCTGAGCTGAAAGTGCGCCGCCTTCAATAAGCTTATCCATAAGCTCATAAACGGGCTTCATAACGCCGAGACCGAAGCTGGTTACAAGATGACCCATCTTGCTTGATACGGGAACCATTTCGGTTGCGCCGAAAGCATCGCCGTACATAACAAGGGTTTTCATAACCTTTGCCATTGTTTCACCCTTTGAGCCATTGAGAATGTCAAGCTCTTCTTGGGTGAGTTTCATTTTGTACTCCATAACAATGTCTGTCCTTTCTGAATCAGGGCACAGCCCCGAATATTATACAATTTATTTTATCATATAAACAGCAGAAATTTCAATAGAATTTCAAACAAAAACCGATTATATTTCTTTTTCGTATTCCGCAAGGAATTCAAGGCACGAATCGGATATCCTGCCGAGAGCGCCCTCTTCAAATGGAGAAACAAGGCCTGTATTTTTCACAAGCTCTTCAAATGAAATATTGCCCGTTGATTTCATAAAATCAATATATTTTTCAAGCGCCGATTCAAAATCTTTCTTTGAAAGCATAAAGAATCCGAGCGCAACGCATTGAGCAAGGCAATAATCAATATAATAAAACGGCGATTCATAAATATGCATCTGATATTGCCAGCGAGTGCCTTTTTCAAGATACGGAATGCCGTCAAACGAAATATAAGGTCTGTATTTCTTTTCGAGCTTAAGATATTCGGCATTTCTTTCGGCAGGCGTAAGATCGGGATTTTCATAAACGATATGCTGAAATTCATCAACGATAACGCCGTAAGGAATAAACGAAAGAGCATCAACAAGATGCTTATAACGATATTTTGAAGCCGTTTTGCCGAAGAAATCATCCATATATCCGTGGCAGAGAAATTCCATGCTCATCGAATGGCATTCATGAGTTTCCATTCCGACGGGATGATCCGGCTGACTGAATCCGAACATAAAATCAGCCGCAAGAGCGTGGCCGAATTCGTGGGTAATTGTGTCAATATCAGCAGACGAGCCGTTGAAATTTGCAAGAATGAACGGCTGCTTATATTTCGGGAAGGTCGTGCAGTATCCCCCGCCCCATTTATTTTCTCTTGCTTCAACATCAAAAGCTTCCGCAGAGAGCATCCTGCTCATGAATTCGCCTATTGCGGAATTCATCGAATCATACATTTTCTGCGCTCTTCTGAAAATTTCGTCTTTGTCAATAACGGGTCTCGGCATTTCGCCCGTTACACAGACTGCGGAATCATAAAACATGATTTTTTCAAATCCGAGACGCTTTGCGATTGATTCCTTTATCTTGTCAACAACGGGCACAAGGTCAGTTTCAACGCTCTTTCTGAATCTTGAAACCATATCCTTGTTATAGTCGATTCTGTTCATTCTGCAATAGCCGAGCTCAACAAAATTATCGAATCCGAGCTTTCTTGCGATTTTTGTTCTGACTTTTACAAGGTCATCGAAAATCATATCCAGCTCTTCGGAATTTTCCGAAAGAGTTATGCCGATTGCTTCGGCGGCTTTTCTTCTTGTTTCTCTGTCATCATCCTCAAGCCTGCCTCTTAAAACGGAAAGAGGCATTTTTTCGCCCTCAAATTCAAAAAGAAGATCGCCCATAAATTTTGAATATTTCGTAACGAGCGCATTTTCCTTCTGCATATCGGCAATAACCTCTTCGGAAAATGTTTTCTGCGAAATTTCAAAGCCCTTGAACACTCTCGGATTTATGAGCTTTTCCGCATCTTTTCTGAACGGAGATTCAAGCATGGCCTTTTCATATTCATTTGAAAATTTTGCAAACAGCGGAGAGGATTCATCATAATAATCCATCTCTGCGTTATAAAATACATCAGCGGTGTTAAGCGTAAACCTGCAATTTGCAAGAGCCTCAGAGGTTTCGATTTCTTCGCTGATTTTATTGAATTCATCCCTTGCTGATTTAAGGTCAAGAGCTGAAGATGCGTTTTTTATCTTTTCGATAACCGCATTTATCTCTTTTTCCGCTCTTTCAACCGTATATCTTTCATAGGGAAATTCGCTGACTTTCATATATACCACCCCGATATATTATATATCAGCTGATGCCGATCAATCAGATTTTATCGAAAAAATCGTCAAAATATTTTCCGACAAATTCCTCAAGTGTTTGCTTATATTTATCATAATCAAAATAAATTGCGCTTGCATGGAAAGCATTCGGAACTGAAAGCATTCTCTTTTCGGGAGCGGAGCAGGCTTCATAAAGAGGCTTGCACATTTCGTAAGGAACGAATTTATCCGCTTCGCCGTGAACAAAGAGAGTTGGTGTATTTGAATGCTTAACAGCCTCAAGAGGAGAACATTTTTTGAAATCGAAATTGCCGGTAAGCTTTGAAATGGTGTTTGCCGCATAGAGAAACGGGAAATTCGGCAGATGGAACATTTCCTTCATCTGCGAAGCATATTCGTCCCAGCACGATGTATAGCCGCAGTCGGCAACTGCGCAGAGAACATTTGAAGGAAGAGGCTCGCCTGTTACAAGCATTGTTGTTGCGCTGCCCATTGATTCGCCGTGAATAACGATTTTTGCTTCGGGATCTCTGTCGATTATGTAATCTATCCAGTCGAGAATCATAAATCTGTCATAATAACCCATTGAGCAATGTCTGACCGTATCGGGTCCGTGGCCGACCATGTGAGGCATAACGATTCCGAAGCCTTTTTTATAATATGTCTGCGCATAGAGAGCCATTGCAGCCGTGCAGGATGAATAGCCGTGAATGACTATCGCCCAGTTATGACCGCCGTTGACCGGCTCAAAAACCTTGCCTTTCATATTTCTGCCGAGTCGGGAGAAAATTGCGGTATCTTCAGGCTCATTTTTTTCATACCATTCATTTGCCTGCTTCCTGATTTCGCATTTATCCCAGAATTCTTCCTCGTTTTTCTTCTTGAATACTCCCGAACCTTTTATTTTCATCAGAAGAGGAATATCAAGAACGCATTCGTAAACTATTGCGCCGGATGCAAGATAAAATGCTCCCGCACCTGCCGCCGCTTTTAAAGCTGTTTTTGCAAATTTACCCATAATCTTTTCTCCTTTCAGAGCAGGAATTTTTCTATTGCCTTTGCAACACCGCATTCGGTGTTTGAATCGGTTATGTAATCCGCCGCCTCTAAAATATGCGGTTGGGCGTTTTTCATTGCAACGCCGATGCCGGCAAACCTTATCATATCAATATCGTTGCCGCCGTCACCGATTGCAATTGTGTTTTCTCTCTTTATGCCGAGAGCGTCAATTACAGTCCGGATTCCCGAAGCTTTGTTGAGTCCCTTTGAAACGCAGTCATAATAATATCCCATCGGGAAAAACGAAAGCTCGTCCGAAAGTTCTGCAATGAATTCATCGGGAACGCCGCTTTCAACGGCAATAACCTGAATTTCATCGTTTTCAAGCAGGAATTTAAGTTCTTCAATGCTTTCAACCGCTATCTGCGGACTTTCGGCTTTTCGCTTTTCATTGCAAAGAACAAAACATTTTTCTTTTCCCTCAAGAATCATCCAGTTTTCACGGTGACCGAAAATATATTCCGCCGCTTTCAGAACGGTTCCTTCGGGAATTTTTCTGCTGAAAATCACCTTGTCATCAACAACCGCATAAGCGCCGCTGCCTGCAATGATCCCGTCAACATCAAACTGCTCACGGAGCTTGTCGGGAATATTTCCCCATGACCTTCCCGTGTTGATAAACACGGCGTGGCCCTTTTCTCTCGCCCGCTTTATTGCGTTTATGTTTTCTTCGGGGATGAAAAATCTTTCGCTTGTGAGCGTTTTGTCAATATCCAGAAAAACCGCACATCTTTCTTTGGAGTTAAGCATTTTATGCCTCTATCTTATGGAATATTTTCTTTCCTTTTTTTATAACGACCGCTTCGTTTTTAAGGTCTGACTGATTGAAGCTCATTGTGAAATCCGTAACCTTTTCATCATTAACGGAAACGCCGCCCTGCTCAACGAGTCTTCTGCCCTCGCCTCTTGACTTTGTTATGCCCGTTTTGATGAGGACGGAGAGAATGTCGATTTTTCCGTCTGCAAAATCTTCATCCGCAAGAACGGTTGAAGGCATATTATCAAGGTCACCGCTGCCGCCGAAGAGCGCTCTTGCAGCCTGCTGTGCCTTTTCGGCTTCTTCTTCGCCGTGAACGAGCTTTGTAAGCTCATAAGCAAGGATTTCCTTCGCTGTGTTGAGCTGGCTGCCCTCCCACTTATCCATTGCATCAATTTCTTCAAGAGGAAGGAATGTGAGCATACGGATGCACTTAAGAACATCGGCATCAGCAACATTTCTCCAATACTGATAGAATTCATACGGAGAGGTCTTTTCGGGATCAAGCCATACTGCGCCGGAAACGGTCTTGCCCATCTTCTTGCCCTCTGAATTGAGGAGAAGAGTGATAGTCATTGCGTGAGCATCCTTGCCGAGCTTCTTTCTGATAAGCTCTGTTCCGCCGAGCATATTTGACCACTGATCGTCGCCGCCGAACTGCATGTTGCAGCCGTATTCCTTAAAGAGATGATAAAAATCGTAGCTCTGCATGATCATATAGTTGAATTCAAGGAAGCTGAGACCCTTTTCCATTCTCTGTTCATAACATTTTGCACGAAGCATATTGTTGACCGAGAAGCAGGCTCCGACTTCACGGAGAACGTCAACATAATTGAGATCGAGAAGCCAATCGGCATTATTGACCATCATTGCCTTGCCTTCGCCGAATTCGATAAAGCGGCTCATCTGCTTTTTGAAGCAGGCGATATTATGCTCTATCGTTTCTTTTGTGAGCATCTTTCTCATATCGGTTTTGCCGGAGGGATCGCCTATCATTCCCGTTCCGCCGCCGAGAAGAGCAATGGGTCTGTTGCCCGCCATCTGAAGTCTTTTCATAAGGCAGAGAGCCATAAAATGGCCAACATGAAGGCTGTCCGCAGTCGGATCGAAGCCGATATAGAAAGTAGCTTTTCCGCTGTTGATAAGCTCTCTGATTTCTTTTTCGTCTGTTACCTGGGCAATAAGTCCTCTTGCCACAAGTTCCTCATAAATTTGCATTGGTATCCTTCCTTTCAGATATATAATGTAAATAATATAGACAAATTAAATATTACCGGTCGCCTTAAGCCACTGCTTCGCAATGAGCGCATGGCCCGCAATCGTCGGATGAGTTCCGTCCCATGTGAAATATTCACGGTCTGCCGTTTTCATCGCTTCAACAAAGCTGTCATAAATCGGGACGAAAGTGCAGCCGTATTTTTCAGCCGCCTTTTTTGCATAAGCTCTGATAAGCCTGTCCGCTTCAACTCTCTGACTTTCCTTCTCCGGAGTGTCATCGGAATCCGGTCTTCTGAACGGGGCTTCGCAATCCGGGCTCGGAGTAAGTCTGTATGAAATTTCCGATTTATCAAGCGGAAAATAAAACGGCTCGCAGATTATGATTCTTACACCGGGCAGCTCCTTTTGGGTTATTTCGATTGCCCTGCAGAGAGCGTCATAATATTTATCCGCCGACTGCTCCGGCGTTCTGCCCTCGTTATAACCGGTGTTGCCGTCGTTTGTTCCCGCAAGAATGCTGACAACAGTCGGTTTATTTGCTATAACATCATCATACCATTTATCGAGGAGCTGATACATAGTTGCTCCCGAATAGCCTTTGTTGATGAATTTCGGGCCTTTATCCGCATATTTCAAAGCAAGCTCGCCTGCAGCTATATACTGATAGCCGTGACCCATTATGTGGTTCAGATCCATACGCAGAACTCTGTTTCCGTCGGTTATCGAATCACCGGAAAACAGAACGATGTCATTTTTTTCAAGCTTCATCATCTGTATTTTTTAAGAACCTCGTATGCCTTTCCCGCATCCGCTTCAAAATCGGTAACGCCGGCCTCGATTGAACAGCTTGCGATTCCCGCTTCTTTAACGGGAATTATGAAATCATCCTGGTTGAATTCATCTCCGGATGCCGGATATGTTCTGTTATGCTCCTCATTTCCGATGGGATTTGAGGTATGAGCATGGATGAGCTTATCCGCAAATCTCGTGATGTTTTCAAACGAATCGTTTCCTTCATACATGTGCTTGACATCACAAAGAACATTGATATAGGGTGAGCCCGTCATTTCGGCAATTTCAACGCCGTTTTCAATGGTATTGAGCCAGTTGCATTCCTGCTTGCGAAGAGGCTCGATCGCAATTTTGATATTATATTTTTCGCAATTGGGAACAACGTGTTTTTTGAGAAAATCAACGGTCTGTGCCTTAACCTCTTCAAGGCTCATATCATCGGGTTTCTTTCTTGCGCCGGATGAGCCGAAAACAAGATATTCAAGGCCGAGATATGAAGCTCTTTCAAAAAGCTTTGCAAGATATTCGCTGATTTTTTCGTCGTCACGCTCGGGACCGACAATGCGAAGACCGATAAAGCAGTTTGCCGTCAGAACGGGGATACCCGCATTCTTCATTTCTTCGATTTTTTCATCAGATGCTTTAACAAGATCGCCGCAGTTTGATTCAACATAATCATAACCGATTTCCTTTGCGATCCTGATTTTTTCCATGTCTGTTCCGACACATACGCCTATTTTCATTTCTATTTTACCTCCCTGTGGGAATTTTTAAGCATTTCTTTTGCGGAATCAAGCTGGAGAGCGGTGACCGCATCACCTGCCGTGATCCTTGCGATTTCATAAGCCCTTGATTCATTATCAAGGCATCTTACATCGGTATAGGTTTTGTCATTTCTGACCGATTTTTCTATTTTGAAGTGAGCGTCGGCCTGCGCCGCAATTCTCGCAAGATGAGTAACGCAGATAACCTGCCTGCCCTTTGAAACCTCATAAAGCTTCAATGCGATTTTTTCTGCCGCCGAGCCGCTCACGCCTGTGTCAATTTCATCAAATATCATCGTGCCGACGGAATCTTTATCCGAAAGCACATTTTTAATTGCAAGCATTATTCTCGAAAGTTCGCCGCCCGATGCGGTTTTGGCGATAGGTTTCGGTTCCTGACCGGGATTGGCGCTCAACAGAAATTCTATCCCGTCTGCTCCTCTCGAGGAAAGCGGAGTCGGTTTTCTGTCAACAACGAATCTGACCTTCGGCATATCAAGATACGAAAGCTCTGCGGCAACATCCTTTTCAAACTTCGCCGCCGCTTTCATTCTGCTCTCCGTAAGCTTTGCCGAAAGATTTTTAACTTCATCCGAAAGGGCAAAGAGCTGCGTTTCAAGCTCCGAGATTCTGTCATCCGAAACTTCGATTGATGCTTTTTCTTCAAGCATTTTTTCATATTTTTCAAGAATGCCCGCTTCATCAGAGCCATATTTCATCGAAAGGCGGTAAAGGAAATCAAGTCTTTCGTCGATCTGCGACATTCTTTCGGGGCTGTAATCGAATCCCTCTGCAAGCTTTCTTATTTCGGCAGAGCAATCCGAAAGCTCATAAAACAATCCTCTTATATTCCTTGAAGCATTTTCGGCATCATCATAATATTTCGCCGCTTCCTCAACGCTTTCGGCGCATTCCTCGATTCCCGCCACAAGTCCGTCTTCGGCAGACAGAGCGGAATAAGCTTTTTCGAGAGCTTTTTTTACCTTTCCGCTGTGAGAAAGAAACTCTTTTTCCTTTGAAAGCTCCTCTCTTTCGCCGATTCTTATATCGGCTGCTGAAATTTCATCAATCTGAAAGTTCAGATAGGAAAGCCGCGAAGCTTTTTCATCCCTTGTGTCATAGAGAGCATCAAGCTCCTTTTTAACACTTATAAGCCGGCTGAAAGTCTGCTTGTATTCTGCCCGGAGCGCATCATTTTCAGCAAGCTTATCAATGAATCCGCAATGTTTTTCGGGCGAAAGCAGAGCTTGATTATCATGCTGACCGTGAATATCAATCAGAGCTGAGCCGATTTCACGAAGAGCCGAAACAGTTGCCGGGCAGCCGTTTATTCTGCACGAATTTCTGCCCGCATTATTCATCGAACGGCTTAAAACAAGCGTTTTATCGGGCATTTTTTCAATTCCCATATCGTCAAGCAAAGCTTCGGTTTCCGGCGAAATATCCGAAAACGAGGCATAGACCTTTGCATCGTCTGCACCGTCTCTGATAAGCTCTCTTGAGGTCCTTTCACCGCGCACGGCATTGATGGCGTCGATAATGATGGATTTACCGGCACCCGTTTCACCCGTCATAACATTCAGACCCGATTCAAAATTCAGCTCTGCACTTTCAATAACGGCAATATTTTCAATTTTTAAGCCGATGAGCATAGATTGATTCCTCTGAAAAATTATTCTGTGATTTCTGCGATTGCAGCTTTCATTCTTTCTGCATCCTCGGGAGTTCTGCAAAGAGCAAAGATTGTGTCATCGCCTGCAAGGGTTCCGACAAGTCCGTCCCAATGCATTGAATCAAGAGCTGCGCAGGCCGCCTGAGCCATACCCGTGTAGCATTTGATAACGAGAGTGTTTCCGGCATAATCGGCATTGATGACCGAATGAGCGAAGATGCTTCTGTATTTTCCGATAAGCTCGCCTGAATCGCCCAAATCAACGGTATAACGGCTTCTGCCGAGCTCATCCACTTTTTTTACAAGGCGAAGATCCTTGATGTCTCTTGAAATGGTTGCCTGAGTTGTTTCAAAGCCGAGTTCCTGAAGCTTGTTGAGGAGATCCGTCTGCGTTGAAAGGCAGTTCTGCTCAATAAGATTGATTATCGCTTCGTGTCTTTTCTTTTTCATTTGCGTCTTCCTTTCTTGCGAAAAAAATCATCTTTTCCGCTTTTTCAGATACCGAATATTTTTATTCAGTTGCGCTGGGCAAGTTTCTTATAAAGTTTATCTATAAAATTATCGGACTTGATTCTTATGAAATCCGCAGTAAAATCTGCCGCCGATATTTCTATTCTGCTTGAATTATCAACCGATTTGAGGATCTGGCCGTCGGTTGAGCAGCCTAATGTCTGACCTTCTTCCGCAAAAACGGTTATAACCGCATCCGCTTTGAAAATCAGCGACCTGCTGACCAGAGAATGCGGACACACGGGCGTTACGAGAATGCTTTCAAGTTCGGGATCAACAACCGGACCGCCTGCGGAGAGAGAATAAGCGGTTGAGCCCGTCGGCGTTGCAACAACTATACCGTCGCAGATATAATCCTTTGCTTCTCCGGAATTAAACATAACATTTATTGCGCTCATTCGCTGCTTTTCTTCGTTTGTGACATAGCAGTCATTAACACAGTAATCAGACCATATCGCCCTGTTATCCTTGATGATGCTCGCTTTAAGCACAAGCCTTCTGTCTATGGAATAATCGCCGTCGATCAGATGCGAAAGCAGATCCAGCTCGTTATTTTCAATGCCCGCCATAAAAGCAAGCCTGCCTGCGTTGATTCCGAGAATCGGTTTATGATTGACCGCCGCAAGCTTTGCTCCGTGGATGATGGAGCCATCTCCTCCGACCGCAATGACCGCATCGCAGCCTGCGATTTCTTCATCAATATTGCCGAAATCCGCCCCTGTAAAGGAAAAATTCTCTCTGAATTCCTCGGGAAAACAGTATTCGGCATTCAGCTCATCAAGCCTTTTGCAGATATCAAAGGTTATCTTCTCCGCTTCAAATCGGGTCAGATTGGGTATCAGAGCAATTTTCATATAATCACTTCCCCGGAATTATTTATCAAGTTCTCCGTGTGAACGAAGGGCAAGCTCTGATGCAGAGCCTTCCCAGAGCAGTTCGCCTTTCTCCGCCTTTTCAATGAACATAAGATATTCGATATTGCCCTCCGGACCTTTTATGGGCGAAAAATCAACATCAATAACTTTAAATCCGTTTTCGGCGGCAAAGCCGGTTATTTCGGCAATCACTTCGGCGTGAACATTTTTATCTCTCACAACGCCTTTTTTCCCGATATTCTCTTTTCCTGCCTCAAACTGGGGTTTTATAAGGCAGACCGATCTGCCGCCGTCCTTGAGAAGAGAATGCATAACCGGAAGAATGAGCTTGAGCGAAATAAACGAAACATCAACGGACGCAAAATCTATATCCTCGGGAATCTGTTCGTGGGTCACATATCTGAAATTTGTTCTTTCAAGATTAACAACTCTTTCATCCGTGCGAAGCTTCCATGCAAGCTGACCATAGCCGACATCAATGGAATAAACCTTTTTTGCGCCGTTGACCAGCATACAGTCGGTAAAGCCTCCGGTTGAAGCGCCTATATCCATACATACACAATCTTTCAAATCAAGATTGAAGCTATCAACAGCCTTGTGAAGCTTAAGTCCGCCCCTGCTTACATAAGGATTAACGGCTCCCCTGACTTCTATTATATCGGTTTCTTTGACCGGTGCGCCGCCCTTAAGAGCTTTCTGACCGTTGAGATAAACGCTGCCTGCCATAACCATCGCCTTTGCCTTTTCTCTCGTTTCGGCAAAGCCTCTTTCAAAAACGGCAACATCAAGCCTCATTTTATCGCTCATATCGCCGCCTCCTCAACAAGTTTAACTATGCTTCCGGCATCAAGTCCGTAGCGTTTCATAAGGCTTTCAACCGGAGCGTGAGAAACAAATTCATCATTGACCGCAGTAATGTGATAACCGCAGTCAAATCCTTTTTCAAGAAGCATAGAACCGAGCTTTTCGCCGATTCCTCCGCTTCTCATCCCTTCTTCAAAGAAGAAAGCGTTTCTGCATCCGGAAAGCATATCAAAAATTTCTTCGGGAATCGGTTTGATCCTGCTGATTTTTATGATTCTCGTTCTGATTCCCTTTGAAGCAAGAATATTATAAGCTTCAACAACATTAAAGAATTCTCTTCCGTATGTAATAAGGGCGGTTTCGCCGCTTCCGAACTGTTCAACATCGCCGCATTTCGTTTCTTCAAATCCGGCACTTCCTCTCGGATATCTGATTACAACGAGATTGCTGTCTTTATAAAAAGCGTTATACATCGCTCTGCGCAGCTCTTCATAAGTTGCGGGCGAATAAACGGTAGTATTCGGCAGGCTCTGAAGCAGAGCAACATCAAATAACCCCTGATGCGTTTCTCCGTCAACGCCCACAAACCCCGCTCTGTCAACAGCAATAACGGATTTGATTCTCTGCAATGCGCCATCGTGGATAAGCTGATCAATGCACCTCTGCATAAAGGTTGAATACACGGCAAAAACGGGAATCATTCCCGCTGCGGAAAGTCCGCTCGCAAAGGTAACGGCGTGTTCCTCGGCAATGCCGACATCAAAGAATCTTGACGGGAATTCGGCTGAAAATTTTTCAAGACCCGTTCCGAGCGCCATGGCGGCGGTTATTGCACAGATCCTCTTATCTTTTGAAGCAAATTCGCACAGCGCCTTTCCGAATTCGGATGAATAACTGCCCGAAGAGCTTTTCAGTTCTCCCGTATTAATATCAAATTTTGAAATTCCGTGAAATTTTTCGGGCGAATTTTCTGCAAAATCATAGCCTCTGCCCTTGACGGTGTTGATATGGAGCAGAACGGGACCGTTGATGAGCTTTGCGCTGTCCATCGCTTCGCAGAGCTTGCTTATATCGTGGCCGTCAATAGGTCCTATATATCTGAATCCGAGATCCTCAAAAAACGAGCTCGAATAAATTATATTTTTTATTGCGGTTTTAAGCTTGAAAAGATGATTTGAAAGAGATTTTCCGACCACCGGAATACGGCGCAAAGCCTTTTCCGTGCCCGCTTTAAAGCGATAATATTCGGGTTTTGCTCTGACGGATGCAAGATATCTCGCCATTGCTCCCACATTTTCGGAAATCGACATTTCATTATCATTCAGGATGATTATTATTTTGTTATCCGTTGAGCCTGCATGGTCGAGAGCTTCATAAACCATACCGTTTCCGAATGATCCGTCTCCGATAACGGCAACCGCATAGTTTTTATTTCCTTTAAGAGCATTTGCGGCGGCAATTCCGGCAGCTCTTGAAACGGATGTGCCTGCGTGGCCCTCATAAAAGCTGTCGTGCTCGCTCTCGTCCGGGCGGACAAATCCCGATATTCCGTTTTCCGTGCGAAGCGTTGAAAAATCCTTATTTCTGCCGGTCAGCAGCTTGTGCGTATATGCCTGATGGCCGACATCCCATATTATCTTATCCTGCGGAGAATCAAATGATTTATGAAGCGCAACGGTAAGCTCAACCGTGCCCAGATTTGAGGCAAGATGGCCGCCCGTCTGCGAAACGGTATCAATCAGTTTCCGCCTGATTTCCGTGCAGAGAAGCACCAGTTGAGAATCGCTGAGCTGCTTTACGGCCCAGGGACTTTCAATATGGCAAAGTATTTCTTCGGTTTTTTCCATTCTTTAATTTCTCCTGATCGAAAGCCTGTCGGCAAGCTCCTTTAAAAATTCGGCTTCGGCGCCGAAAACACCAAGATCTGACTTTGCGCTTTCGGTAAGTTCTGCCGCATATTCCGTTGATTTATCAAGACCGAGAAGCGAAACATAGGTTGATTTTTCATTTTCTCCGTCGCTTCCTATCGGCTTTCCGAGAACGGCTTCATCGCCGGTAACATCAAGAATATCGTCAACGATCTGAAAAGCAAGTCCGATTCCGGCGCAATATTTTTCCGCTGCATTTATCTGTTCTTCGGAAGCCCCTGCGCATATACATCCCAAAAGAGCGGCTATCCTTATAAGCTCGCCGGTTTTGCGCTTATCCGTTGCCTTTATTTCTTCAAGCGATGCGGCTCTGCCCTCATTTTCAAGGTCCATAACCTGACCGGCGATCATTCCGGAGCATCCTGCCGCCTTTGCAAGCTCTGCGCCTGCTTTAACAAGCTTTGCGGGGTCATCATCCGCAGAAAGAAGAATTTCAAACGCAAGAGTCAGAAGTCCGTCGCCGGCAAGAAGCGCATTCGCCTCTCCGAAAACCTTGTGGCTTGATGGCTTTCCCCTTCTCATATCGTCATCATCCATGCAGGGAAGATCATCATGAATGAGCGAATAAGTGTGGATCATTTCAACCGCAAGAGCATACGGTAGCGCTTTTCTGACATCGCCGCCGCAGATCCTGCAGAATTCAAGAGTCAAAATCGGTCTGATCCTTTTTCCGCCGTTTTCAAGAGAATACCCCATAGCCTCAAGCATAACATCAAGCCCGGATGATTCTCTGCCGCCGAATGCGGATCTCTCAAGATATTTTCCGGCAGCCTCATTTATCATTTCAAGATAACT
This sequence comes from Clostridia bacterium, assembly GCA_024404025.1. Lineage (GTDB taxonomy): Bacteria > Bacillota > Clostridia > Oscillospirales > Acutalibacteraceae > CAG-177. The sequence goes on along the minus strand of JAKSQP010000005.1, from coordinate 108,283 downwards.
GCCGCTTCGTTCTTTGAATACGCTCATTATTCTCCGTCCTTTTCGCCGCCGAGCTCCGAAATTTTTATTTGAGCCTTTTCAAGTGCTTTTGCGCACTTTGAAGCGAGAGTGGTTCCCTCTTCATAGAGCTTTATCATCTCGTCAAGCGAAAGATTTCCGTTTTCAAGCTTATCAACTATTTCATCAAGACGGCTTGCAGCCGCTTCAAAAGTCATTTTTTCCATATTATTCGCCTTTCACTCCGATCACTCTGCATTCCGCAGTACCTCTGCCGAGCCTTAAATCAATCACATCGTCGGGTAGCAGAACTGAACTGTCTGTGATTATTTTTCCGTTTTTCGATGCAACACCGTAGCCTCTCGAAAGAATTTTCAGAGGACTCATTGCGTCAAGCTTAGCGCATTTCTGCATAAGAGCGGATTTTTTTGCTTCAACCGCTCTTTCCGCCGCCGCATTCATCGCCATTGAAACTTTATCAAAGCGGACGGTCAGATTATCAATATAACTTTTCGGGCTCAATATTTTAAGTTGTTTTTTCTTTTGCTCAACAGCCGAAAGAGCATAAGCGATTCTGCCGTTTACGGCGGAATCCATTCTGAATTTTGCTCCGTAAATATTTTCAAGCAGCGCTTTCATATCGGGAACCGCAAGCTCTGCCGCCGCCGATGGAGTCGGCGCACGCAGGTCTGCCGCAAAATCGCAGATCGTGAAATCCGTTTCGTGTCCGACCGCTGAAATGATCGGTATTTCGCTTGCCGCAACGGCTCTTGCAACAATTTCTTCATTGAACGCCCATAAATCCTCAACCGAGCCTCCGCCCCTGCCGACTATCAGCACATCGGCGGCTTTCTTCAGATTGAATAATTCTATTGCGTTTTTAATCTGTCCGGCGGCATATTCACCCTGAACGGCAACCGGACAGATAATGATTTCGGCAAGCGGATAACGGCGTGAAATAACGTTGATTATATCTCTGACCGCCGCACCCGTGTTTGATGTAACAACTCCGACCTTCTGCGGAAACCGGGGGATCGGCTTCTTTCTTTCTTCATCAAAAAGTCCCTCTGCGCCAAGCTTCTTTTTAAGCTGCTCAAACGCAATTGCGAGCGCTCCCGCTCCGTCGGGCTGCATATCGTCTATATAAAGCTGATATTGACCGTCTCTTTCAAAAACATCAACTCTGCCCCGGATGATAACGCTCATTGAATCCTCCGGCATGAATTTAAGCTTTGAATTTGCGCTTTTGAACATCACGGCCTTTATCTGCGAAAATTCATCCTTGACGGTCATATAAAAATGGCCTGTTCCGTAATGATTTTTGAAATTTGATATTTCTCCCCTGACATAAACCGACTGGAGATTCTGATCCTGATTGACAATTGATTTTATATATCGGTTGAGCTGACTTACCGACAGAACGAATTTTTCTATTTTATTCAGCTCCTCTCACCGATGCAAGCACCGCCGTGCCTGCCGCATTGTCGCATGAAAACTCGGGCTTTGCGAATTTCGCATCAAACTTTGAAGCAAGTCTGCTTCTAATTATGGAATTGCACATAACTCCGCCTGCGTAAACAAGCGGAAGTCTGCCGTATTTTTCAATTGCACATTCTGTCATTTTTTCAAGAGTTTTGCCTATAAAATCAAAGCAGTATCTTGCAATATCTTCATTTTTATCGCCCTGCGAAAGCATTTTCCCACATTGGTTTTCAACTCCCGAAAGGCTGCAGTTTCCGTCTGAAACGCAGATTTTGGGATTGAATGCTTTATCGCTTGCAAGAGCGAGCTTTTCAAGCGTAGGTCCGCACGGAAAATCAAGCCCCATCATTACGCCGGTTCTGTCAACAGCCTGTCCGCAATTAAGGTCTTTGGTTTCTCCGATTATTTCCGCTTTGAAAACTCTTTCTTTATCCGGAGTTACGAGAAGCATTTCGGTTGTGCCGCCCGAAACGTGGAAAGCGATGAATTTTTCTTTTCTCAATTCAAGCAGATCTGCCGAAAAGAGAGCCGCCATAATGTGACCCGACTGATGCGAAAAGCCGTAAAGCGGCTTCCTGGTTACCGCCGATATGCTTTTTGCCGCATTTAAACCGACAAGGAAGCAGGGCATATATGAGCCCTCCGCATCTCTCGGCTTTTCGGAAACGCCGATTGCATCAATCTCCCTGTCAAATCCGCCGAAAAGTTCCTCCGTGAGCGAGCCGATACGGTTGGTATGATGAAAAACCGCATCACTCTGGCGAAGTCCCTTTTCGCCGTGCTTAACGGGAAGAAGCATCCTCTTCTGCCTTATTTCTCCGCTTTCGGAATCATAAAGGGCAACCGAGGTCGTATAATTGCTCGTATCAATTCCGAGAGTGATCATTTTTTGATTTCCTCTTTGACGAACGAGCTGAGTATGCCGTTTACGAATGAATAATCATCCTTTTCCGCATAAACCTTGCAAAGCTCAACGGCTTCGTTGATAACAACGCCGACGGGAGTATCAATATCGGAAAGAATTTCACCGATTGCGATTCTCATAACCGCAAGAGCAACCTTTGAAATTCTGTTGATTTTCCAGCTTACGGAATATTTTTCAATGAAAGCGTCAATTTTTTCGCAGTTTTCATGCGTGAAAAAAGCGAGCTTTTTTGTGAATTTCGAATCGAAAATGCACTCTGTTTCAACAGCCATATCATAAATTTCCGAAAGCTCAACCTCCTGATTGAATGACTTTTCGAAAATAAGAATGAATGCCTGCTCTCTTGCTTTACTTGTTGTCATTTTAACTTCCTCCGAAATGCGCCGAACCGCCAATTCAGGAACGGCAGAGCCTCTGCCGTTCCGTTATGACGGTTATTATAACATTTTTCTATAAAATATACAAGTTTTTTTGCATAAATTTTTAATATTTTAACTCCGAAATTGTAATTTTATCCGAATCAACCGCTCCGAAGCGGACTGCAATTTCTTTTATCTGCACTGCAGAGGCACTGTTAAGCGCACCTTTTTCAACAATGATTTCCGTTTTATCATCATTTATTATTGCCAGACATTTGCAGCCGAGCTTTGCGTTTATGAGATTTTCCATATCCGATTCGCAAGCGATCGCATCTGCAAGCTCTTCAAGCTTCTGCGAAGCGTTTTCAACGGAATCCGGCGACGAGGCGGTATCCTTGACAATATCGTTCAGCACCTCTGCCGCTTCATCGTGAGCCTCTCTGCGTTTTCTTTTTGCCTGCGAAAAAAACTCATCCTCAGTAAGCGTTGTGTCTTCAACGGTTACATCGGTTGAAAGCACATATTTTGCATCTCCGAGGTTGACATTTCCGTCTGCCGCCTGCTCCGAACTGGCCTTATCATTTTCCGATGGAATCTTATCGGGCTTGGTATAATACCAGTTGATAAAAACTGCCGCTCCGAGAGCAAGCACAAGCGCCGAGAGTAAAATCTGTCTTTTTCTGATAATCATCATTCATTCTCCTGTATGTATATTTTTATGTATATGCAAAATTGCATTCATCCCATCGGAGCAACGCTGACTCTTGCGCTGCTTATGTCCAGCAAAGCGGTAACCGCTTCCACGATCTGCGAAACGACGGCCTCGTTTTTGGCTCCGTCGCAAACAACTGCCACTCCCCTTATTTCCGGTTCCGCAACCCTCACAATGATTCCGTTTTCTCCTTTTCCGTCATCAACGATAACATATTCATCCTTTCTGTCGATGTTGCTTTTGCCGTCTGCATCTCTGCTTTCTCCGCTATTGCTGTCACGCAGATATATGTTTTCGCTTCCGCTCGCAATAGTCACCATAACCTTGACTCTGCCAACTCCGTTCATTGCCGAAATTATTGATGTTAAACGATTTTCAAGGCTTTCGGTATAGTCGGTCGAATCCGCCTTGATGCAGGTTGTTTCCGCAGCGTCTGGCGATCCGGTTTTGTTTTCTCCGGCTTCGCTGATAACAAGAGCCGCTATTCCGAGCAGAAGGATCATCACCGCCGCAATTCCTTTTTTTCCAAGACCCGTCTGCAATGAAATTCTGCCTAACATATTTTTGAATTTTTCAAAATTTTCCTTTGCCATACGAAGCCCTCATTTTGTTTCTGCGGTTATTTCAACGCCTGCTGTTCTGCTGACGGATCGCTCGAATTCTTTCAGCTTTTCTGAATCGTTTTCATTTGCAATAACGGTTATTTTATGAATTATTATACAATTTTCCTCTTCCGAAATTTCTGCTTCAACAGACAGTATTTCAATGCCGTGTTCCTTTGCTTCGGCAGAGATTATTTCCGAAATTTCATCCCTTATCAACCGGGAAGCCGTCTGCGGAAGCTCCGTCATAAGGACCTGAACATTCTGCTCAACTACGGAAAAATTCTCAATTCCGGAGAAAGCATTCTTTATCGGCTCAAGCATACTCATAACAACAAATATGCCTGCTACGGCTTTCATAATCAAATTGTTTTTTCTTCCCGGAATCAGAATCATTGCGAGCGAGCCGAGAAGACCCGCCGCAAAAATACAGATGACAGATGACCTGACTGTTTCCATTTATCCTCCCGCAACAACAATCACCGTTGCCGATGAAATCACAAACACCGTCACACAAAAAAGCAGCAGCGTATTCATCATCGAGCAAATATAAGCAATTCCGTTATAAATCATTACACAGCACCTGCAGCCGAGCATTTCGCTGATTGCCGACGCCGCTCTCATTGATAAAATCCATAAAAGCGTCTGAACGAGAACGGGTATACATATTGCTCCCAGAGCGACTATGCCGAATATTCCGACGGTATTGCGAAAAAGGGAAATGCTGCCGGCAAACGAATTAAACGCTTCTCCGAGTGCGCCGCCCACAACGGGGACGAAGGTTGATGTAACAAGCTTCACCGCCTTTGCTCCGATTGAATCCGAAGATGAGGCAATAACACTTTTTATTGCAATCGTTCCCGAAAACAGAGCCGCCGAAACCGAAAGAATATATGATGCCGCTTTTCTGATAACATCCGCAACGGAATTAAATGTAATTTCAGGCATAATTCCGGAGCAGAGATAAAGAGCGGCTGCAACTCCCGTCACCGGAAGAATAACACTTTCGGATATCATTGAAACCGATTCGGAAATAAAAAATGATGCTCCGTTATAGGAGATTGCCGAGGCGGGTTTTCCGGAAGCGGTCAGCAGAGCGGTCAGAACCGGGATCAGAAGTTTTTCAAATCCCACACACGCTTCAACGCACGATGCGCAGGCTCTGACAGATTCAAAAACGGATTTGAAGAGAGTCGACACAGCAAAGCAAGCTCCCGCAAGCGAAACAACAGATTTGCTTTTTTCATCATCCGGCACAATCGCCGTGCAGACGCTGATCATAATCGCCGTTCCGGCTGCGGAAACAAGCGCCCTTGCCGGTTCCTTCCATTTTTCTCTGAAAACGCCGGTAACCGCTGAAAAGAGAGCAGACGGCGAAAAGTCAAGAATTGCCTGCGTATCAATTCCGTCAAGCCCTGTCCTTTTCAAAAACTCCTCTGATTCCTCATCGAGGAATTCGTGAAGCTTATCCGCTCCCGAGGATTCATAAATATCTTTTTTATATTCATCAATATTTGCTGCATTTGCAGGCACCGAAAAAATGCAAAGGAGAAAAAACATCAGAACAATTTTTATTTTCATATCATCATCCGGTCATCAACCCGAGGGCGAAATCCGCCGCAGAAATTATCAGCGGCATTGCAGCTGCAACCGCTCCGATTTTTCCCGAAAGCTCAACCATATCGCCTATTGCCGTGCAGGAATTATCGTTGCATATATCAGCTCCGAGCCTTGTGATTATACAGATTGCGGCGCACTTGACGAGAACTGCGGTGTTTTTGCTTTGAATCCCTGCTGCTATGGTCATATTTCCCGCCGTTTCGGTTATTTCAAAAAGCTTTGAAGAAATGCTGATTCCGATAACCGCAACTCCGGCAAAGGCGGCGAGCGGCGCAAGCTCCGGCCTTATCTGTTTTATAAGAGAATAAACTGCTGCGGCAATAACTCCCGCAATCATGATTTTTGCAATATCCATATCAGAAATCCGCTATGTTTTTCAGCGCATCAAGAAGCTCCGAGAACTGCGGAATGAGCATCATCAGCACCGCCGCAATGCCGGCAAGTATCGTTATCAGAGCATAATCATCTCTTCCCGAGCGCACAAGTATTGAATTCAGAATTGCAACGATTATTCCGACCATTGCAATTTTTATAACTATTGAAATTTCCATTTTTTACACCTTACAGAAATAAAATAACCGCCCACACGCCCGCAAGAACTCCGAGAGCCGGAAAAACTCCCGAATATTTTTTGCTCTTTTCTTCTTCGGCAACAAGCAGCTTTTCAAGCTCTCTTCTGCAGCATCCGATGCACGAAAGCTGGCCGTCAATATCCGTTGCTCCGAGCTGATTTCCCATAGAGCAGAGAAGCTTTCCGGAATCGGTTTTCTTTATATTTTCATCGCAATCCAAAGAGATTTTCCACGCTTTATTCAAAGATTCTCCGCCGGAAAGCAGGGCGCTGCATTTTTTGAGAAATGCCGGATATTCTTCATATCGGGACATTTCGTTTATAAGCTCCGTAAACGGCATTCTCGTGCTTTTGAGCCTGTTTTCGGCGGCAGAAAGAAAAGAAATTATGCTTCGCTGATATTCGCATCTGTCTTTTTGATTATCTGCGATCAGCTTTCCCGCAAGCGTACACCCCGAAAGCAGAAGGACGGCTGAAATCGTTTTAATCAGGAATATCACCTGCCTTGATTATTTTTTCAACGGAGCAGAGATTTACGGACGAAAGCAGAACGATTCCGTTAAAAGCTCCGGTTTTGAGCAATCTTTTCAGAATAGGTTTGGATTTAAGCTCCTTTTCGCTTCTTGCATGAATGCTCAATATGAATTCAACGCCCGAATTAACTCCGCATTCAATTGCCGAAGCTTCTTCATCGGTTGAAACCTCATCACATATAATCACATCAGGCGAAAATGCCCTCAATCCCATCATTATGCCTTCCCCTTTAGGATAAGAGGTAACAACATCGCAGTTGATTCCGATGTCGTTCTGGGATTCAGAGCAGAATGAAGCGGCGATTTCTCCCCGTTCATCGCACACGAAGACCTTTTTCATCAGTCCCCGTTCGTCGCCCGAAAGCTGCCTTGCAAGGTCACGCAGGACGGTAGTTTTTCCTCCTGCGGGCGGTCCTGCAATAATAACGGACCTCAAGCCGTCGGAAAAGCATTCGTTGAAAACACCGTTTGCCGCTCCCTTGATTTCCCTGGCGATTCTGAAGTTGATACATTCAATATCTCTGACTGCGATTATTCTGCCGTTTTCGGTCACCGCCGTGCCTGCGATCCCGATTCTGTGTCCGCCGCTTATCGTTATATATCCACGGTTGACAGATTCCGTAAACGAATGCACGGAATATCCGCATATACGGATAAACAGTTCCTTTATCTCTTCCTTATCCGTTTTTATTACGGCAGAAGAAAGGATCGTTGTGAGCCTTCCGCACGGAGAAATGAAGAATGTGCCCTTATCCGTAATTATCACCGCAGGTCTGCCGCTGCGGAATCTCATTTCTCTGATATTATATTTTTCGGGGCAGAGGCTGACCGCCGAAAACAGCCCCTCCGTCAGCCTTGAAAATGCGGATTCAATGCGTTTTATGTTGTCCGTTATCATCACCTGCTTTACTGAATAATATGGTCGCCTGTCCCGATTTAGAACATCCCGAAAAAATTAAATTCATTTACAGATTGTTCACTTGAAAAGCAGGGAATTATATGATATATTGTATTATATATGAATACTGAAATTTTCGGAGGAAATATGACAAAGCTTGATTCAAATCCGGGCAAAAAGTCCTCGGTTTTCAAAAAAATATTTTCTGATAATTATGCGTGCTGGGCGGCGATTCTCTGCACCGTCGGCCTGATGATGCTCGTTTATTTCTGTTATGATCTTTTCCCGTTCGGCGGCAAAACGATCCTGCGAATGGATATGTATCATCAATACGGACCTCTGTTTGCGGAATTATATGACAGAGTTACAAATCTTGAAAGCCTGATTTATTCCTGGAGAACAGGCCTCGGCGGTCCGTTCCTCGGCAACTTCTTCAATTATCTTTCAAGTCCCACAGCAATTCTCATGCTGATTCTCGGCCACCAGAATATGACCGAAGCAATTGCCGGAATGATTCTTATCAAAGCCGCTCTTTCCGCCGGCTCATTCACTTATTATCTCAAAAAATCGCAGAACAGACATGATCTTACCACAACGGCATTCGGCATTCTTTACGCAATGTGCGGATATTTTGTTGCATATTACTGGAATGTTATGTGGATAGATGCAATGGTATATTTCCCGCTTGTTATCCTCGGAATCGAAAACATTTTCAACAAGCGTTCTTCAAAATGCTATATTGCATTTCTTGCTCTTACGCTCCTTTCAAACTACTATATGGGATATATGACCTGCATTTTCTCGGTCATTTATTTTATAATCTATTTCTTCAGCAAAAACGATTTCACCTCGATTTATGAGGACACTCCGTTCACCCTTTCCGAAAGCGGAAAAAAGGAATATTCTTTCAAGCAGAAGCTCAAAGGAAGCATTCTGTTAAAAAGCGGAATCAGATTTGCCCTTTCGAGTATCGCAGCCGCAGGGCTTGTTGCCTTCGCTCTCATTCCGACTTTTCTCATTCTGAAAAGCTGCTCGGCAACCTCCGGCACAATGCCGAAGCTTGATCAATATAAATCCTATTACGATATTTTTGATTTCCTTGCAAATCATCTTGCAAGCGTTGCGCCGACCATCAGAAGCAGCGGAGAAGATGTTCTTCCCAATGTTTACTGCGGAATTGCAACCCTCATTCTCGTTCCGCTCTATCTTTTCACGAAGAAAATTCCTCTCAAAGAGAAAATCGCAAATGTTTCACTTCTCGGAATATTCTATTTCAGCTTCAACATCAACATTCTGAACTATATCTGGCACGGCTTCCATTATCCGAATGATCTCCCCTACCGCTTCTCTTTTATGTATTGCTTCATTCTTCTTACCCTCGCATACAAAGCATTCACGAATCTGAAGGAATTCACGGGCAGGCAGATTCTCGGCGCAGGCGTTGCCCTTATCGGCGCAATAATCGTCATTCAGAAGCTCGGTTCAAAGAATGTTGAAGAAATAACCGTTATCATCAGCATCATTTTTACGGTTATTTACTGCATTATCTTCTATATTTCAAAAGACAACAAATACAAGGAATCCGCCGTTGCAATTCTTCTGCTCTGCTGCATAGTCGGCGAAATTGCCTGCGCAAACACAGACAGATACAGCATGGAACAGCCCAAGGCAAACTTCGTCGGCGATTACTCCGATTTCAGAAAAATCAAATCCTTTCTCGATAAAAAAGAAGGCAGCACGGATTACCGCATGGAGCTGACCTACAACAGAGCAAGAATGGATCCCGCATGGTTCGGCTATAACGGAATATCAACATTCTCATCAATGGCATACGAAAAGATGGCTAATGTTCAGAGCGACCTCGGTATTTACGGAAACTATATCAACAGCTACACTTATCACATTCAGACTCCCGTTTACAATATGATGCATTCGCTTAAATATATTGTAGATAACGATGACAACGTTACCGTTGACGGCGATTATTATACGGAAGTCGTCAGCCAGGGAAAATTCACGGCTTACGAAAACAAATACTGGCTGCCCATAGGAATGGCAGCCGACGCCGCCCTTAAAGACTGGTATACCGATTTCAACAATCCGTTCACCGTCCAGAGCGACTGGCTTGAATATGCAACGGGCATATCTGATGTTTTCGGCCTTATGCAGTTTGACAACATCAGATACTACAATATGAACGAAATCACCTCCGGCTTTGAATCGGGCGACCTCTATTATTCAAAAGAGGGCGAAGGCACGGGAGAGCTTACCTTTATTCTCACCGTTCCCGAAGAAGAGCATTGCTATCTTTATGTCAATTCCGATGACTTCGATGAAATCACGATCACCAGGGGCGAAAAAAGCATAACGCAGGAAACGGACGAGCCTTATATCTATGATCTCGGCATTGTAAAGCCGGGCGAAGAAGTCACCGTTTTCATTTCGATCGAAGAATCCGATTACGGATATATTGATTTCTATCCCTGCTATGTCAACAACGAATCTCTTGACCGTGCATACGAAATACTCAAGAAAAATTCATTGAATGTAACATCTTCATCCGCAACGGAGATCAAGGGAACTGTCAACGTTTCAAAGAGCGGCGTTTTCTTCACTTCGATTCCCTATGACAAGGGCTGGACCGTTTATATTGACGGGAAAGAAATAAAAGAGGAAGACTACATTTCTCTTGTTGATGCCTATCTTGCTTTCAACATTGCGGACGGCGAACACACAATTGAAATGAAATTCCATCAAAAGGGTCTTTCAATCGGTATTGCCGTTTCGGCAGGCACGGTTCTGATTCTGGTCATAATCGGCATATTCATTTCGTTAAGAAAGAAAAAGAAAGAAAAAAGCGCTTTGATTGAAGAAACCGTCGCTGACGATTCTGAAAATATGACCGCTTCCGAAGGCGAAGACAACGGCGAAAAAGCAGAAGAAAAAATACCATCCGAAGAAGCTCCGGATGATGTTGAAAACGCCGTTGAAACCGGCAGAGAAAGCTCCGCCGCAGAATCGGAAGAGGCTTCATCGGATGTTGAAATTCCGAGCGAGGTGCTTAACGAGCTTTTTGCGGAATTTGAATCGGAAGATCCGGAAAATGCAGACGGAGAAAATATTGAAGTTTCCGAAGAAGCAGAAGAAAATCCCGAAATTTAAACAACGAAAAGAGCGGTCATCAGACTGCTCTTTTTTCATTTATTTTTCTTTATCGGAAGTCACCGGGCAAAACCGAATACAAGGCAGTTAACGAAATCCGCTGTCCGGTCGATTTTTTCTTTTCTTTCAGTCTTAAGATATTTTCATCTTTTATTGTTGCATTATTTTTCATTTGGTGATATGATTACATTATATTATTCGCAGAGAAGAGGTAAACCAATGAAAGAAAGATATCTTATTATCAATGCCGATGATTTCGGAATGTGCAAAGCCGCAAACGATGCAATAATGGAGCTTTTCCGTGAAGGATGTGTTTATTCATCAACAATTATGATGCCCTGCAAATTTGCAGAGGATGCCGTTAAGTTTTCGGTTGAAAATCCGCAGTATGCAATCGGAGTTCATCTTACCCTCACAAACGAATGGGAAGCCCGTCAGCCCTGGGGTCCTCTCACAGACGGCAAAACCATCAGAAACGAAGATGGAAGAATGTGGCCCGAAAACGAGGATTTTGAAGCTCATTGCAATTATGCCGAAGCCATTGCGGAAGTCAAAGCGCAGATTGAAAAGGCGGAAAGCCTCGGTATGAAGCCCGTTCAGATCGATAATCACATGGGCTCGCTTTACGGAATGAACGGCAAATATCTTATGCTCCCAAAGGTTTTCAAAGTCTGCAAGGAAAAGGGCTATCCGTTCCGTATGTGCACAACTCCTAAAGACAGCTTCTGCCCCGACGGAGTTCCTCTCGGACTTTATAAATTTTTCTGCCGCTTCTCGGGCGTTTTGAGCAGACTTTATAAGGTTTATACCCCCGATTACCTTATTCTGACTGACCAGGTAAAGAGCCTCAAAGATAAGAAAACATACGAAGAATTCAGAGATGAATTTCTTCGCTTCCACGGCGAAATTCCCGACGGAATAACCGAAACCTTTATTCACCCTGCTCTTGATACCGATGAAATAAAGGGCATTACAGGCACATGGCAGCGCCGTTACTGGGAATATCTCCTTATGAAGGATCCCGTTACTCATAAGTATTTTGAAGACCACAACATCAAACTCATAAGCTACCGTGAGCTTATTGAGATGAAGAAAAAGAAATAAACATTTAAGAGCCGGCAAAAGAATTCCTCAAAGGCACTTTCTATAACAAAGACAAAGCGAAAATAATAATACCGATAATAAATATATGCTCAAAGCTCGGCATAATCAACGGCGTTTCGGGATTTCTCAATAAGCTGCTCAAGGGCGCCCACAATGAATTTTACAGCGATTCGGTCATTCCGATTTTCGGAAAATGGCTCAACATCTGGGCTATGGTTCCCGACGATTCGGTTGACGGCGGCAAAGCTTAGGCAAAAGGGAGTCGAACTCAATATGGTTTTGGCGACACCTTTTTGCCGATATTTTGTTAAAAATGCTCGGAATACACAAAGTATTCCTGCGCTTTTCGCCTCATCTCGGCAGAAAATCTGTCTGCCAAAACTGCGAAGCACCTTAAAATGTTGAAATTTGCGTGCAGTCCGGTGTTTCTTCGACGAAGACATACTCCCGTATTTCAAGGAGAAAAACGCCGGAATGTGCGTGAAGTTCGCTTTTTAAGGCATATAGGGTTCGAATCTCTTTTGCCTAACCGGAAAATATGTTTCGCCGGACGGATTATGCGACGGCTCGGATGCGAAATTCAGAGATCAGACCTGGTATTTCAGAAATGTCAACCACCTTTTGAAATGTGATTATCTCAACGAAATCGCCAAAACTCTTCTCTATTATGACGGCCAGGCGACCGTTGAAATATTCAAGGAATATCCGCAGTTTCTTAAATACGACATCAATCTTAAAAACATTATCCTTGCAAAATAATCAATAAAAATTCAGGGACATCTTTTAACGGATGTCCCTGATATTTTTTATTCTTTATTCTGATTTGTATATTTTGTCCATTTGATAAAGCCGTAAGTTGTGTTGGTCAGATAACCGGCTTTCAGAACAAGCAGAACATACTGACCCGAAATGATATTTATGGCAGTTTCAAGCAAAGTGCTGATATACCATGCGATCCATTGTTCTCTGTATCGCAGAAGAATGAACACGCCGTTTGCAACGCCGACTGCCGACACACAGGCGTCAAGATAGCAGACTATGATTTCAAGCGTTCTGTTTCCGCCGAAAAGCTCGGTGCCGAAATCGAGAGTTGTCAAAAACCAGCCCACTCCGGCGGTCCAGATAATTATTCCGGAAATAACGAGGAACTCCGCAAGTCCCGATAATTTTCTGACCTCGGTCAGCTGTTCCTTTTCTCTGTCCGGATGCTTATTCCAGTTTATAAAACTGATTATATCGATCGGGATCCAGAAAAACAGAGTTGAAGCCATTGTTGCGAATCTGTAAGAAAGCACAACGCAGATTGCAATTTCAGTTAATTCAACAAAAAGCGAAACAATGAAATTCCACTTGCTTTGCTTCGATATAAGCAGTTCGCAGAGAATATTGAGAAATGTATCAGCAAGATAGAGAAACATTATTACGCTTCCCTTAATGCCGTTTATATCCTCCTCCGGAAAAATGACTGCAAATACGCCCGCAAGAATCACAACGCCGAAAAACCAGATTTTTTCGTATGTTGAGAAAAATTTCCAAAGCTCCGAAACCTTTTTGCCAAGACTTTTTTTCTTCATATTTGCCTCTTCTTTATCTCGGAATCTGATTCATAAGGTCTGCATACGCTTTCATCAACGTTGATGCGGCCTTTGAGCCTATTGAAACCGCAAGGCACCATGAATCCGTTTCAAGAGAATTATTTAAAGGATTGTATTTATATCCGAGAATTGCATAGGTTTCATCGGGGCAGACATAACCTGCGGCATCGTTCATAAGGTCGAAGAGAATAACATCTTCGCCGTATGATTCACGAAGCGATTTATAGCTTGAAAGTCTGAGGCCGTAGCCGCCGACATAAAGCTCGCTGTAAAGCTCTCCGGGAGAGAAGAATGCCTTGAACGCTTTGCCGAGCTGAAGGTAACCGACTTCCGTTGTTGTGTAATATTTGCGCTCGCTTCTGTTATAAGCGATGCTGTTGGTCGCAAGGCCGAGTTTGAGAAGGACGAGAGCGGTTGAATTATCTATTTCAAGCTTGACCTGTTTGTGCTGAATATTCATAACGGCTTCAAGCGGCTTTGCCTCAAAGGTCGGCAGTCCCTCATACCAAACCGTGTAATTTTCATTACCCGCATACTGCTTAACGCCGAGCTTGTCGCCGAGCCTGTCATTGAGTTCAATTCTTTTTTCGGTATCCATTTCGGCTCCGAGAAGAATATACGCAAGCTCATAGCCGTATCTAATAACGATTTCGTGATTATCGTTGAATGAAAGTCCGTCTTCCGACTGACCTCTCCAGCAGGAATTCGTGCCGACATTGCCCTGAACGAAAATGAAGTTGCTGCCCGAGGCGTTGACAAGCTTTTCCATATAATAAACAAAATCGGATGAAAGCCTTGAATCAAATTCCGCACCGTAGCTTGTTGATTCGGGATGAGCGCCGAACGAAGCAAGAAGAGTACCTGCCGAGCCGTCATCGGGAATGAATGCAAGCTTGTGCATATCGGAATCAAGCTCGGGAGAAACCGTTCTCGTGCCGAAGAAATCATGCAGCTTAATATCGGTATATGAAAGCTTTCCGGGCTTAAGGTCTGCATAAGCCTTTTTTACGGAAGCAGCGGTTCTCTCGATAAGAGTGTTGAGATAATCCTCGTTAACGCCGCTCTTCGGCTTAACAAGACCCGTGAGGGAAAGGAAATTATTGAAAGCGGTTGAAAGAGGAGCGCCCCATACGCCCTGCGAATCAATCGCCATGTGGGAATGAATTGCGGAAATATTTACCGAAACGATATTCTTTTCTTTCGCAAAATCCGCAATGCCGGCTCTGATTTTCTTAACATCGCTGTTTGAAATTCCGATGCAGTCGATCGAGCATACGGCAATCAGTCCTCTTCCCGTGCCGTCATCAAGAAGAATGGTGCGGACCTTCATCGTTTCCTTGTTGCCGTCATCATCGGTATAGAAATCCTTTGAATAGCCCCAGGGAGCATAGCTTCCCCTGGCGTATTTAAAACCGACGCCGAAATCATCGGGAATAATGGATTCGGAAGCATATCCGAGCTTCCATGTGAAATTATCCGTTCCGGGATTCATCCACTCGTTGCCCTTATAGAAATTCTCGGTATCGAATTCCGGCGAATCTTTGCCGACAAATTTCATATTCGGAATCAATTTTGCAATAGTGCCGAGAACGGCATCGTTGAGAAGCCAATGCATGAATTTGGTTTTTCTTTCGCCCTGCGCAATAAGCTCTTCTGCGGTTTTTTCGGATTTTTCCGCATACGCAGTCATTCCGGCTGCCGAAGCAGAGCCGATAATTGCAAAGCATAGAATAACAGCGAGAATTTTTCTGAATTTCTTCATTTGATTTCCCTCCATTCCCATTGAAAAATATGTTTTTGGGATTTTTTATCCGTTAAGGCCTTTTTCGTCAAAATCAAATACGGTCTGAAGAGCAATTTCAACGCCCTTTGAAATTGTTTCGGGAACAAGATTATCGGCAGTATCAAGCCTTGTGTGATAATATCTTGCCGGGGCGGGATCCATTGCTACAAAGCTGACCGACGGAATGCCTGCCTGAGAAGCGGCAGCGGCATCGCATGAGCCGAGGGGAATTGCTCCGAGAGGAACATCCTTTCCGCATTTCATTGCAGCATCCTTGAGAAGCCTGCAGGCTCTCGGATCATTTCTGACAAGGCCATTCATATCTCTCTCATAAATCATCATATATTCTTCATCTCTGACCGTGTCGAAGCCTGCAAAAACGGTTTCAACGCCGTCATTGAGAAGCTCGGGATGAGCCTTGAAATATGCCTTTGTGCCTCGAAGTCCGCATTCCTCGCCGCCTGCAAGAAGAGCAACGACCTCTGTATTTTCAAATCTTATATCATTTTCAGCAAGGAATTTAAGAACCGAATTTGCAACATAGCATCCGCTCAGGTCGTCGCTTGCGCCGTCAACAAACCTGCTGCTGTCCGTAAATTTATAAAGCGCTGCGAATGCGGGAATAAAAGCGAGCTGACCGAGAGCCATTTTCTTTTTGAAGCAGGGATTTTTGCCTGCAAGAACAGCGGCTGTTGCTGCTATTCCGCCTGCAAGGCCTGCTACTGCACTGCCTGCAACTGCGGTCACGCCCTTTGAGCCGAGCTTATATGTATAGACCCATTCGGGAGCCGAATCGGTATGGCCGGAAATGATTATACGGCGCTTTGTTTCTCCCGATGCTTTTCTGACGGCAATGATGTTGCCCGATGTCTGCTTCGGGAAAAGAGGATCAAGCGGTTCTCTGTAAAGAGCGAATTCGCCAACAACGCTCGCAAGAGCGGCGCCGACCATCGGAATTGAAAGGGCGGCAATCTTTTTGTTTTTGAAAGCGCCTGCAATGTTGGCGGCTGTTGTGCCGAGGAGAAGGCTGCCGGCGATAGGCACAAATGCCATAAAAGCTCTCGGATGAGCTTCAAATGTTTCTCTCGTGACCGAATCCGCATATTTTTCAAGCATTTCCGCCATATAATTCTGCGCTTTGCATTCCGCATCGCTTCCGCATTCCCTGGGGCCGAATTCTTTACAGATATGTGTTATTCCTTCTGCGGCAAATTCTCCGCAGGCTTTAAGCTGTTCCGAAGCGTTTTTAACAACTGATCTAAAATCCATAGCAACCATCCTTTTTCGTTTTTTCGATATTATATCACACTTTTCCGTGATATGAAAGATGAAAAAGAATAATTAATGAAAATAATTTAATCAATACGGGATATATGTTATTTTGCACATATTTTTATCAATAATATTTCTGCTTTTCTCTGTTGACAAAATAACACTCTGATGGTAAAATATATGCAAGGTTAATCTTTAAACCGATGCAGAGATGTCGGCAAGATTATTTAATATGATTTCGGGTGTTTCTGCGCCCGGTTTTATGTTGCTATCTTGCCCTCAGGCAAGATTTTTCTTTTTGGAAGGAGTGCAGAAAAATGGCAAAAATAAACGCAAAGTTTTTTCCCGCCGAAAAAACTGCACAACTTGAAACCGCTTTTATAAAAGTATTGTCTTCAGATCCTTCTCTTTCTGTTTTCAATTCGTCTGAATATACTGTTTTTCCCGGTTTCTGCGATGTGCATGTGCATTTTCGAGAGCCGGGATTTTCTTATAAAGAAACCATCGCTTCGGGCTCAAAGGCAGCGGCGCACGGCGGTTACTGCGCAGTATGCACAATGCCGAATCTGAATCCCGTGCCCGACAGTGCGGAAAATCTGAAAAAACAAACGGACATAATCGAAACTGATGCGGTTATCGATGTTTATCCCTACGGAGCAATAACCGTCGGAGAAAAAGGCGAAGAGCTTTCCGATATGGAAGCAATGGCGGAAAATATTATCGCTTTTTCGGATGACGGCAGAGGAGTTCAGAGCGATGATATGATGCGTGAAGCGATGCTTCGTGCAAAGAAGCTCGGAAAAATGATAGTTGCTCATTGCGAAGTCAATTCGCTTCTCAACGGCGGATATATCCATAAAGGCAGTTATGCCGCAAAGCATAACCACAGAGGAATATGCAGCGAAAGCGAATGGAAACAGATCGAAAGGGATATAGCTCTTGCGAAGGAAACGGGCTGTGCCTACCATGTCTGCCATATTTCATGCAAAGAAAGCGTTGATTTGATAAGAAAAGCGAAGGCAGACGGCGTTGACATTACCTGCGAAACCGCTCCGCATTATCTGATCCTCGACGAAAACGATCTTCGTGAAGAAGGCAGATTCAAGATGAATCCCCCGCTCCGCTCGGCAGAAGACAGACTTGCGCTGATTGAGGGAATCAAGGACAGCACGATTGATATGATCGCAACCGACCACGCTCCTCATTCCGCAGAAGAAAAATCAAAAGGCCTTGAAAAGAGCGCATTCGGAATAACCGGAACAGAGCTTGCATTCCCCCTGCTCTATACTCATCTTGTCAGGAAAAACATTATTTCAATCGAAAAACTCATTGAGCTGATAAACATTAACCCGGCAAAGCGCTTCGGAATCGGCATCAGCGGTTTTTCAATATGGAATCTTGAAGAGGAATTCACCGTTAATCCCGATGAATTCATTTCAATGGGCAAGGCAACGCCGTTTGAAGGCAACACACTATGCGGAGTGTGCAAGGCAACATTCTGCAAAGATAAAAAAGTTTATTAATTTCAGTTTAATATACGGAGGAAAGAATCATGGCAAAAAGAACAGACATTAAAAAGGTGCTTATCATCGGTTCCGGACCGATCGTTATCGGTCAGGCTGCCGAATTTGACTACGCCGGAACGCAGGCGTGCCTCGCTCTCAAGGAAGAGGGCTATGAGGTCATTCTCTGCAACTCAAATCCCGCAACGATCATGACGGATACTTCAATAGCGGACAAGGTATATATGGAGCCTCTTACTCTTGAATATATCGCAAAGATCCTCCGCTATGAGCGTCCCGATGCAATCGTTCCCGGCATCGGCGGCCAGACGGGTCTTAACCTTGCAATGCAGCTCGAAAAGAAAGGCGTTCTCAAGGAATGCGGCGTTCAGCTTCTCGGCACATCAAGCGAAAGCATTGAAAGAGCCGAAGACAGAGAGCTTTTCAAGGAAATGTGCGAATCAATCGGTGAGCCCGTTATTCCCTCGGAAATAACTTACAGCATTGAAGAAGCGAAAGCGGCAGCAAATCGCATAGGCTATCCCGTTGTTCTTCGCCCCGCATACACTCTCGGCGGAACCGGCGGCGGATTTGCAGACAACGAAGAAGAACTTGTTGAAATCGGTATGAACGCATTCAAGCTTTCGCCCGTTCATCAGGTTCTCATCGAAAAGAGCGTTAAAGGCTATAAAGAAATCGAATTTGAAGTTATGCGTGATTCAAATGACCACGCAATAACGATCTGCGGAATGGAAAACATTGATCCCGTCGGCGTTCACACCGGCGACTCAATCGTTGTGGCTCCAATCCTTTCGCTCAATGACCACGACCTTAAAATGCTCAATGACAGCGCAATCAAAATCATCAAAGAGCTTAAAATCGAAGGCGGCTGCAATGTTCAGTTTGCTCTTAACCCGAATTCAAGCGAATATTTCCTTATCGAAGTCAACCCCAGAGTTTCCCGCTCATCGGCTCTTGCCTCAAAGGCTAGCGGCTATCCTATTGCAAGAGTAACTGCCAAAATCGCTCTCGGCATGGCTCTTGAGGATATTCCCGTTGCGGGCGGAACTGCCGCAATTGAGCCTTCGCTTGACTATATCGTTGCAAAATTCCCGAGATTCCCGTTTGATAAATTTGCATCTGCTCCTAACACTCTTGGCACGCAGATGAAGGCAACCGGCGAAGTTATGGGCATCGGCTCATCGCTTGAAGAATGCCTCCTCAAATCCGTCCGTTCGCTCGAAACCGGAGTTTGCCACTTCCGCCTTGCAAAGTTTGACGGATATACCGACGAGCAGCTTTATGATTACATCTCGCAGTTCAAAGATGACAATATTTATGCGATTTTTGAGCTCCTGCGCAGAGACGCATCAATTGAAAAACTCCACAAAGCAACAATGATAACAGAGCTTTTCCTCGAAGCCTTCAAGCGCATCGTTGAAATGGAAAAAATCATCTCAGACGGCGATCTTACCGAGCAGAAGATGAGAGGCGCAAAGATAATGGGCTTCTCGGATAAATATATCGCTTTCCTGCGCAATTGCTCCGAAATCGAAATCTATAACACAAGGAAATCGCTCGGAATCATTCCGAATTTCAGAATGGTCGATACTCTTCACACCGGCAAATACATTGCATATCTTTATTCTTCATACACGGGCGAAAACCAGTCGATCCTTACCGGCAAAAAGAAAATCATCGTTCTCGGCGCAGGCCCCATCCGTATCGGCCAGGGCGTTGAATTCGACTATTCAACCGTTCACGCAGTTCAGACCATCAAGCGTGAGGGATATGAAGCCATCATCATCAATAACAATCCCGAAACCGTTTCAACGGACTACACTACTGCCGACAAGCTCTATTTTGAGCCTCTTACTCCCGAAGATGTTATGGCGATAGTTGATTTTGAAAAGCCCGAAGGCGTTGTTGCCTCCCTCGGCGGTCAGACTGCCATCAACCTCGCCCAGCCTCTTATGGACAGAGGAGTTAAAATCATCGGCACAGACTGCGAAGCAATCGAAAAAGCCGAAAACAGAGACAGCTTTGAAAAAATTCTTCTTGAACTCAACATTCCGCAGCCCAAGGGTCAGGCTGTTACAAATATTGAAGACGGCGTAAGAGCCGCCAAAGAAATCGGTTATCCCGTTCTTGTTCGCCCGAGCTTCGTTCTCGGCGGCAGAGCAATGGAAATAGTTGCCAGAGAGGATCAGCTCCGCCACTATCTCAAGACTGCGGTTGAAATAGACGCAGACAAGCCTGTTCTTGTTGATAAATATATCAGCGGCAAAGAGGTTGAGGTTGATGCTATCTGCGACGGCCAGGATGTTTTTGTTCCCGGCATAATGGAGCTTGTTGAAAGAACCGGTATCCATTCCGGCGACTCGATCAGCGTTTATCCCACCTTCTCAATTTCAGACAAGGTAAAGGGAATCATTCTCCAGTACGCAAAGAAGCTCGGCATCGGAATCGGCATCAAGGGACTTTACAACATCCAGTTCATCGTTGACAAGAACGACGATGTTTATATCATTGAAGTTAATCCCCGTTCATCAAGAACCGTTCCGTTCCTTTCAAAGTCAACGGGTTACAGCCTTGCAGACATTGCAACCGAAGTCATTCTCGGCAAAACGCTCAAGGAGCAGGGCATCTTCTGCCTCTATCCCGAAGAGAAAAAGCGTTTCTATGTAAAAGTTCCCGTTTTCTCTTTCAATAAAATCAAGGGACTTGATGCCTATCTTTCACCCGAAATGAAATCAACCGGCGAAGCGATCGGCTATGATAACAAGCTCCACAGAGCAATGTTCAAGGCTCTCGTTGCTTCGGGAATGAATCTCCAGAATTACGGCACGGTATTTGCAACCATCGCAGATGAAGACAAGGAGGAAGCTCTTCCCCTCATCAAGCGCTTCTACGATATGGGATTCAACATCGAAGCAACAATAGGCACGGCAAATTATCTGAGAGCCAACGGAATACGCACCAAGGTCAAAGGAAAAATCAGCGACAACTGCACCGAGATCCTCGATTCGATCCGTGCGGGATATGTTGCCTATGTTATAAATACAAGAGCAATTCTTTCGGGCGTTCACTATGAAGACGGAATTGAGATCCGCCGCTGCGCAACCGAAAACAATGTTACAATATTCACCTCGCTTGACACGGTAAGAGTTCTTCTTGATGTTCTCGAAGAAACAACGCTCACCATCTCCACAATTGATTCTTGATCGGGAGTTTGTGATGAAACAAGGAATTTTTGTTATTTCCGAAAATGAACATCTCACCCATGCGGTTATGAAAATGAAGCTTCTCGGCGATGCTTCCGCAGTTACCGCTCCGGGTCAGTTCATAAATATAAAGCTTGACGGAATGTTTCTGCGCAGGCCGATTTCCGTTTATGATGCGGATACGGAAAGCATAACGATCATATATAAAATCGTCGGCAGCGGCACGGAAAAAATGAGCAGAATGAATGCAGGCGAAAAGCTTGATATTCTGACGGGGCTCGGTAACGGCTATAATATGTCGCTCTCGGGCGATGCTCCCCTGCTCATCGGCGGCGGAGTCGGCGTTCCGCCTCTTTATATGCTCGCAAAAAAACTCATTGCGCAGGGCAAAAAGGTTTCCGTTATCCTCGGCTTCAACACAAAAGATGAGATTTTCTGCGAAGAGGAATTCAAAGCTCTCGGCGCAGAGGTTTCGGTTGCAACGGCAGACGGCTCATACGGAATCAAGGGCTTTGTTACCGACGCTATAAAAGACGGTTACACATATTTTTATACCTGCGGACCCGAGCCGATGCTAAAGGCGGTTTATAAAGCATCCTCAACAAGCGGTCAGTTCAGCTTTGAAGAAAGAATGGGCTGCGGCTTCGGAGCCTGCATGGGCTGCTCCTGCAAAACGGTCACGGGGTATAAAAGAATATGCAAAGACGGTCCCGTGCTTGAAAAGGAGGAGATATTATGGGAAAAATGAGCGTTGAGCTTTGCGGAATAACGCTCGATAATCCCGTTATCCCCGCAAGCGGAACTTTCGGATACGGCTATGAATTCGCAGAGCTTTATGACATAAATATGCTAGGAACATTTTCGTTCAAAGGCACAACAAAAGACCCTCGTTTCGGAAATCCCACTCCGAGAATTGCCGAATGCACAGCCGGAATGATAAACGCAGTCGGTCTTCAGAATCCCGGAGTTGAAAAAGTCATAAGCGAAGAGCTTCCGAAACTTTCAAAATGCTTTTCAAAGCCCGTTATGGCAAATGTAAGCGGTTTTTCCGTTGAAGATTATGCCTATACCTGCGAGAAGCTTGATAAAATTGAGCAGGTCGGATGGCTTGAGGTCAATGTAAGCTGTCCGAATGTTCACGGCGGCGGAATGAGCTTCGGCACTCAGTCCGAAGCTGCGGCACAGGTCACAAAGGCTGTTAAGGCGGTCACCTCAAAGCCCGTCATTCTGAAGCTTTCTCCCAATGTTACGGATATTGTTTCCATCGCAAAAGCCTGCGAAGAAGCGGGCGCAGACGGAATCAGTCTTATAAATACTCTTCTCGGGATGAGAATAGACCTTCGCACAAGAAAGCCGGTTATCGCCAACACAATGGGCGGTTTTTCGGGCAGCGCCATCTTCCCCGTTGCGGTCAGAATGGTTTATCAGGTCGCAAAGGCGGTCAATGTTCCCGTTATCGGAATGGGCGGCGTTTCAAGCGCAAAGGACGTTATTGAAATGATGCTTGCGGGAGCAACGGCAGTTGAAGTCGGAGCAGCAAACCTTGTTGATCCCTTCGCCTGCAAATCAATAATCGAAGAGCTTCCCGCCGTTATGAAGCAATACGGCATAAATGATTTAAAAGAAATAATCGGAGGAGTTAAATAATGGGCAGAGATGTTATCGTTGCGTGCGACTTTTCAAATGCGCAGGCGGTTTTTGATTTTCTCGATAAATTCACGGGCAGAAAGCCTTTCGTTAAAATCGGTATGGAACTTTTCTATGCCGAAGGCCCTTCAATAGTCAAAGAAATCAAGAAGAGAGGTCACAAGATTTTCCTTGACCTCAAGCTTCACGATATTCCCAACACGGTCAAAAAATCAATGGCAGTTCTTTCATCTCTTGATGTTGATATATGCAATCTTCACGCAGGCGGAACAATCAGAATGATGGAAGCAGCTCTTGAAGGTCTTACAAGGCCCGACGGCAGCCGTCCCCTTCTTATCGCCGTTACCCAGCTCACATCAACCGACCAGGAAAGCATGGAAAACGACCTGCTCATCAAAGAGCCTATCGACAAGGTGGTTATGCACTATGCCGCAAACGCAAAGAAGGCCGGCCTTGACGGCGTTGTCTGCTCCCCTCTTGAAGCGGGAAAAGTTCACGAAATCTGCGGAAAAGAGTTTCTCACGGTCACGCCCGGCGTAAGATTCGCCGACGGCGACATCGGCGACCAGAAGAGAGTTATGACTCCTGCCCAGGCAAAGCTTATCGGCTCCGATTATATCGTTGTCGGCAGACCCATCACCGCCGCAGACGATCCCGTTGCCGCATACAACAGATGCGTTGCGGAATTTGTTGACTGAATATAATATGATACATTAATATAAGGAGAGTATAAAATGGAAAAACTTATTGCAAAGGATCTGCTTAAAATCAAAGCCGTTTTCTTCCGCCCTGAAGAGCCCTTCACCTGGGCAAGCGGAATCAAAAGTCCCGTTTACTGCGACAACAGACTTACTCTCACCGCTCCCGAAGTCAGAACAGATGTTGAAAACGGACTTGCAAAGCTCATAAAAGAAAACTATCCCGAAGCAGAGGTACTTATGGGCACTTCCACCGCAGGCATTGCTCATGCGGCAATCACGGCTCATATTCTCAATATGCCTATGGGTTATGTACGCTCCGGAGCAAAGGACCACGGCAGACAGAATCAGATCGAAGGCAAGCTTGAAGCAGGCCAGAAGGTTGTTGTTGTTGAAGACCTCATTTCAACCGGAGGAAGCGTTATAGAGGTTGTAAATGTTCTTCGTGAAGCCGGTGCAGAGGTGCTCGGCATCGTTTCGATTTTCACCTACGGAATGCAGAAAGGTCTTGACAGACTCGCAGCCGCAGAAATTAAAAATATCTCTCTCACAAACTTTGATGTTATTGCAGAGGTTGCAGCAGAAGAGGGCTACATCAAGCCCGAAGACATCAAAAAACTTATCGCATTCAGAAATAATCCCTCGGATGAAAGCTGGATCGGAGGAAACAAATGAGAAGTCTTATAAACATTCTCGACCTTTCGGTTGAAGAAATAGACAAGCTTATTGCAACTGCAAACGATATTATTGCAAATCCCGATGATTATGCGGAAAAATGCAAAAGAAAAAAACTTGCAACCCTTTTCTTTGAGCCTTCAACAAGAACAAGGCTCAGCTTTGAAGCTGCAATGCTTGAGCTCGGCGGAAGCGTTATCGGTTTTTCAGCCGCAAATAATTCTTCAGCCGCAAAGGGCGAAAGCGTTTCGGACACAGCCAAAACAATAAGCTGCTATGCTGATATAATCGCCATGCGCCATCCGAAAGAGGGCGCACCGCTCGTTGCCTCAAAAGCAGCATCAATCCCCGTTATCAATGCCGGCGACGGCGGCCATAATCATCCGACGCAGACCCTTGCCGACCTGCTGACGATTCACAGAGAAAAGGGCAGCTTCAACGATCTCACCATCGGTCTTTGCGGAGACCTCAAATTCGGCAGAACGGTTCATTCGCTCATCTCCGCAATGTCAAGATACAGCGGAATAAAATTCGTTCTCATTTCTCCAGAAGAGCTGAAGCTTCCGAGCTATGTCAAAAAGGATGTGCTTGAAAAGAACGGCATTCCCTATGAGCAGACAACCGATCTCGAGGGCGCAATGCCGGAGCTTGATATTCTTTATATGACAAGAGTTCAGAGAGAAAGATTCTTCAACGAGGAAGATTATCTCCGCCTTAAAGACAGCTATATTCTTGAGCCGGGCAAGTTAAAGAATGCCAAAAAAGATCTCTGCATCATGCATCCGCTGCCGAGAGTCAACGAAATCAGCGTTGCAATTGACGATGACCCGAGAGCCTGTTATTTCAAGCAGGTGCTTAACGGCAAATATATGAGAATGGCTCTGATTCTCATGCTTCTTGAGGAGGCGGCAAAATGAATATAGATTCCATTTCAAACGGCATTGTTATTGACCATATCAAAGCGGGAAGCGGAATGAAGCTTTATGAGCTTCTCGGCCTCGGCGAGCTTGACTGCTCCGTTGCCATAATCAAAAATGTTTCAAGCAAGAAAATGGGCAAAAAGGACATCATCAAAATTGATGCCGATATTCCCGTTGACCTTGATGTTATCGGATATGTTGACCCCGACGCAACGGTCAACATAATCAAAAACGGAGAACTTGTCAAAAAGCTCGTTATCGGCCTTCCGGAAACGCTGACGGATGTTATAAAATGCAAAAATCCGAGATGCATAACCTCGGTTGAGCAGGAAATCCGCCACATATTCAGGCTGACCGACAGGGATAAGAAAATATACAGATGCATCTATTGCGAAACAAAGGCAAATTGAACAAAAAACACATTGCTTGCCGAGTAATATTTTACAGTTGTATTTTGAATTCATGCCTTGACACTTTTGCGGTAAAATGATATAATTCAAATATCAACTGAATAGTGTTTTCGGGGACTGACGGAATTAATGTGGAGCACCACGAAGGAACGGAAAACACACCGCAGATTTCTTTTAAGCCGACCGTCTGGGCACACTTAACTCTTATGGAGTCAAGTGCGCCCTTTTTGTTTTTTATATCATATAAAGGAGGAAGATACGATGAAAAAAGTTGGTATCGTTATGGGCAGCGACAGCGACCTTCCCGTTATTAAAAAGGCAACCGACACCCTCACCGCTCTCGGCATACCCTTTGAAGTTCACATCTATTCCGCACACCGTACCCCCGAGCAGGCAAAAGACTTTGCAGTCAACGCCAGAGCAAACGGATTCGGTGCGATAATTGCGGCTGCCGGAATGGCGGCTCACCTCGCAGGAGCAATTGCAGCCAACACTACCCTGCCCGTTATCGGCATACCCTGCAAATCAACAACTCTCGACGGCATTGATGCCCTTCTTTCAACAGTTCAGATGCCAACAGGTATACCTGTAGCTACTGTTGCAATCAACGGAGGAGCCAATGCCGCTTTATTATGCGCTCAAATAATTGCGGTTGAGGATCCCGTCCTTGCGGCAAAACTCGATGCAAAGCGTCAATCAGACGCAAAAGCGGTTCTCGAAAAAGATGCTTCCGTAATGGAAAAACTTCAGTAAAAATCATATCTTAAAATATAAAGGAGAAATAATCATGGCAAACAAACTCGTTTACACAGGCAAAACAAAGGATGTATTCGCTCTCGACAACGGCAACTACCTTCTCAAATTCAAGGATGACTGCACAGGCAAAGACGGCAAGTTCGATCCCGGCGAAAATTCAGTCGGCCTTACAATTGAAGGCGTCGGCGATGTTAACCTCCGTATGAGCATTTATTTCTTTGAAAAAGTCAACGCAGCAGGCATCAAGACCCATTATGTCAATGCAGACCTCGCAAACACAACCATGGAAGTTCTTCCCGCAAAAGTATTCGGCAAAGGTCTTGAGGTTATCTGCCGCCACAAGGCAGTCGGCAGCTTCTATCGCAGATACAGCGATTACATTGAAGAAGGCGCAGACCTTCCCGCATACGTTGAAACAACATTCAAAAACGACGAAAAGGGCGATCCCCTTGTTACAAAAGACGGCCTTGTTGACCTCGGCGTTATGACCGCAGAGCAGTATGACGATATCAAGGCCATGACCCAGCAGATCACAAAGATCGTTGCAGATGACCTTAAGGAAAAAGGTCTTGTTCTTTATGACATCAAGTTTGAATTCGGCTATGATGCAGACGGCAAGGTTATGCTTATTGATGAAATCGCATCAGGCAATATGCGTGTATACAAAAACGGCGAATACATTGATCCCATAACTCTTTCAGAGCTTTTCTTTGCTTAATTACTGATATACAACCGGTCGGCGCAGAATATTTCACGCTGATCGGCTTTCACTTTTGAATTGAAAATCTCATAACAGAAAGAAGGTTCAGAATGGGCGGATTTTTCGGCATTGCCTCAAAGAATGACTGCCTTTCCGAGGTTTTTTTCGGAACAGACTATCATTCACATCTCGGCACAAGAATCGGCGGAATTGCAATCTATGATAAGGACAGAGGATTGCAGCGTGAAATACATAATATAGAGAACTCACCTTTCAGAACAAAATTTGAAAAGGTATTCAATACAATGGGCGGCTATTCGGCTATCGGCTGTATCAGCGACAGCGACCCGCAGCCGCTCCTCATCCGTTCAAATCTCGGCACTTATGCCATCTGTATGACAGGCATAATCACCAACTATGAAGAGCTGATCGATCAGTATCTTTCATTCAGCGGCGGCCATTTCAACGCCATGACCGACGGAAAGATAAACTCAACGGAGCTTATTGCGGCTCTTATCAATCAGAAAAGCACATTTGAAGACGGAATAAAATTTGCGCAGAAATCAATCAAAGGCTCCGCATCGCTGCTCATTCTTAAAGATGACGGAACGATCATTGCCGCAAGAGACAGGCTCGGAAGAACTCCGGTCCACATCGGCAAAGGCGAAGACGGCTTCTGCGCCGCATTTGAATCATTCGCTTATCAGAAACTCGGATTTGAAGATTATTCGGAACTCGGTCCCGGAGAGGTTGTTGAAATCACTCACGAAAAGGTCACAAGGCTCGTTGCTCCCGGAAAGAAAAAGAGAATATGCGCTTTTCTCTGGAGCTACTACGGCTACCCGACTTCAAATTATGAGGGCATCAATGTTGAAGCCATGAGATACAGAAACGGCGAAATCATGGCTGAAAACGATAAGAAAAACGGCACAATAGACGATCTTGATTATGTCGGCGGCGTTCCCGATTCGGGCACACCCCATGCAATAGGATATGCCAACAAAAGCGGCGTTCCCTTTGCAAGAGCATTCATCAAATATACTCCGACCTGGTCAAGAAGCTTCACTCCCGTTAAGCAGTCAGACCGCAACCGCATTGCAAAAATGAAGCAGATCCCCGTGCTTGAGCTTATCAAGGGGAAAAACCTTCTCTTTGTTGACGATTCAATCGTCAGAGGCACCCAGCTTCGTGAAACGGTTGAATTTCTTTATGAAAGCGGCGCAAAATCGGTTCACATGCGTTCGGCCTGCCCGCCGATAATGTACGGCTGCAAGTTTCTCAATTTTTCCCGTGCAACAAGCGATATGGAGCTTATAGCACGCAGAGTCATTGATGAACTTGAGGGCGAAGAAGGCTTGAAGCATATTGACGAATACAGCGACGGAAGCACGGAGAGAGGCAAGGCTCTGCGCAAAAACATCTGTGAAAAGCTCAACTTTGATTCTCTCGAATTTCAATCACTTGAAGGCGTAATAAAATCAATAGGTCTTGACCCCGAAGACTTATGCACCTATTGCTGGAACGGAAAGGAATAATGACCATGAACACTCAATCAAG
Organism: Clostridia bacterium; assembly: GCA_024404025.1. Classification (GTDB taxonomy): domain Bacteria; phylum Bacillota; class Clostridia; order Oscillospirales; family Acutalibacteraceae; genus CAG-177. The sequence goes on along the minus strand of JAKSQP010000005.1, from coordinate 79,579 downwards.
ATCAGACAGCTATGCAGCAGCCGGCGTTGACATTACCGCAGGCTACAAGGCTGTTGAGCTTATGAAAAAACATATAGCTAAAACCCTCACAAGCGGCGTATGCTCCGATGTTGGCGGATTCGGCGGTCTCTTCGAGCTTGATCTTGAAGGCATTACCCGCCCCGTTCTCGTCAGCGGCACGGACGGCGTAGGCACAAAGCTCAAAATCGCATTTCTTATGGACAAGCACGACACAGTCGGCATAGACTGCGTTGCAATGTGCGTTAATGACATCATCTGCTGCGGCGCAAAGCCTCTTTTTTTCCTTGATTATATTGCCTGCGGAAAGAACATTCCCGAAAGAATCGCAGACATTGTAAAGGGCGTATGTGACGGCTGCATTCAGTCCGATGCTGCGCTTATCGGCGGCGAAACCGCAGAGATGCCCGGCTTTTATCCGGTTGATGAATATGACCTTGCAGGCTACTGCACGGGCGTTGTTGACAAAGCAAAAATCATTGACAACAAAACAATGAAAGAGGGCGACGTTATCATCGCTCTCCCCTCAAGCGGCGTTCATTCAAACGGATTTTCACTTGTCAGAAAAGTTCTTGATGTTGAGAATTCCGATATTAAAACTCCCCTTGAAAGGCTCGGCGGAAAATCAATCGGCGAAACTCTTCTCACTCCCACAAGAATTTATGTTAAACCCGTTCTTGCTCTTCTTGAGCAGGTCAGGGTAAAGGGCATTTCCCATATCACCGGCGGCGGCTTCTATGAAAACATCCCCAGAAGCATTCCCGACGGCCTCGGCGCAAAGGTCAGCAAGGAAAGCGTTAAGATTCTTCCCATTTTCGACCTCATTGCCGAAAGAGGCGGCATCAGCGAAAGAGATATGTTCAACACATTCAATATGGGCGTCGGCATGAGCATTGTTGTTGCTCCGGAGGATGCGGAAAAAGCTCTTGAAATCCTTAAAGCAAACGGTGAAGACGCTTACATTATCGGAGAAATCATCAAATCGGAGGAAAAAATCACAATATGCTGAAGAAAACAGTTAACGGTATTTCGGCAGGTGTGCTGATCGCCGTCGGCGGAAGTGTATTTCTCGCCTGCGATAACAAATATGTCGGTGCAGTTCTTTTCTCGGTTGCTCTTCTCTGCATTTGTTTTAAAGGTTATTCCCTTTTCACCGGCAAAATCGGATATATTCCTCAGAAACACGGCAAGGAAGAGGTTTCGGTCCTTCTTCTCGGTCTTCTCGGAAATACAATTGCAACAATAGTTTTCGGCTATCTCATTGCTTATGCAATCCCCAATCTCGGAGAAAAGGCGCTGACCATCTGCTCTGCAAAGCTTGAGCAGGAATTTTTTCAAACCTTTATCAGAGCTTTCTTCTGCGGAGTTCTTATGTATCTTGCGGTCAGCATTTACAGAGATAAAAACACCGCTCTCGGAATTCTTTTCGGAATCCCCGTTTTCATTTTAAGCGGATTTGAGCATTCAATTGCCGATATTTTCTATTTTGCGGCTTCGGGAATCGTTTCGCTCAAGGCATTCGGATTCCTTATGACTGTTGTTCTCGGAAACGCAGTCGGTTCAATGCTGCTCTCCGTTATGACAGAATATTCAAACGGAGCGAAAAAATAATGGAAAGAAAAGCAAATATCGCCGTTCTTGTTTCAGGCGGCGGAACAAATCTTCAGGCACTTATTGATGCCGAAAAAAGCGGCATTATAAAAAGCGGAAGCATAAAGCTCGTTATCTCAAATAAGCCCGCCGCTTATGCTCTTGAAAGAGCGGCAAATGCGGGAATCCAAAGCCTTGTAATAACCAAAAAAGAGGCAGGCTCCCAGGAAGCATTTGAAGATAAGCTCATTGATGCTCTCGAAAATGCCGGAGCGGATCTTATCATTCTTGCCGGATTTATGAGCATCCTGAGCAAAAAATTCACCTCGCATTTTGAAAAGCGCATTATAAATGTTCATCCGTCCCTCATCCCCTCGTTCTGCGGAGAAGGCTTTTACGGACTCCGGGTCCACGAAGCGGCTCTTGCAAAGGGCGTTAAGGTCACGGGAGCAACAGTCCACTTCGTCAACGAAATCCCCGACGGCGGAGAAATTATTCTTCAGAAAGCCGTTGAAATTCAGGATGACGATACGCCCGAAATACTCCAGAAAAGAGTTATGGAGCAGGCGGAATGGAAAATTCTTCCTGCTGCGGCGGAAAAAGTTTGTTTGGAAATTATAATAAAGGAAGGAATGTAAAAATGGATATCTACAAGATCAATGACATCGCAGAGCTCATCAAGGATAATTCTTATGTAGGCAGAGGCATAGTTATCGGCAAGAGCGAAGACGGCAAAAAGGCCTGCTCCGCATATTTCATCATGGGCAGAAGCGCAAACAGCCGCAACCGTATCTTCACAGAGAAGAACGGCGAAATCTTCACGGAGCCTTTTGATGCTTCAAAGGTTGAAGACCCCAGCCTCATCATCTATGCTGCGGTCCGCAAATATAAGAATAACCTTATCGTTACCAACGGCGACCAGACCGACACGATCTATGAAGGTCTTGAAAAAGGTCTTTCGTTTTCGCAGGCTCTCGTTTCCCGTGAATTCGAGCCCGATAAGCCGAACTTTACTCCGAGAATCAGCGGTATGCTCACCTTTGCGGAAAACGATTTCACTTACAGCATGAGCATCCTCAAGAGCATTGATGCCGAAGGTTCCGATTGCGCACGCTACACATTTGACTATCCTTCAAAAGCAGGCCTCGGCCACTTTATCCACACCTATGTATGCGACGGCAGCCCCATCCCCACCTTCCAGGGAGAGCCCGAAAGAGTTGCAATTGATTCCGATATTGAAGTTTTCACGGAAAAACTCTGGAATGCGCTTGACAAGGATAACAAGATTTCACTCTATGTTCAGTATACAGATCTCGCTGACGGCAAAACCGACAGCAGAATCATAAATAAAAACAAATAAGGAGAATGATGAAATGAAAGAATTTGAGCTTAAATACGGATGTAACCCCAATCAGAAGCCCTCAAAAATTTTCATGCATGACGGCTCGGAGCTTCCCATTGAGATTCTCAACGGCAGACCCGGCTACATCAACTTCCTTGATGCTTTCAATTCATGGCAGCTCGTTAAGGAGCTTAAAGAAGCTCTCGGTCTTCCCGCAGTTACTTCTTTCAAGCATGTCAGCCCGACCTCTGCAGCAGTCGGCATTCCCCTTTCCGATACACTCAAAAAGGCCTGCTTTGTTGACGATATTGAAGGTCTTGATGATTCTCCCCTTGCCTGCGCTTATGCAAGAGCAAGAGGCACAGACCGTATGTGCTCCTTCGGCGATTGGGTCGCTCTTTCGGATGTCTGCGACGTAACAACTGCAAAGATGATTCAGAGAGAGGTTTCAGACGGAATCATCGCTCCCGGTTATGAGCCCGAAGCACTTGAAATTCTCAAGAGCAAGAGAAAAGGCACATATAACATCGTAAAGATAGATGCAGATTTTGTTCCCGCTCCCATCGAGCATAAGCAGGTTTACGGCATCACCTTCGAGCAGGGCAGAAATAATTTCAAAATTGACCGTGAACTTCTTTCAAATGTTGTCACAAAGAATAAAGAGCTTCCCGAGAGCGCAATCCGTGACCTCATCGTTGCTCTCATAACCCTTAAATATACGCAGTCAAATTCAGTCTGCTATGCAGTTGACGGCCAGGCTATCGGCGTCGGCGCAGGTCAGCAGTCAAGAATTCACTGCACCCGTCTTGCCGGAACAAAGGCAGACACATGGTTCCTTCGCCAGGCAGACAAGGTTCTCAATCTCCCCTTCAGAGATGATATCCGCAGACCTGACAGAGATAATGTTATTGACGGCTACATCAATCAGAACGAAGAAGATGTCTGCGCAGACGGCATCTGGCAGAAATATTTCACCGTTCAGCCCGAGCCCTTCACAGTTGAAGAACAGAAAGCATATCTTGCAACAAAAGACAATGTTGCCCTCGGTTCAGATGCTTTCTTCCCCTTCTTCGACAACATTGAAAGAGCTTATCGCAGCGGCGTTAAGTATATCGCAGAGCCGGGCGGATCAATTCGTGACGATCTTGTTATCGAATGCGCTGACAAATACGATATGGCTATGGCATTCACCGGAATGCGTCTTTTCCATCACTGATAAATTCAGAACGAGGTTTTAAAATGAAAGTTTTGGTTGTAGGTGGCGGCGGAAGAGAACACGCCATCATCAAAAAACTTAAAGAAAACAAAGAAATTTCAAAAATTTATGCTCTTCCCGGCAACGGCGGAATCGCCCGTGACGCAGAATGCGTTGCAATCGGCGCAACCGACATCGAGGGAATAGTTGATTTTGCCGTTAAGGAAAATATTGATTATGCAGTTGTTGCACCGGATGATCCTCTGGTGCTCGGCTGCGTGGATGCCCTCAACGCAAAGGGCATCCCCTGCTTCGGTCCCGAGGCGAAGGCGGCAATCATTGAAGGCAGCAAGGTTTTTTCCAAGAATCTTATGAAGAAATACGGAATTCCCACTGCCGAATACGAAGTTTTCACCGATGCGGCAAAGGCTCTTGAATATGTTGAAAAATCCGAGCTTCCCTATGTTATCAAGGCAGACGGTCTCGCTCTCGGAAAGGGCGTTATCATCCCCGAAACAAAAGAAGAAGCAATGGATGCCATCATTTCAATTATGAATGAAGGTAAATTCGGCAAGAGCGGCGATCAGATAGTTATTGAAGAATTCCTTACCGGTCCCGAAGTTTCCGTTCTCGCTTTTACAGACGGAAAAGTCGTTAAGCCCATGATTTCTTCAATGGATCATAAGCGTGCACACGATAATGACGAAGGTCTCAACACCGGCGGTATGGGAACAATCGCTCCCAACCCCTATTATACAGAGGCTGCGGCAAAGGAATGCATGGAAAAGATTTTTCTGCCGACAATCAATGCGATGAACGCAGAGGGCAGAACATTCAAGGGCTGCCTCTATTTCGGACTTATGCTCACCCCCAAGGGAGCAAAGGTCATCGAATATAACTGCCGCTTCGGAGACCCCGAAACACAGGTAGTGCTTCCTCTTCTCGAAAGCGACTTATTCACGATAATGAAAGCCGTAACAGAAGGCAGACTTGCCGAAACGGAAGTTAAATTCAGCAGCAAACACGCCTGTTGTGTTGTTATGGCCTCGGAAGGCTATCCCGTTTCATATAAGAAGGGCTTTGAGCTGACAATTCCCGAAGCATCAGAGAACAAGGTTTATGTTGCGGGCGCAAAGCTTGAAAGCGGAAAACTTCTCACTAACGGCGGCAGAGTTCTCGGCGCAACCGCAGTTGAAGATACGCTTGAAAACGCAATTTCCGCCGCATATAAACTGGTAGAAACGATTCATTTCGGCAATGCTTTCTATCGCCGTGATATAGGCAGGAAAGCACTTAATGCCACGGAGGTCTGAAATGGTATACAGAATATATGTTGAAAAGAAAAAAGAGCTTGCAAACGAAGCAAAGGCTCTTCTCTCCGACGCAAGAAACCTGCTCGGAATAACCGCTCTCACCGATGTTCGCATCATCAACAGATATGATGCCGAAAATATTTCAGACGAGCTTTTTGATTACGCCGTTAAAACGGTTTTTTCGGAGCCGCAGCTCGACATCGCTTCAAAAGAAATCGAAACCGGCGATGCGGCAGTATTCGCAGTTGAATTTCTCCCCGGCCAGTTTGACCAGAGAGCCGATTCGGCGGCGCAGTGCATTCAGATAATTTCGCAGGGCGACAGACCCGTTATCCGCTCCGCAAAGGTTTATACTCTTTACGGCGCACTTTCGGATGCCGACATTGCGGAAATCAAAAAATATGTTATCAACCCCGTTGAAGCAAGGGAAGCATCTCTTGAAAAGCCCGAAACTCTTTATGTTGAATATGAACTTCCCACAACAGTAAAAACTCTTGACGGATTCAACGGTCTTGACAGAAACGGTCTTGAGCAGTTCGTTAAGGATTACGGACTTGCAATGGATGCGGATGACATTGAATTCTGCCAAAACTATTTCAAGAGCGAGCATCGTGACCCGACCATAACCGAAATCAGAATGATCGACACTTACTGGTCGGATCATTGCAGACACACCACTTTCCTTACGGTTATTGACAGCGTTAAATTTGAAGATGAGCTTCTGCAGAAGGCTTATAACGATTATATCGCCGTCAGAAAAGAACTCGGCAGAACAAAGCCGATATGCCTTATGGATCTTGCAACTGTTGCGGTCAAATATCTCAAGGCAAACGGCAAGCTCAACAAGCTTGATGAATCGGAAGAAATCAACGCCTGCACCGTTAAAATCAACGTTGATGTTGACGGCGTAACAGAGCCGTGGCTTCTTCTCTTCAAAAACGAAACTCATAATCACCCTACCGAAATCGAGCCCTTCGGCGGCGCAGCGACCTGCATAGGCGGCGCTATCCGTGACCCGCTTTCAGGCAGATCTTATGTTTACGGCGCAATGAGAGTAACCGGCGCAGCCGATCCCCTCAAGCCCGTCAGCGAAACAATCCCCGGCAAGCTTCCCCAGAGAAAGCTTGTTACCACCGCCGCTGCCGGATATTCCTCATACGGCAATCAGATCGGCCTTGCAACCGGCATAGTTGATGAAATCTATCATCCCGGTTATGCCGCAAAGAGAATGGAAATCGGCGCAGTTATTGCCGCAGCTCCCGCTGAAAATGTTCGCAGAGAAGTTCCCGCCCCCGGCGATGTTGTTATTCTTCTCGGCGGTTCAACAGGCAGAGACGGTATTGGCGGCGCAACAGGCTCATCAAAGGCTCACAATGCTCATTCGGTTGAAACCTGCGGCGCAGAAGTTCAGAAGGGCAACGCTCCCGAAGAACGCAAGCTCCAGAGACTTTTCAGAAACGGCACGGCCTGCCGCATGATCAAGCGCTGCAACGATTTCGGCGCAGGCGGCGTTTCGGTAGCCATCGGCGAGCTTGCAGACGGTCTTGAAATCGACCTCAACGCAGTTCCGAGAAAATATGAAGGCCTTGACGGAACAGAGCTTGCAATCAGCGAATCCCAGGAAAGAATGGCAGTTGTTATTGAACCGGAGAATGTTGAAGCATTCCTCAAGCTCGCCGATTCGGAGAACCTTCAGGCGTGCCCCGTTGCGGTCGTTAAGGCTGAACCCAGACTTACAATGAACTGGAACGGCAAAAAGGTTGTTGATATCAGCCGTGAATTCCTTAATTCAAACGGCGCAGATAAACATATTGATATTACTCCCGCAAAGCCCGAAAGCTTTGATAAGGTTATCGAAGGCTCTTTCGCCGAAAACATCAAAGCTGTCGCATCAGACCTTAATATGTGCTCAAAAAGAGGTCTTTCCGAAAGATTCGATTCAACCATCGGCGCCGGCACAGTTCTTATGCCTTTCGGCGGAAAGAACCAGCTCACTCCCATTCAGGCAATGGTTCAGAAAATTTCGGTTGAAAAGAAGCATACCGATGACTGCTCGCTGATGTCATGGGGTTATAACCCGTTCATTACCGAAAAGAGCCCCTATCACGGCGCATATCTTGCAGTTGTTGAATCCGTCAGCAAGCTCATTGCTTCCGGCGCAAAGTTTGAAGATGTTTATCTCACCTTCCAGGAATATTTTGAGCATCCCGGCAAAGACGGAAAACGCTGGGGCAAGCCTCTTTCGGCTCTTCTCGGCGCATTTGAAGCGCAGAAAGAACTCGGAATCGGCTCAATCGGCGGCAAGGATTCAATGAGCGGTTCATTTGAAGACCTTGATGTTCCTCCTACCCTCGTTTCATTCGCAGTTACAACCGAAAAGGTTAAGGATATTGTTTCTCCCGAATTCAAAAAAGCCGGCAGCAAGGTTATCTGCATTGAGCCGGAGCTTGATGCAAACGGTCTTCCCGCAACAGCTTCTCTGCTTAAGGTATTTGATACCGTAACAGAGCTTTTAAGAAGCGGAAAAGCAGTTTCCTGCTATACGCCCGGTCTCGGCGGCATAGGCGAAGCGGTTATGAAGATGTGCTTCGGCAACGGCTTCGGATTCAGCTTCGATAAAAACCTCTGCCCCAAGTGCATATTCAAATACCGTTACGGCTCATTCCTGCTTGAAGTTACCGAAGATATCAACATCGGCTTCAAGGTCGGCGAGGTTACGGATGAAAAATCCATCTCTCTCGGTGAAGAAAAGGTTTGCCTTGCAGAGCTTCTCGGCGACTACGAGAACAAGCTTGAAAGCGTTTACAGCTGCAACATAAAGCAGGATAAAACTCCCGTTGAAAACTTCAATTATAAAGCGGAAAGCTATCCCGCCCCCTCAATAAGAACAGCTAAACCGAAAGTTCTTATTCCCGCATTTCCCGGCACAAACTGCGAATTCGACAGTGCAAAAGCAGTTCGTGACGCAGGCGCAGAGCCGGAAATCATAGTTATAAACAACCTCTCTGCTTCAGGCATTCAGAGAAGCGTTGAGAAATTTGCATCGGAGCTTAAATCCGCTCAGATGATATTCATCCCCGGCGGATTCTCCGGCGGCGACGAGCCCGACGGCAGCGGCAAATTCATCACGGCATTCTTCAGAAACGCAGCGATCAAGGAAGGCGTAACGGAGCTTCTTGAAAAGAGAGACGGCCTTATGTGCGGCATCTGCAACGGCTTCCAAGCTCTCATCAAGCTCGGACTTGTTCCCTACGGAAAGATTATCGACACCGATGAAAAATGCCCGACCCTGACCTTCAACACCATCGCCCGTCACCAGTCAAGAATCGTGCGCACCCGCATTGCTTCCAACAAGTCACCCTGGCTTGCTCTCACCAATGTCGGCGATGTTTACAGCGTTCCGATTTCTCACGGCGAAGGCAGATTCCTCGCTGACGAAGAGCTTATCAGAAAGCTTGCCGCAAACGGTCAGATTGCAACGCAGTATGTTGACCTTAAAGGCAACGCAACAAACGATATTCATTTCAATCCCAATGATTCAATGTTCGCTATTGAGGGCATCACCTCTCCCGACGGCAGAGTATTCGGCAAGATGGGTCACAGCGAAAGAATCGGCGCAGGTCTTTATAAAAATGTTCCCGGCGAATATGACATTCGTATGTTTGAAGCAGCAGTAAAATATTTTAAATAACGGAGAATAATTATGGCATACTTATCAGATATTGAAATTGCTCAGCAGTGCAAAATGAAGCACATCAGCGAAATCGCCAAAATCGCAAATGTTGACGAAAAATACATTGAACAGTACGGCAGATACAAAGCCAAGGTTGATCTTTCTCTTCTCAACGAAACAGACAAGAAAAACGGCAAACTCATTCTCGTTACTGCCATTACACCTACTCCCGCAGGCGAAGGCAAAACAACAACAACTATCGGCCTTGCAGACGGTCTTAAGAGAATCGGCAAGAATGTTACCGTTGCTCTTCGTGAGCCTTCCCTCGGCCCCGTTTTCGGCGTTAAAGGCGGAGCAGCAGGCGGCGGATATGCCCAGGTCGTTCCCATGGAAGACATCAACCTCCATTTTACCGGAGACTTCCATGCGATCGGAGCTGCAAACAATCTTCTTGCGGCTATGCTCGATAATCACATTCAGCAGGGCAACGCTCTCGGCATTGATGTTCGCAAGGTCACATGGAAGCGCTGCGTTGATATGAATGACCGTCAGCTTCGTTTCATCGTTGACGGCATGGGCGGAAAAGCAAACGGCGTTCCCCGTGAAGACGGCTTCGACATCACCGTTGCAAGTGAAATCATGGCTGTTTTCTGCCTCGCAAATTCAATCACAGACCTCAAAGAAAGACTTTCGAGAATCATCGTCGGCTATACTTATGACGACAAGCCCGTTACCGCAGGCGACCTCAAAGCTGTCGGCGCTATGACAGCTCTTCTCAAGGATGCTCTCAAGCCCAACCTTGTTCAGACCCTTGAAGGCACACCCGCTTTCGTTCACGGCGGTCCTTTCGCAAACATCGCTCACGGCTGCAACTCCGTTATGGCAACAAAGCTCGCTCTTAAGATGGGCGACTACACCGTTACGGAAGCAGGCTTCGGCGCTGACCTCGGCGCAGAAAAGTTCCTTGACATCAAGTGCCGCATGGCAGGCCTTACTCCCGACGCAGTTGTTGTTGTTGCAACAGTCCGCGCTCTTAAGATGCACGGAGGTCTTGACAAGAAATCTCTTAACACAGAAGACCTTGCCGCTCTCGAAAAAGGCATTCCCAACCTTCTTCGCCATGTTTCAAACATCAAAAATGTTTATAAACTCCCCTGCGTTGTTGCAGTTAACCGTTTCCCGACCGACACAGACGCTGAAATTGATTTCATAATCAAGAAGTGCCGTGAGCTCGGCGTTAACACCGTTCTTTCAACCGTATGGGCTGAAGGCGGCAAAGGCGGCGAAGAGCTTGCCAAAGAGGTTGTCCGTCTCTGCGATGAAGAGCAGGGAGATTTCACCTTCTCGTATGAGCTTGATCAGACAATTGAAGAAAAGATCGAAGCAGTTGTTAAGAAGATTTACGGCGGCGCAGGCGTTAACATCGTTCCCTCCGCAAGAAAGCAGATTGAACAGCTCACCGCTCTCGGCTTTGACAAAGTACCCGTCTGCATTGCAAAAACACAGTACAGCTTCTCCGATGACCCCACAAAGCTCGGAGCCCCCGAAGGCTTTGAGGTCACGGTCAAGAATGTTAAGGTTTCAGCAGGCGCAGGCTTCATCGTTGTTCTCACCGGCGACATTCTCACAATGCCCGGCCTTCCCAAGTCACCTGCGGCAGAAAGAATTGACGTTGACGAAAACGGCAAGATTTCAGGTCTCTTTTAAAAATTTCAAAAGCGGATGTCATCGACATCCGCTTTTTTTCTTTATCTATTGCTCTTAAGGAAATAATATGATATTATAATATAAATCACAAACAAAGGAGCGATTGATTTGAATCGTTTTGAATCTGCAAAAGAAATTTATTCATCATACGGAATCAATGCCGAAGCGGCTATTGAAAAGCTTAAAGATGTTACCATATCCGTTCATTGCTGGCAGGGCGACGATGTTACGGGTTTTGACAATAAAGAAGCGCTCTCCGGAGGAATTCAGACCACCGGCAACTATCCCGGCAAGGCAAGAACTCCCGAAGAGCTTATGGCTGACCTTGACAAGGCGTTTTCGCTCATCCCCGGCAAAAAGAAGCTGAATCTCCACGCCAGCTATGCAATCTTTGATGAAGAAGCTGTCGGCAGAGATAAAATCGAGCCGAAGCACTTTAAAAAGTGGGTCGAATACGCAAAGGCAAGGAATATGGGCATTGATTTTAATCCCACATTCTTCTCTCATCCCATGGTAAAGGATAATCTTACTCTTTCATCTCCCGATGAAGAAGTGCGTTCGTATTGGGTTGAGCACGGAAAAGCCTGCATCCGCATTGCGGAATATTTTGCCGAAGAAACAGGCATTCCCTGCGTTATCAATTTCTGGATTCCCGACGGATATAAGGATATTCCCGCCGACAGATTTGCTCCCAGAGCAAGATTCAAGAAATCGCTTGACGAAATTCTTTCAATTCCCTATGACAAAAGCAAGGTTTATGTTACCCTTGAATCAAAGGTTTTCGGAATCGGACTTGAAAGCTACACAGTCGGCTCTGCTGAATTCTGCTTGAGCTATTCAACAAAAAACGGCATTGTTCCCCTTATGGACAACGGACACTATCATCCCACAGAGGTCGTTTCGGATAAAATTCCCACTCTTCTGCTCTTCAACGATAAAATTGCTCTTCACATAACAAGAGGCGTTCGCTGGGACAGCGACCATGTTGTTATCTTTGATGACGAAACAAAGGAAATCGCAAAAGAAATCGTTCGTAACGATGCTCTTGACAGAGTGTTCATTGCAACAGACTATTTTGACGCTTCGATAAACCGCATTTCCGCTTGGGTAACGGGCGTTCGCAATGTTCAGAAGGCTCTCCTTTTTGCAATGCTTCAGCCGGATGCAAAGATGAAGGAGCTTCAGGATAATGCCGAAACATCAGAACTTATGGTTCTTATGGAGGAAATGAAAACAGCTCCGTTCGGAGATATCTGGGATGAATTCCTTGCCCGTGAAGGCGTTGAAAAGAATTATTTTGAAGAAATCAAAAAATATGAAAGCGAAGTTCTCTCGCTGCGTAATTAAATAGGCAAAAGCACGGTAATCTGAAATGATTACCGTGCTTTCTTTTGTTATTCAAGCTCTATTTTCCAGAAAACTATCTGTTTTCGGTTATATGTATAAGAAATAAACAGCTTATTATCCGAATAAACGATTGCGGGATAAGAAAATTCTCCCCTCGCCTGCTTTGACATTTTTTTGTTCGGCTCAACCATTTCGGGAGCACATCTGAAGCCCGGTTCGCAGTTGAGGATCGGCTCAAAAGATTTGCCGTTGTTATCCGAGCAGGAAAGCAGAAGAGGATACCTGACTCCCCAGTTGACATCAACGGGATTATAAAGAAGCCATAGTCTTCCGTTATCATCCTTTGCGCAGTCGATTCCCGAATTATTATTCGGAAGCCTTGTGCGCTTCGGCTTCGACCAGGTTTTGCCGTAATCACCGGAATCGCTGCGATAAATCGCACCTGCGTTGGAACGCATAAAGCAATGAACAATTCCGGGAGCAGATTCCCACAGAGTCGGCTGAATAAGCCCGACATTAACGCCTCTGTATTTCGGCTGCGGAAAATAATCCGTTCTTTCCCATGTGAGTCCGTCATCCTCCGAGCGGTCAATAAAGCAGAGCCATTTTCCGCCCTCTGTTGAAGCCGGAGCAAGAAGAACGCCGTTTGAAAGAAGAAGACATTTATCCTTGACCGGTCCTCTGCCGCCTATATCACCGGCAACCAGCTCCTTCGGCTCTGACCATGTTCTGCCGTTATCCTTGCTTATAACATATTTAGTTATCCAGGTCGGAATTTCGGCTCCGTATTTGAAATACAGAATGATTTCGCCGTTCTGCCTCTTATAAAGCACGGGATTCCAATGAGCAACCTTGTCATTATCCGAAACAATGACCGGCTTGCCCCATACGCCCTCGGCGCTTCTTATTGAAACATATATTTCAACATCGGGATTCTTTTCGTGCTTTCCGCCGAACCACGCAGCTATAACTTCGCCGTTGTCAAGCGGAAGAACCGTTGATGCGTGGCATGATGGAGTGACTGCCCCGTTTTCAAAAACAAATTCTTTTTTTGCTGATTTGATCATATAAACATCCTCTTTTACTTTTTGATAACAAGATTTTCGCCCGGCTCATTTTGTTTTCTGTTTTCGTTGGACACATCCTTTCATTTTTCAAAAAACCGCTCTCAAAAGAGAGCGGCTGAATTTTAAAGTCACGAGGTTTTAAGCTCCTATAAGAGCGGAAAAAAGCCATGAGAAAATAATTGAAAGGTCAAATCCCGAGGGGGTAGCGAATACGCTGTCGCTGACCGTAAACGAATAGCTGTCAAAGAGAGTGTTCTGCGTTGAGCCTGTTCTCGCATCCTTAACGGAAAGCATCTTGAGAGTATCGCCTTCATAATAAAACTTTGAAGTTACCTGCGCTCTGTCGTTGAATTCTTCAACATAATAATCCTTGCCGTCAACAGTCTCGGTCGATGAGCCGACATAGTTAAGAACGCCCTGAGTAATTCCGAATGCGGTGTTGATGATCTGCCAGACATCAATTTTGATGATTCCGGTGTTCGCAAGCTTTACATAAAAGAACGGAAGCATCGGAAGATAGGCATAAGCCGTTCCGTCCTTGAGCACTACCATGACCTTAAGGAATCCGGTGTTATACTCATACGCAATGTCGTTGCCCTTAACATGGACCGTGTCTGTTGAAGAGCCGAGAATTGTGTCACCTGCGGTAAATGTGAGAGAAAGCTCCTTTGAATTCTTGATCGTATCAAAGAGCGTGTCGGTTTTGGTTTCCGCCGCAAATGCGTTGATCGAGAATACCGAAACAACAAGAATAACCGCAGCAAGAATTCCGCATATTGTCTTTTTCATTGTTTTTCCTCCGTTTTTATTATTCGGATAATTTCTTATCCTTTTTAACTATAACATATTACGCCGAAAAATGCAACTCAAAGGCATTCAATCAGCTCGCAGATAACCGGATTTGAAAGCAGAAATCCTCTTTCCGTCAGCGAATATGCACCGCACGAATAATTCATAAGCCCTTTTTCAATCAGAAAATCCGCCTTGTTTTTGAATTTTTCGGGAAGTAGTTTTCCGTATCTGTCTGCAAATTTCTTTTCGGATAAGCCTTCCGAAAGGCGAAGCGCAAGCATAACGAATTCTTCTTCACCACCGCCGGCTCCGTCTTCAACAGGCAAAACTCCGTTTATAAAATCCTCTGCGTTTCTGCCGTAAAAGAATCTTTTTCCGTCAACAAAGGAATGCGCTGCCGCACCGATTCCGAGATATTCTTCGCAGCGCCAATATTTCAGATTGTGCCTGCTTTCAAAGCCTTCCTTTGCGAAATTTGAAATTTCATACTGGTGAAATCCTTTTGATTCAAGAGATGAAACGGTCTGCAAATACAACTCGCATGTTTCATCCTCATCGGGAAGAATAAGCTCGTTTCTCTTTTCGTAAAAACGAGTTCCCTCTTCGATTTTCAGAATATATGCGCTCACATGACTTGCGCCGGACGAAGCGCAGAAATCAATTGATTTTTCAAGGCTTTCGGGAGTCTGAAACGGAATTCCGAGCATCAGGTCAAGCGAAACATTTCTGATTCCGGCTCTGAAAATTCTTTCCACCGCTCTTGAAACATCATCGCAGCCAGCCCTTCTGCCGAGAGCTTTTCTTTCGGAATCAACTGCGCTCTGAAGCCCCATTGAAATGCGGTTTATTCCGCTTTCTGCTGCGGCCCTGAAATCAAAAGACGAATCAACTGCGCCCGTGTCGGACGGATTGCATTCAAGCGTTGCTTCGCAGTTTTCCGTTCTTCTTATCCGGCTCATTATCCGGCTTATTCTTTCCGCTCCGAGCAGCGACGGAGTTCCGCCTCCGAAATAAACGGTATCGTAAATGCGGTCTTCGCGGTCAATTTTTCGGATAAGCCCGGAAACATAAGCTTCAACCGTTTCCTCATCCGGATATACCGAATAAAAATCGCAATACGGACATTTGCCTCTGCAGAACGGAATATGCAGATATAATCCGATGGGCTTAATCATTGTCATCAAGCTTAAGAACCGCCATGAATGCCTCCTGCGGAACTTCAACCGTGCCGAAGTGACGCATTCTCTTTTTGCCTTCTTTCTGTTTTTCAAGAAGCTTTTTCTTTCTCGTAATATCGCCGCCATAGCACTTTGCAAGAACATCCTTGCGCATTGCCTTAACGGTTTCACGGGCTATTATCTTGCCGCCGATGCCGATCTGAATGGGAATCTCAAACATCTGACGGGGAATGTTTTCTTTAAGTCTTTCGGCAATCTTTCTTGCCTTGCTGTATGCCTTTTCGGAATGAATGATGAACGAGAGAGCATCAATAATATCGCCGTTAAGAAGAACATCAAGCTTAACAAGATTTGATTTGCGGTAATCGCTTATTTCATAGTCAAACGAAGCATAGCCTCTCGTTCTCGATTTCAGAGAATCAAAGAAATCGTAGATTATTTCGTTGAGAGGAAGCTCATAATGAATATCAACTCTGTCCGGAGTGATATAATCCATATTTTTGAAAACGCCTCTTCTGTCCTGGCAGAGATCCATTATCGTTCCGACATAATCGGCAGGAGAATAGATATGCGCATCGGTAAACGGCTCTTCGCAGGAAACGATATTTGCCGGGTCGGGATAATGAGTCGGATTATCAATTTCGATCATCGAGCCGTCCGCAAGATTTATTTTATAAACAACGCTCGGAATGGTTGTTACAAGGTCAAGGTCATATTCTCTTTCAAGGCGCTCCTGAATGATTTCAAGATGAAGCAAACCGAGGAAACCGCATCTGAAACCGAAGCCGAGTGCGCCGGAAGTTTCCGGCTCGTATGTGAGAGCCGCATCATTGAGCTGAAGCTTTTCAAGAGCATCACGCAGATTTTCGTAATCCGCTCCGTCTGCGGGATAAATTCCGCAATAAACCATGGGATTGACTTTTCTGTAACCGGGAAGAGGCTCCGAAGCGGGATTTTCGGCAGTTGTGACCGTGTCGCCGACCCTCGCATCGCTGACTGTTTTGATTGAAGCCGTGATATAACCGACCTCGCCTGCGGTGAGTTCCTTGCAGGGCTCCGGCTCCTGCGCTCTCATATATCCGGTTTCAACAACGGTGAATTCAGCGCCTGTTGCCATCATTCTCATAGTGTCTCCGGGCTTTATTTTGCCTTCCTTGATTCTGACATAAACAATAACGCCCTTGTAACTGTCATAAACGGAATCAAATATAAGCGCACGCAGAGGCTTGCTGTCATCTGCCTGCGGAGCGGGAATATCTTTAACAATATGCTCAAGCACCTGCTCAATATTAACTCCCGTTTTTGCCGAAACCCTCGGAGCTTCGGAACAGTCAAGCCCGATAACATCTTCAACCTCGGCGGCAACTCTGTCCGGATCAGCCGAAGGAAGGTCAATCTTATTGATAACCGGAACAAGCTCAAGATCGTGATCAAGAGCAAGATAGGTATTTGCAAGCGTCTGCGCTTCAACTCCCTGCGAAGCATCAACGATAAGCACCGCTCCCTCGCAGGCGGCAAGAGAACGTGAAACCTCATAATTGAAGTCAACATGGCCCGGGGTGTCGATAAGATTCAGCACATATTCCTCGCCGTCTTCAGCAAGATAATTGAGCTTAACGGCGTGAGCCTTGATGGTTATTCCTCTTTCTCTTTCGAGGTCCATTTTATCAAGGAGCTGTGCAGTCATATCCCTTAAAGCAACCGATTTTGTTTTTTCGAGAAGTCTGTCCGCAAGGGTTGACTTGCCGTGATCTATATGAGCTATGATGCAGAAATTTCTGATTTTGTTTTTTGAAACTGCCACTTCGGTTTTCTCCTTTTCAAAGAGCCTTATAATATATTTTATATAATAACAAAAAAAAGACAAACGGTCAAGAAAAAAATCCGCTCCGTAGAGCGGATTTTCGATATCAGTCTTTTGAAAGCTCTTTTGCAAGCTCGTGGTCACCTGCAACATGGCCGAAGAAGAACTTTCTTCTTTCATCGTTGTTGATAACGGTAACGGGCTTTATCTGATTAAGAACTACACCCTTTGCCGCAAGGAACTTATTATAATCAACATAGGTCTGCTCTTTGAGGAAGAATACTTCGGGCTTATTGAGCATACCCCAGCGGCGATATTTATAGTATTTTTCGTTTATATCGTCCATTGCCCGGTCAAGAGCTTCAACAAATTTCTGCCTTGTTTCTTCATCGGGAACTCCGCCCTTGATTTCGGCAAGCATCGTGTATCTCGGCGGCTTGGTTGAAAAATCGGGATAGAAGCTGAAGCCCTGATATTCAACGCCGATCTCGCCGGCAATGCGTTGAGCGGCGGCGCTTATCATATCGGTAGTGGTCTTTTCGTTGGCAACATTCATTGAAAGATTCTGCCTGAACATAAGCTCAACTTCGGGAGTGTTGTTATACATTCTCGTAACCTTGATAACATCCTCCATTTTGTATCTGTAAAGACCGGAGAAATTGGAAACGATGATTTCGTATTCCTTGCCGACCTCAAGCTCATTGATAAGAAGAGGCTTCTGATTATCATCGGCTTTTTCTTCGCCGTTATTGACGGGCAGGAATTCAAAGAACACCGTATAAGGAGTAAGAACATAGTCCGAAGCATCAAGCTCCGTGGGCGTTGCAAAAAATCCCTCTGCAGCGGCATATCCCATATTGTGAATCGGAACATTCGGGCCGATATGTTTGCGGAGTTTATCAACATAAACCTTAAGATTCGAGCCCATCATGCCGTATGCCCATTGAAGATTCGGCCATATTCTCGGAGCAATCGGATCTTCAAAACCTTTTCTGAATTCTCTGCGAAGTTCTTCCGCTCTTTCGGGATTGGGCTTGAATTTGTTTTTGTATTTCTTTCTGAATTCCTCCGTGCAGTCAATTCCGGGATTGATAATTCCCTTTTCAATATCGTCGCACATCATTTCCCAGTTTTCTTCAAGATAATCAAACATCTGGGTAAGAAGAGTAACAACTATCGAGCCGAGATAACTGACCTTTTTGTTTTCAAGGCAGAATCTCAGATGAAGATATGCCGTGTCATACTTATCCTCAAGATTGGGAAAAAGAAGAGGCATGGGCGAGGTGCAGAAAAACGGAAGAATCGGTTTGAGCATTCTGAGAGGGATCTGAGCGGCGCCGTTGCTCATTTTACCGTCGGGAGTTTTATGTCCCGAAAGATTGAGCGCAAGAGGACCGACTTGATTTCTCATCTTGATTCCCATTTTTTTAAGATGGCGGTGAGCCGTTGAAGTTGAAACGGAAAAACCGATGCACTGCATTTTCCAAAGGTCATTTGCGCCCTTGGGAAGCATCTTCGGCTTGCCTACTGAGCCGGATGACGAAGCATAACGGAAGTTGATTCCGTTAAACATCAGTCTTTTTTCGCCGTTGTTGAGCATACGGTCAACATAAGGCTCATAATCCGCATAAGTTGAAAGAGGAACTATTCTCTGGTAATCTTCAATCGAATGAACATCCTTAAGATTGAGTTTTTTTCCGAGCTCGCAGTTTTTATTCCGGCTGATGATTTTTTTCAGCACTTTTTTTTGAGCTTTAAGAGGGTCTTTGGTTGTGTGGTCTATCTGCGCACGGGAAACCTCACCGAGCCAAACGCCTAAATCCGAGAAAGCCATACAGGCACTCCTTTCAAAATTCTTTTGTCCCG
The DNA here is from genome assembly GCA_024404025.1 of Clostridia bacterium. Classification (GTDB taxonomy): domain Bacteria; phylum Bacillota; class Clostridia; order Oscillospirales; family Acutalibacteraceae; genus CAG-177. The sequence goes on along the minus strand of JAKSQP010000005.1, from coordinate 60,687 downwards.
TAAAAAATCGTTTTTTACAGCGTATATTTTATCAAAAAGCAAGACAAAAGTCAACTATTTTGCAGAATATTCAGATATTCGCAAATGATTATCCGTTATTGTTTTTTGCTTTAAAGCTTGACATATTCCGGATTGAGTGTTAAAGTATAGAATATTTTAAGGAGGAAATCCACATGAGTTTTCAGCTTATTCTCAAAATGCTTTCAGCATTCATTCTTTCAATTTTTACCGCAATAGGAGGGTTATTTATGCCGGTTGAAACACCGAATGTCTGCATGATAGGCCACAGAGGCTACAGCAGCAAATATCTTCAGAACACGGAGCTTGCATTCATTCAAGCCGCAAAGCACGGCTCGGGCGGAGCGGAAACCGATATAAGAGCAACAAGCGACGGCATTTATGTAACAAGCCATAACTCCGAGGCCGTTTTTGAAGACGGTTCCGAAATGCAGATTGCCGAGCATACTTATGCAGAACTGACCGCAAAGCCGCTCAAAAACACAAAAACAAGAGATACCGTTTATCTCTGCACTCTTGAAAGATACCTTGAAATCATGAAAGAATACGATATGGTATGCTTTATTGAGCTTAAAGGCAATTTCAGCCAGGAGCAGGTCAGAGAAATATTCACAATCTGCGAAGAAAAATATGACCTTTCAAAGTGCATCATGCAATCCTTTGAATTTGATAATCTTCTCAAGGCTCACGAAATGTTCCCCGATCTTCCGCTTATGCTCACCTACGGCGAAGGCGATGAAGGCTACGAAAGATGCTTTGAATACGGCTTTTCAATTGATGCCGATTATAAGGCGATCACCGAAGAGATGATAAAAGAATTCCACGACAGAGGTCTTGAAGTCGGTCTGTGGACTGCAAATGACCCGATTTCTCTTGCATACTGCAAATCACTCGGCGTTGATTACATTGAATCGGATGTTTATTAATCTTATATTATAAAAATTAAGGCACGGATTTGTCATATTCCGTGCCTTTATTCTTTTTATTGATTGCCGAGTTCCCAGAATGCAACTGCGCTTGCGGCGGCAACATTGAGCGAATCAACGCCGTGAGTCATCGGTATTTTTATTATGTGGTCACATTCCGAAAGGGTTTCGTTTTTCAGCCCCTCGCCCTCCGTTCCGAGAATAACGGCAAGCTTTTCTTCCTTTTTCAGCTTCTCATCGTGAATATCGACCGAATCCCGCCGAAGCGCCATTGCGGCAGCCTTAAACCCGAGTTTATGGATTTCTCCGGCGGTATTTCCGTCCGGCAGAAAAGCCCACGGAATCTGAAAAACAGTTCCCATGCTGACCCTTATTGCCCTGCGGTAAAGCGGGTTGCTGCAATCCGGAGTAAGCAGAACGGCATCCATATTCAGAGCGGCGGCGCTTCTGATTATTGCGCCGACATTGGTCGGATTCATAACGCTTTCAAGCACAGCTATTCTTTTTGCGCCTTTAACGGCAGCTTCTGCGGAAAGCGGCTTTCTGCGCTTCATTGCGCAAAGCACTCCCCTTGTGAGCTTGAAGCCCGTTATCTGCGTGAGAATATCATAATCGGCTGTATAAACCGGGATGCCGGGGCATCTTGCAATGATTCCCGAAGCCTCGCCCTTTATATGCTTTCTTTCGATCAGCATTGAAACCGGCTCATATCCGGCATCAAGCGCACGCTCAACGACCTTGGGACTTTCTGCTATGAACATCCCCTTTTCGGGTTTGTCACGGTTAAGGAGCTGATTTTCATTCAGCTTTGCAAAAACATCAAGCTCCGGAGCGGAAAAATCCTTTATTTCAATAACATTCATTATTTTTTGAGAAATCTTTTCAGCTTGTTGTTTTCAAGGAAGAGATAAGCTGATTTGATCGGCGGACAAAGAACAAACAGAAGCTCCGCAAGGCTGAAAAGCTTGCTGGGATTGACCGATTTTGCGCCTTTTTCAAGCCCTTCATACATCTTTTTCGCAACATGATCGGGCTTCTGAACGGGGAACGGCTTTTCAAATTCCTTCGGGTTTGCGGTTTTGAAGAAATTTGTATCCGTTGCAATCGGATAAAGGCAGGTAAGCTTTATATTTTTCGGCAGTTCAAAGCGAAGTCCCTGCTGGAAACCGTGCATTGCAAACTTTGATGCGGAATAAAGAGTATATCCCGGAACTGCCATCTTGCCGATTGCGGAAACGGTTATTGCAAACTGACCCTCTTTGCCTTTAAGATATTCACGGTATTTTTCGTATGAATAGATAGGAGAAAGCACATTTGTGTCAAATATTCTTCTTGCTCTGTCCCAGTCAACATAATCTATGATTTCATAATACGGATATCCCGCATTCGCATAGAAAATATCAATTGTGCCCATAGCCTTGTGAGCGTCCTCAAAAATTGCGTCAACGCCCTCTTTGCTTGCAACATCTATAACATAGGGAATAACATTGTCACCGAAGCCGCTGATTCTGCTGACATCCTTATCAACGGCAAAAATCGTGTTGCCGCCCTCAAAAGCAAGCAGGCGAAGAACTTCAAGGCCTATGCCGCTTCCTGCGCCCGTGAGAACGATTTTCTTATTTGTTATCATAAAAGCGATCCCCTTTCGGTTTTATAAACCGATTATAACAGACACATCGGGATTTGTAAACATTTCCGTGAATATAAAAATAATTTGCAAATCATAGAAAAGTATAGTATAATAATTTTTACAATTTTGTTAAGGAGCTTTTCTATGAATTATGAAAAACTTTTTTCTCCGGTAAAAATCGGAAATGTTGAGCTGAAAAACAGGGTTGTTATGGCTCCTATGCATATCGGTCTCGGTCAGTTCAACGGATGCCCCACAGACAAAATGATTGATTATTACGAAGAGAGAGCAAAGGGCGGAGTCGGCCTCATAATCACCGAAATCACCCGTGTTGAAGATATCAACGGTGCATCGACCTTTGCGCAGCTTTCAATGAGCCATGATAAGAATGCAGAAGCTCTCAAGCCCATGGCTGAAAGAATCCACAAACACGGCGCAAAGCTCTTTGTTCAGCTTCATCACGCAGGCAGGCAGAATCTCGGTCTGCTCGTCGGCACAACTCCGATGAACATCCTGCTTGATAAAACTCTTCCGAATTATTCGGAGCTTCTCTATAAAATCGTGCCTGCAGGCAAGCTTCTGCTTGATAAGCACATTGTTCCTCCCGTTGCTGCTCCCTCAAAATGTGAAAGAAGCTACCTCGTTGAATCTTCAATGAGAGCTATGAGCACAAAAGAGGTCCGCAATCTCATAGGCAGCTTTGTAAAAGCGGCTGAAAGAGTTAAAGCGGGCGGAGCTGACGGCGTTGAGCTTCACGCTTCTCACGGCTACCTCATTCAGCAGTTTTTAAGCCCGAACACCAACAAAAGAACAGACGAATACGGCGGAAGCCTTGAAAACAGAATGAGATTCCTTATTGAAATTCTTCAAGGAATCAAATTCAAATGCGGCAAAGATTTCCCCGTTATCGTAAGGCTCACGGTTGATGAATGCTATTCATACATCGGCAAAAAGGGCAAAGGCTATGACCTTTCCGAGGGCGTTGAAATGGCGAAAAGGCTTGAAGAAGCCGGAGCAGATGCGATTGATGTTTCGTCTGCCGCCTATGACACCTTCAATTACTGGCTTGAGCCGACTTCCTTTGAATGCGGCTGGAGAGCATATATGGCAAAGGCGGTCAGAGATGCGGTTAAGATTCCCGTTCTTGCCGCAAACCTCATAAGAAGTGCAGAGCAGGCCGAAAAACAGCTTGAAGACGGAATCCAGGATCTCGTTTCGCTCGGCAGGCCGTTGATCGCAGATCCCCATTGGGTCGAAAAAGTTCAGAACGGCAGCGAAGATCAGATTTCAAGATGTATCTGCTGCCTTTACTGCATACAGAGTATGATGGACAACGCTTATGAAGGCGGACATGCGGAATGCTCCGTCAATCCGTTCATCGGCAGGGAAGCCGTGAAGCTCCCCGAAAACGGAAACGGAAGAAAGATTGCAGTCATCGGCGCAGGCCCCGCAGGACTTATGTGTTCAAGGCTTCTTGCCGAAAGAGGATTTTCGGTCAAGCTCTTTGAAAAGGCAAAAGAAGCGGGCGGTCAGCTCATTCTCGCCGCCGCACCTCCCCACAAGGAAAAAATCAGATGGTGCATTGAAGATATGGTCAGCCGTGCCGAAAAGGCGGGCGTTGAAATCTCCCTCGGCGCCGAAGCCACAAACGACATTCTCAAAGAATATGACCCCTATGCGCTTGTTTTCGCAACCGGTGCAAATCCGGTCAGACCCCGTTCCATCAAGGGAATCGATCTCGATAATGTTTATACCTCAACCGATATTCTTTCCGGCAGAGTAAAGCTCGAAGGCAAAAAGGCTGCCGTTATCGGTTCGGGAATGACGGGGCTTGAAACCGCCGAAAAGCTCTGCCCCGATAACAAGGTTACGGTTGTTGAAATGGCGGATACCGTTGCTCCGGGCACCTGGATGCAGCACGTTGACGACGCAATGCCCCGCCTTGAAAAAGACGGCACGAAGTTTATGACGGGTCAGAAGCTCGTTGAATTCGACGGCTCATGCATCACAACCGAAAACACAAAGAACGGCGGCAAGACTTACACAATGTGCGACGCTCTCGTGCTTGCAATGGGAGTCCGCTCCGATAATGCACTCTATCTCGAATGCAGAAATAATTTTTCCAATGTCTATATCATAGGCGACGCAAATAAAGGCGGAAGAATTGCCGATGCAACCGCTTCCGCTCTTGAAATCGCTTCAAAAATCAAATAAAGGAGATAAACAAAATGACAACTTTTGACAGAATTCTTGCTATACTGCTCTCGCTCTATATGACCCTCGTTCCGTTTTCATCGGTTCCCGCAGAGCCGACAGACGCAAAAAACGAATCAGCCATTATGCTCGATGTTGCTCTTCTTTCCGATATTCATGTTAAGGATGAAGGAAGCAAGCAGCATCAGAATCTTAAAAACGGTCTTAAGAATCTTTCGACAAATTTCCCGAAGCTTGACGCAATGGCAGTTTCCGGCGACCTGACAAACGGCGGCGAAGAAGTTTCGCTCAAGCTTTTTTATGAAGCGCTTCTTGCAAACACATCCCTCGGCAAATATATCGTCGCCCCCGGCAACCACGATATAGGCCATTCCCCTCTTTCAAATTCGGAAGCAAGAAAAGTCAACATTGAGCTGATGAATCGTTATCTCGGATATGAAAACGAAGAGATTTATTATTCGCAGGATGTTAACGGATACACATTCATCGTTATCGGCGACGACATAGGCAACAAATCAAACACCCCCGTTATGTCCGATAAGCAGATCGCATTCCTCGATGAAGAGCTTGCAAAAGCAACCGCAGAAGGAAAACCCGCATTCGTTATCTGCCACTGGCCTCTCGCCCACACAAACGGCATTGACATCCTCTGGCCGGGCGGAGGCGTTAACAACGATAACAGCGAAAAGCTCAAAACAGTTATGGAAAAATACAAAAACGTTTTTGTTATCAGTGGCCACACCCATGTAGGTCTTTCAAGCGATCTTTTTTCAAAGATTTTCGGTTACAGCTTTGTTGAAACAAAGAACGGTGTAACATACGTCAGTGTTCCCTGCTTCGGCAAATTCAACCGCCACATTCCTTTCAGCCCCTCAATTTTCCTTCGTATGGAGGTTTATGCAAACAAGGTCGTTTTCAGACCTTATAATCTGCGTTCACTCAAATGGTATCCGAAATACGATAAAACAGTTACACTCAACAACATATAAAAAGAGAGCCAACGGCTCTCTTTTTGCTTGCTTTTTCGGGGATTTGTGTGTATAATTTCTAAAGTATATTTTTTCGGAGAAAAATAATGGTAAAAAAACAGAAATTTGACTGGATAGCTTTCCTCAAAGCAATATCCGTTATCGCAATCCCCGTTGCGCTTCAGAATCTTTTAACAACAACCGGCACAATGATTGACACCATGATGATAGCTCCGCTCGGTCAGAATTCCGTTGCGGCAGTCGGCCTTTGTGCGCAGTTTGCTTCACTGATGTTTTCCTGCTATTGGGGCTTCGTCGGCGGCGGAATGCTTTTCTTTGCGCAATATTGGGGAAGCAAGGATGAAGACGGAATTGACAGAGCATTCGGCACAACATTCGCCTGCATGATGTTTGTCGGACTTGCATTTTCCGTTCTTGCAGGCTTCTTTCCCGATCTTATTATGCGGCTTTATACCGACAAAGAAAGCATCCGGGCTATCGGAATAAGCTATCTTAAAACAGTTGCATTCGCCTATCCGTTTCAGATAATGTCAATGGCAATGGCGGCGCTGCTCCGCTCAACCGAAAAGGTCAGAATTCCCCTTTTTGCTTCAATTGCTTCGGTTGCCGCAAACATTCTGCTCAACTGGATTCTGATTTACGGCAAATTCGGAATGCCCGAAATGGGAATCAGAGGCGCAGCTCTTGCAACGGTTATTGCGGCAATAGTAAACGCATCGGTAATCATAATCCTTGCAAAAATCGGAAAATATCCTTATCTGTTCCACTTCAGAAAGCATTTTAATTTCACAAAAGCCTGGATCATAGAATATCTGAAAAAATGCTTCCCCATCATCTGCAATGAACTTCTTATCGGAATCGGCTTTATGATTCAGAACATTGTTCTCGGCAGGCAGAGCGAGGATGCAATTGCGGCTCTTGCGGTTTTCAGAACGCTTGAAGGTCTTGTTATCGCATTTTTCTCCGGCTTCTCGAATGCGGCTTCCGTGCTGGTCGGCAAGAGCGTCGGCGCAGGCGAAATCGGCCAAGCATACGAAAGAGCAAAGCGTCTCATTCTGCTATGCGGAACAGTTATCGCCGGAGTATGTCTGGTTATCTTTGCGGCGCACAAACCGATATTGACGGTTATGAGCCTTTCCGGAGATTCATATTATTACGGCACGGGAATGCTCGGAATCTATTGCATTGCGGCGATAATCAGAATGTGCAACTGGGCGCAGAACGATACCTTCCGCTCCGCCGGCGACACATCATTCGGCACGATACTTGAAATTGCTTTTATGTATGCTCTCGTGCTTCCCGCAGTCTGCCTTTCGGGACTTGTTTTCAAGCTTCCGACGCTGTTTGTTTTCGCCTGCTGTTATATTGATGAACCGATAAGAATAATTTTGATGCAGCATCACATGTATTCCGCAAAATGGATAAAGCCCGTCACTTCGCAGGGACGGGATGCCATAATTGAATTTATGAAAAGCAAAAAGAAGCTGTAATTTACAATAAAACCGGAACTGCCTGAAAGCAATTTTCAAGCAGCTCCGGTTTTAATTCATATTTCGTATTCAACAAATTTTCCGTTATAAAGAGCAAATGCAGTTCTGAATCCCGCATCACGCAGAAAAGCTTTCGTTTCGTCAAAGCGGAATGCAAGATTGGGAGCAAAATGGCAGTCCGATGAAAGAACGATTCTTCCGCCGCCGTCCTTTATAACTTTCAGAAGCCGTGCGTGCGGATAAGGCGAAGTTCGCAGTTCTCTTGCGATTGCCCCCGTATTAACCTCATAAAAGCATCCGCTTTTCAATGATTCCGCAACATAATTTTCGGCTATTTTCCAGTATTTCACATTTCTGAAGAATAAATCGGTGTCGGTTTCTTCATATTTCGTTATAAGGTCAAAATGTCCGATTATATCGGGCTTTCTGCTGCTGATATAATCGCAGAAGGCTTTATAATAGCTCTCGGCGAATTCAAGATGATCGCCGCCGAAGGCATCAAGGCATTTCAAAAATCTCTCCTTGCCGGAATCAACGGGATAATAAACACCGTTTCTGATAACATAATGGCTTGAACCGATGATATAATCAAATTTATTTCTGTCAACGGGCGCATACGAATCTTCTTCAACGCCGAGATAAATTTGAATTTTTTCCTTATATTTTTCTTTCAGAGCATTTACCTCGGCAATATAAGAAGGCATATCCTTCATGCAGTATCTCATATCATATTCCGTTGTTCCGTGGCCGGAAAAACCGATTGAATCAAAACCTTTTTCTATTGCCGTTTCAACCGTTTCTTCAAGCCGACTTTTCCCGTCGCAAAAAGTTGAATGAATATGAAAATCAGCAAGCATTTTTCTTTTCTCCTTTGATTATCCTGCATACGCACTTACTGCCCGCCGAAGCGGGCAGTTTCCGTTTTATTTCATAACGTCGGCAAGTTCAAACTCATAGGCGGCATTGGTATACCATTTTCCCGTAATGAAATTGCGGGGCCTGAAAACGACCTTATCCGCATAAACCTCGAGCTGTGCGCCCGTGCCGGAAAGCGGATTGCCGAACATATTGATGATTCCGTAAGTCGGAAGGCTGATATATGTAACTCCGTTTACCTGCTCTGCGGTTTTAAGTCCGAACATTTCGCCGTAAGCGCTGCTCTTGATGCCGGCGTGCATGTGGCCGCTGATATAGTAAACATTGGGATATTTTTCCATAATCGACTTGATGTCGTTATCTTCAAGGTCAATTCCGCAATCGGGCCAGATCGTTTCCTGACCGTTTATATTATCAACCGGCCAATGGCAGCAGACAAAAGCGGGCTTGCCGTCTTTTGTGCCCTCTGCAAGCTCCTCGTCAAGGAACTGAAGCTGCTCGGGAGACATATCCATTGCGTCCCAGTGGCCGCCGTCAATAACATCATCGCCGATAACGATGAACTTGAAGCCGTTGATAGTTTCGCTGTAATAGTTTTCGGTAAGGTCTCTGCCGCTGTATTCATTATAATACTTTATGACATTTGCTTTTGCTTCTTCACGGGTGATATCAGTAACATCTCTGTCGCCGACATGACCTATATCGTGATTTCCCGCGGCAATTATTGCCTGACCGTCAAAGTCGTTTTTGATTATTTCATAGAATTCTGCAAGTGCCGGCTCATCGCCGTAGTTTGTAAGGTCTCCGGTAACAACGAGAGCATCAACCGCAGCCTTGCTTCTTTTAAGGTTTTTAAGTCCTGTCTTGAGGAAAGCCTGGCGGAAAATTCCGTTTGCTTCAAGGTGAGTATCCGAAATCATTTCAACATTAAGAAGGCAGTTTTCCTCCGAAGTGTTCAGAATCGGAAGCTCTATTCCGCTTGTGGGAATAAACGCCATAATTGCCGCCATAAGGAATGCACCGAAATTCGAAAAAATAGCTTTAACAACTGACATTGTTTTTCTCCTCTCTTCATCAATTGAGATAATTATATATTGAAATTAAATTTATTGCAACTGTTTTTTCATCCAGATATGCGGACAGTATTCATCATAATCAATTTCACCGAAGCCCTCATATCCGAGAGATTCATAGAATTCTCTTATTCTGCACTGCGAATGAGCCGAAAGGGATTTGCCTTCCCTTTTTATAACTTCTTTTTCAGCCTGCGTAATTATTTCGGAGCCGAAGCCTCTGCCTCTGAACTCTTTCATAACGGCAACTCTGCCGAGAATATATTCGCCGTTTTCGGCAAAGATCCTGCAGGTTGCTGCCGCCTCTCCGTTTTCAAAGCCGACAAGATGAACGGCTATACCGTCAATATCATCAAACTCATTTTTGAAGCCCTGCTCCTGCATAAAAACAGCTTCTCTTATGCGTTTTGCATCATCTGGCAGAAAATTAAAACTTTTTATTTCCATATCTTTATTTTCCTATAAGGATCAAACCTGCTGCGCAGACCGCAACGCCCGCAACCTTTCTGACCGTAAGCGTTTCTTTGAAGAAAATCGCTCCGATTATGAGCAGAATGACCGCAAGCATAATGTTAGCAACCATCGGAGCTGTGTTGATGTTCCAGCCGACACGGTAAATATTCAGATAGCCGAATTCAAGAGCAAAAATGCAGATACCGAACACTATTGTTGTCCAGTTTATTTTCGCAAACTCGCCGCCGATATTTTTTCCGTGGGAACTTATCAGAAATGCGGCAACCGAAATAACCGTTGCTATCGCATACGTCACCGCAAGAGAGAAAAACGGATTTATCGTTTCGGGCGTGCTCTTTGCACATATATTATAGAAAGTGTTTGCTCCGACAACAACAAGTATCGGCCACATCATCTGCATAAAAATCTCTCTCCAATTTTCGGGCTGACCGAAAAATTATTTTACAAACGAAAGCTTCTTGATGATATTCTTAAAGAAGCTGATGATCCATCTTAAAATAAACGGAACATTGCTGTTTTCAACCTTTGTGCCGCTGACGGAAACTCCGCTGTAAGAATCCGCAACGGAAATGCCGAAGGTCTTTTCAAAGGATTTGGTCAGAATATTATATTTTACGGTCAGTTTTCCGCTCTTTACTGCATCCGCTTTAACTGCGATGTCAACCGATTCGCCCGCAAGAAGCGGAATTGAAGAACCGGAAGGAACCGAAACCGCATCGCTTTCAATGCCCTTGATAATAACGGTATCTTTAAGAGAAAGATTCTTCACGGTGAGAACATATTCTTCGGAGCCGTCAAGAAGAAGGAAGCTGCTGTTTGTGTTTTTGAAAACGATTGAAATATCCGAAGTAGGAGCAGTTGATTCCATAAACTGCGGGAATTCATAGGATGAATATGCGTCTTTGAGATCGTGGGTATAAAGAAGAGTTTCAACAAGCGCAAGAGATTTTCTGCACCATTCGATCTGACCGTGAAGAAGGCCGTTGAAGACCCATGTTCTGTGAGGCCAGTAACCTGCCGAAAGATCAACAGTTCTGTCGGGAGAAATACTGTTTATGCCGTTATCAACAGCCTGAACATAATCTGCCGGGAAGGTTTCTCCCCAGGGAGCGCAGATTGCTCCGCAGGAATATTTCATATCAACGATTCCGTCTGAATAGGCATCGGAATTGAGAACAAGATTCGTGCCCGTGCAGGCTTTGATCGAAACGGTTGTGCCGAAGCTTTCGGCCTTTTCAAAGGTTTCCGTTATATGTGAAACAAAGCCGGCAAAAAAATCTGTTGTTTTGGCGATTGAGCCGGCGTTTTCCGTTTCGTCAAGGAACAGAGGAGAAACTCTTTCAAATTCCGAAGCGGGAAGCATTTCCCATGCGGCAACGCAGCTCTTAACGGGCGGAAGCACAACTTCGCTTCTGCCGTAATCAATTGCATCCTTAATGATCTGAACATCATCAAGAAGATCTGCGATGAAGGTCAGATCCATTTCGGTATGAAGAATATCACCTAAAAGGCAGAGAACGGTGCGCAGGTCAACGGTGAGGAATCTTGTTGAATCAAAAATATCCGTTACAAATGACGATCCGCCGAGAACGGGAGTGTCAAAAACAATGTTATCCGTCTGACCGAGGTCGGCATATTTATAAAGATACTGACCAACAAGCATACTGCCCTGGCTGATACTGTAAATGCTTACTCTCTCTGCGCCCGTCAACTCAAGCACATCGTCGATATATTCTTTAAGCTCATCGGCAGTTTGGTTATAATCAAGGCGCCAGTCATAGGTGAAGTTGAAAACATTTTCATCGCCGATTTTTTTGCCGATTGATTCCATATCAAGAAATTCGGAGCCGGTATAGGGAACAAGTTCAAGCATATTGTTTGCTTTGAAGGCGGCAAGAGAAGTGTTCTTTGCTCCGCTGACTATGGGTTTGACATCATAATATGAAGAGCCGTCTGCATTAAGTCTTATCGGCTCGAGAATTCTCGAAACTATGTCCGAAAGCTGTTTTACATAGCCTTTTTCCGCAGTCCATTTTTCAATTTCGGATTTGATATGGGCAGGGCTGAGATCATCAAGGCCGACTGCCGCAATAAGCTGATCGGTCGTCGGCGGAAAAACCGCTTCGCCGTCAATTGCAAGCGTTGTTGCTCCGAATCCGCTTATCATAACAACGGGAGTAACGCTGCCGGCAGATGCAAACGGAATAACCGCAGCAATGATGAGAATTGACATAATTAATGCTGTAAATTTTTTCATTTTAAAATTCCTCCGGATTTATTACGGTATATACTAACATAAAAAAACAATAATTTCAAGTAAAAATAAAGAGCCGTATTTCTACGGCTCTTAAATTTCCGAAACGGTTTCAGCCTTCGGTTGCAACGATGACATCAAGAAGCTCGGTCATAAAATCTCTTGTTTCGTCTTTGTCTGCAAAAAGACCTATGGGCGTTCCGTGGTCGCCCGTTCTGACGGAAAGAACATTCCACATTCCTTTTTCAACATTGTTTGCATCATAATCCTTGTGAGCTTCGTCAAAAGGATAAAGCGCCGATTTAACATTAACAAGTCCGTCATTCGGCATCCACGATTCGTCAACAGGCGTTCCGCTTTCTTCATCAGTAAAGCTGCCGAGGTCAATTATCCACCTTGAAAATACTCCGAGAAGGATGAAATCAAGATTCTTCGGAACATATTTTCCTCTTGAATTTTTCTCCGTGCAATCATAGGCAACGGAAAAATAATAAACATTTTCGCTTGTTTCGATCATATCATTGAGAGCCTTGCAGTCCTTTATGCTCAACCCGTGATCAACGCTGTCCGTTGTGTTCAGGAATCTCGGAACCGCCTCAAAAAACGGATCTGCCTTTCCGTCCGGATCGCCGGGAATGTTGCACAGACCGAACTGCTCAAGATGAAAATCAACAACCGTTCCGTTGGCAACGCTTCTGCCGAAGGTCGCCGCCCAGAGAGTTGCAACGATTTTCATAAGCCTTGTGAGCCTTCTGTGGCTCGCAACATTATAAGCAGTTGTGCCGTTTATGGGTGTGCAGATAGCGGTGCAGGTTGCGATAAGTTCCTCGTGGCCGCCCTCAAAAAGCGGAGAAGGATCATCGCAGGCAGCCATCTCTTCTTCGCATCCGTAAGTCAGAAGACAGGTAAGAAGTCTGACGGCATTTCCTCCGAAGCTGTGTCCGACAAGATGGATCTTTTTGCCGTTTTCGCCCCATCCTTCAAACAGAGGCTTATCATAATTTCTGCCGAATCTCTTATGACCGAATTCCCCGCTGTGAAGAGCGCCGTAATCAACTCTTGAGCCGGTAAGCTGCGCATAAAGCTCGCAAGCCTGGTCCCACACGCTTGAGAGAGGACCTACGGAAGCCGAATAGCAGTCGTAACCTTCTTCACGAAGATAATCGATCATATTTCCCGTTGTTGCTCCCCAATAGGGAACAAAGCTGTTTATGCCTTCATTGGCGCCCCAGCCGAACATCCCGTGAACAAACACAACGGGATACTGATTTTCGGCAGTCTTTTCCTCCTCTGCGGAAACGGAAAACGAAAAAGCGGAGATAATAACGGCAATGACGAGAAAAACGCTTATCGCTTTTTTCATAACTATCGCTCCTTTGAATTATTCAATCACATAATCAACCGCAACGCTTGATTCTCTGACGGAATGCATATATTTTTTAACAACCGAACAATGGTAGGGATCAGACTGATAAGTCTCTAGATCTTCAACGCTGTCAAGCATAACCTGCAAGATAACATCATAGCTTCTTTCGGAATGAAGAAAATCCGTTCCGACTTCGATTCCACGAAGCAAAGGAACATTATCTTTCATCGAAAGAAGAATTTCTTTTGCTTTGAGACATTCAGCCTCGCTGTTATCCCTGAGCTTAAAACAAACGATATGTTTAATCACAAAAATCACCCGATTTGTATAACTTTGCATGGCTAAATTATAATAATTTTTTCAGTTTTTGTCAACAGTATAAGCCCAACAGATGAATAATTTTTGCCTAAAGACTTGATATTGCAAAGAATTAATGCTATATTAACCGAGTAAGTAATACTTTGTATATTTCGAATAAGGGCAACGAGGCAGATAGCTGCTTTGAAATAAAAGAAAATCGGTTAATTAAATATCCTGAAGTAATAAGGAAGTTTTCACATGAGTAAAGAATTCTTGATGGGCAATGAAGCAATCGCTCTCGGCGCAATGGCAGCCGGAGTTAAGGTTGTTGCAGGTTACCCCGGAACACCTTCAACAGAAGTGCTTGAAACAATTGCAAAGCGCAATGACGGAAGCATCTATGTTGAATGGTCAATAAACGAAAAAGCGGGTCTTGAAGTTGCGGCAGGAGCGGCATACGCAGGCGCAAGGTCGCTTGTAACGATGAAGCAGGTCGGGCTGAATGTTGCATCCGACCCTCTTATGTGCCTTGAATATATCGGAGTCAAGGGCGGAATGGTCGTTATGGTTGCCGATGATCCCGGTCCGATTTCATCGCAGACCGAGCAGGACACAAGAACCCAGGCATTCTTTTCAAAGCTTCCTCTTTTTGATCCCTCATCGGTTCAGGAAGCTTATGAAATGATGATCGAAGCCTTTGATTTTTCAGAGAAATACGGCACTCCCGTTTTCTTCCGTTCAACAACAAGAGTCTGCCACGGCTACGCATCAATTGATGTCAAAGATCCGTCGGAATATCATAAATATGAGGTTGAGGGTTTCGTTAAGGATTCTTCAAAATGGGTCATCTTCCCCCGCCTTTCTCTTCAGAATCACGCAAAAATCGTTGAAAGAAATATTACGCTCTCCGATGTTTTTTCGGAATATGAAAGGAATTTCATCATTCCCGAAAGCAGCAGGGAACATAGAAAAGGCATTGCAACTCACGGAATAAGCTATTGCTACACGATGGAAAATCTTGATGAAGGCAATATGCTCCGCACCTTCAGAGTTGCAACTCCTCACCCCTTCCCCGAAAAGAAAGCTCTCGAGTTCCTCGAAGGTCTTGACGAGGTGCTCTGCATTGAAGAGCTTGATCCCGTTATTGAAAAAGAGCTTATTTTCATTTGCGGAAAATATAATCTCAAAACAAAAATACTCGGCAAAATGACCGGAAACATAAAGACTGCCGGCGAAAACAGCGTTGAAAGTGTCGGCGCAGCAATCAATGTTTTCCTCGGAAAAGAAACCGGAAAAGCGCCCGAAAACGATGCTCCCGCTCTTCCCGTTCGTCCTCCCGTTCTCTGCGCCGGATGCCCTCACAGAGCATCATTCTATGCTGTCAAGGAAGCGATGAAGGGCAAGAAAACTCTTTATTGCGGCGACATCGGATGCTACACTCTCGGCAACGCAAAGCCGCTTGATATGGTTGACACCTGCCTGTGTATGGGTGCGGGAATCAACATCGCCCAGGGCATCGGTCACCTTGAGCCCGACACAAACTGCTTTGCATTTGTCGGCGATTCAACATTCTTCGCCTCGGGAATCACGGGCGTTATCAACGCTTTTTATAATCAGGCAAATATGACTCTTATCGTTCTTGATAATTCAACAACGGCAATGACGGGTCATCAGCCTCATCCCGGAACGGGAAAAACAATGATGGGCGAAATCGTTTCAAAAGTAAGCATCGAAAAAATTCTCCGTGCAATCGGTCTTGAAACAGTTGAAACCGTCGATCCGCTCAAGCTTAACGAAGCAATTGCAAAGGTTAAGGAAGTTGCCGCAAAGCCGGGGGTCAAAGCGATAATCTTCAAATCCCCCTGCGTTGCGATCATCAAGCCGACGGGCAAAAATATCATAGATCCCGAAAAATGCACAAACTGCAAATCCTGCATAAAGAAACTCGGATGTCCCGCAATCATTCTCAAAGACGGCAGAGCCGCAATCGACGAAACCCTCTGCACGGGATGCGGAATATGCAGCGATGTATGTCCTTTCGGAGCAATCTGCGGAGGTGAAAGCAATGAGTAAGAATATTATCCTCTGCGGAGTCGGCGGTCAGGGCACCGTACTTGCATCAAAGCTTCTTTCGGCCGCTTCAATGGCAAAAGGTCTGCCCGTAAAATCCGCCGAAACGATAGGCATGGCGCAGAGAGGCGGAAGCGTTACGAGCCATATAAGAATCGGAGAAGGTGCATATTCTCCGCTCATCCCGATGGGAAAGGCGGATGTTATCATTGCATTTGAGCCTGCGGAAGCGGTCAGAATGCTCCCCTATCTGAAAAAAGACGGAGTTATCATAGTCAACAGCAGACCCGTTATGCCCGTTACCGCAGCGCTCGGCGGCTCCGATTATAACGGCACGGAAATGACGGAATATCTTTCAAAAAAAGTCGGCAGCCTCACGGTTGTTGATTCGGATAAAGCCTGCGAAGAGCTCGGCTCATCAAAGATTATCAATGTTCTTCTGCTCGGAGCGGCTATCAGCAGATGCGATATAGGTCTTTTAAAAGAAGATATACGCAGCGCAATCGGCAGAATCGTTCCCGAAAAATTCCACAGCCTCAATTTCAGAGCGCTGGATTATCTCGGCTAAAGGAGTTGGAAAAATGAAAATCAACGAATCACAGATCAGGCAGGTAAACACCGAAATCGAAAAGCTCATCAAGGCAGACAGCTTCTACGGAAAGCGCCTTAAAGAATGCGGAATCAGCGGAATATCAACCGTTGAAGATTTTGAAAAGCTCCCGTTTTCCGAAAAAAAGGATCTTCGTGACGCCTACCCTCTCGGACTTATGACAGCTCCCGAAGAGGAAATCGTCAGAATCCATTCATCATCCGGCACAACCGGTCTGCCCGTTATCATTCCCTATACTCAAAAAGATGTTGATGTATGGTCGGAAATGTTTAAAAGATGCTACGAAATGGCAGGCATAACAAATCTTGACCGAATCCATGTCACTCCCGGTTACGGCCTCTGGACTGCCGGAATCGGTTTCCAGGCAGGTGCGGAAAAGCTCGGCGCAATGGTCATCCCCATGGGACCGGGCAACACCGATAAACAGCTTCAGATGATGACCGATCTCGGCTCAACCGTTCTCTGCGCAACCTCCTCCTATGCACTTCTTCTTGCCGAAGAAATCGAAAAGAGAGGCATAAAAGATAAAATCAAACTCAAAAAGGGCGTTATCGGCTCCGAACGCTGGGGCGAAAAGATGAGAGCAAGAATCACAAACGAGCTCGGAATTGAAATTTATGATATTTACGGACTTACCGAAATTTACGGACCCGGCATAGGCATCAGCTGCAAATACGACTGCGGTATGCACTATTGGGATGATTATATCTATATCGAAATCATTGATCCCATTACTCTTAAGCCCGTTCCCGACGGAGAAACGGGAGAGGTCGTTATCACAACTCTCTGCAAGGAGGGCGCTCCTCTCATAAGATACAGAACTCATGACCTTTCAAAAATCATTCCCGGCGAATGCAAATGCGGAAGCCGCTTTCCCCGCCTCGGCACCATTATGGGCAGAACAGACGATATGATGAAAATCAAGGGCGTTAATGTTTTCCCGAGCCAGATCGAAGAGGTGCTTGCTCTCTTCTCCGAAATTTCAAGCGAATATCAGATAAGAATTTCTCATCTTGACGGCAAGGACACAATGAGGATCTATGTTGAAACAACGGGAGATATTGATTTCATTGATCTCAGCAAAAGAATTGCCGAAAAGGTCAAGAGCAGGATCGGCTTTACTCCGCTCGTTAAGGTCGTTGAAATGGGAGTTCTTCCGAGAAGCGAAAAGAAGTCGAAGAGAGTCTTTGACGAAAGATACGATTGATAAAGTTATATATGACAAAGCCCGCCGGAAATTCCGACGGGCTGATTTTTGTTTTTTCCATACATTTATGTACGGCATTAATGAAGAGCAAGGAGCTTCGGGCGGAACGCCCACACCGAATTATTATTCATTCATCCGAATTCCGATTACCCTTCATTATCACGGCATAAACGGATCAACATCCGTGCCGTAATTCTCGGGCATAATGAACTGACTGATATATTTGATCGTGAAATCAACGCCCCACTGGCCTTTCCTGCCTTTCCAGAATCTTGAATGAGGCTCGATCGAAAGCATTCCGTTATAATCCTTTGTATAGAGAATATCCATAAGTCCGCCCCAGTTTATCTGATCAAGACCTGCGGGGGCATCGTCATAGCCGTGGCCGTCAACATAAAGAATTCCTTTTATGTGAACATGAACAACTCTGTCGCCCCAGTCACGCAGTTCCTTAAGATAATCGTCGCCTCTGTTGATGCAATGAGAAGCATCATACTTTATTCCGAGCTGCGGAAGAGCGGTATGAACTACGCTCCACGCCTTGTCATTATAAACAAAGTTTGCCCAGTCGCAGTTATAGGTCGCTATCTGAACATTCTTGCCGTCTGCATAGTCGATAAGATGAGAAATATAAGCAATCGCATTGTTGCAGTTTTCATAAAAGCTCATTGAATCAACATAGTTAACGCCGACATTATATACCGGGCATCCGATAATCGAAGCCGCATCAATGAGGGCCTCATCACTGTGAACAGCCGATGCAATGGGCTTGCCCTCTGCATCAACTCTTTCCATTCCCCATCTGCCCATTGAGCCGACGGAAACGTCATATTTTTCGCTGTTGCCTTTGATTTCTTCAGCTTTTGCAAGAAATTCATCGGCATCATAATTATGATTTACGCAGAATTCAACTGCGTTAAGTCCTCTTGCCTTTACAAATTTGAAATTTTCTTCATTCCAGCCTTCGATCATACCGAGTTTCATAAAAAAACACCTCATTCAACAATTTTTTATCATTATAACATCGCATAACATAAATGTAAATAATATCAAAATATTTATTGCATATAGATTGTCAATATGATATATTTAAATTAATATGGGTTTTACCCGCAAAGCAGAGGAGAAAGATATGAATAAACCTTACAAACTCAAATCACATCTTTGCAGATCATGCAGATTCTTCGCTCTCGATGACCCTGCTGTTCCCGCAGAGCTTCTCACCGCAGTTTCAGCCGCACCGGATCTCTCAAATTTTGCCTATCCGCTGCCCTCAAAGAAAAGTGATTACACCTGCTTCGCCGTTCAGAAAGGCGTTGTATGGTACGGAGCAAAAACGGGCCTGACCCGTTTTGACCCCGCCGCAGAGCGTGAAGAAGATATTATAATGTATTTCAGCGCAGGCAGAGACCTTCGTGACAACAATGTCAAGGCCCTTCTTGCAAAGGATAACGGAATCTGGGCGCTCACCGACACAGGCGCAGCGTTTATCACAATGCAGCCGATGTCCGCAGAGGAAAAGGCATATATACTTCTTCAGGAAACGCTCGATCATGTTGAGCGCAGAGGAATGATAAGCCAGAAAGAGCTTAAAACAGCTTATGATTTTTCTTCAAAATTCAGCTATGCCCATTCGGACAATGACGGCGGATTTTCAGCCGCCTGCGCAATGGGTGAAATTTTCAGATACGAAACCCTCAAGAGAGAAAAAGGAGCAGATCATCCCGAAACTCTCGGCGCAAAAGCGATTGCAACAAAGATAGTTGAAGCCTGCCTGCTTCTTATGTATATCCACGGCAGAGGCGACGGCTTCGTTGCAAGGAGCTACGGACTTTCGGATGAGCCGGTTCCCGATGACGGCTTTTTCTTCAGAAGAAACGGAAACAAAGCAAAATGCGAAGAAACATCCGCATCAAAAAAGGCCGGCTTTGCGGGGCTTGAAATCGACTGCTCCGCTCCGATTCCCGAAAGACTTTCAAAGCTCTATAAAGATCTCGGCTATACCGATGACGATGTTTACTATAAAGCAGACACAAGCAGCGATGAAATAACGCTTCATTATCTGATGATGTATTTTGCCCATAAATATCTCACTTGGGATGATCCGGAACTTGAGGCAATCATAAAAGATGCCACAACAAATATAACAAACCATATTGTTGACAACAACTATGAGCTTCGTGATTTCACCGGCAAAGCAACGACCTGGGCAAAATGGAATCCCGCTTATTTCAGCACGGTTGACGGCTATGTTGACGGCTGCCTCAACTCCGCAGAGATTCTTTCATATCTGCTCACCGCAATGGAAATCACGGGTGAAAAAGGCAAATGGAAGGAGCACTATGACCGGCTTATCAACGATCTCGGCTATGCGGATCTCGTTGAGGGCCATTATGACAGGCTTTATCAGTTCTGCATTGCAACGGATTCAAGCATGCCGAGCGAAATCATGTTCGGCGACCACATGCTTGCAACTTGCTCATTCTGGCTTCTCTGCACTCTTGAAAAGGATGAAAAGCTCCTTGCAAAATACAGAAAAGGTTTCACGGCGTGGAGAACTTCAATTGCCGATGAGCATAATCCCGGCTATGATATTCCTTACATTCTCTCCTGCCCCGATGAAAAAATCGACATTGAAAGGCTTGCGACCTGGTTTTACAGAACCAATTCAAGCCGCCTTGCCGCAGGAGTAAGTCTTATCGGCAGGCACGATGTTGCTCCCAAAGCACTTATTGACGGCTACACAAGAACATCCTATCTTCTTCCTCCCGACGAAAGATTTATTTCAAAATATGACAGAGATCCTCTCCAATATAAAAATGAAGATTCGGGCGGATCCCGTTTCATTGAATCCTGCTATGTTTATACTTTTGCTTATTGGCTCGGCAGACTCAACGGACTTTTTGAATAATGTGAGGTAATTTAAAATGGAAAACATTCATCTTATAGGCAATGCTCATCTTGATCCGATATGGCTCTGGCGCTGGCAGGAAGGCTGCGGCGAAGTACTTCAGACCTTCAGAAGCGCAGTTGAAAGGCTCAAAGAATATGAAGGCTTCATTTTCACCTGCTCCTCTGCTTCTTACTATAAGTGGGTTGAGGAAATCGACCCCGAACTTTTTGAAGAAATCGTTTCGCTTGTAAAAGAAGGCAGATGGGTTCCCGTCAACGGCTGGTGGGTCCAGCCGGACTGCAATATGCCGTCTGCGGAATCCTTTGCAAGGCAGGCCCTCGTCAGTCAGCTCTATTATTATGAAAAATTCGGCAAAATCTGCCGCACGGGATATAATGTTGATTCATTCGGCCATAATGCGATGATTCCGCAGATGCTCGTTAACGCAGGAATGAGATGCTATGTTATGATGCGCCCCGGTATGCACGAAAACGCCGAAATTCCCGAAAATCTTTTCTGGTGGGACAGCCCCGACGGCTCAAGAGTTTTAACATACAGAATCCATGATTGCTATGCCGTAACAGGTCAGAAGCATCTTTCGGAGGAAATCGAATATCATAAGCAGGCAGCCGCAAACAAAGGCCACGGAATGATGATATTCTACGGCGTGGGCAACCACGGCGGCGGACCGACAAAGGGAGACATTGATTATATTCTCGGCCTTAAAAAAGACGGATATGACGATCTCAAATTCTCGTCACCCGATGAATATTTTAAAGAAATGTGCATGAACGCTCTCGATATTCCCTCATGGAATGATGAGCTTCAGCATCATGCAAGCGGCTGCTATTCGGCAACATCAATGGTAAAGCAGCTCAACAGAAAAGCTGAATTCTGGCTTGAAAGCGCCGAAAAATGGAACACTGTTGCCGCCTCCTCAACAAATCTCCCCGCCGCAACCGAAAAATTCGGCGACGCCTGGAGAGAGGTCTGCTTCAATCAGTTCCACGATATATTCTGCGGATGCTCCATTATGGAAGCTTATGACGATGTAAGAGATACAATGGGTTATGCAATGAGCATCGCCGCAAAGGAAGAAAACAAGGCTCTTCTCAAAATCGCAAGCGAGATCAACACCTGGCTTGACGGCGTTTCGGATTCGTCAGCAAGCAACGAGCGCCATCATTGCAGAAATCTTAAATTCCCCCGCCCCGTTGTTGTTTTCAATCCTCTATCTTTTGAGGTTGAAACCGAGGTCCAGACTTATCATCCTTCACGAAAAGTTACCGACAGCGACGGAAACGAGGTCATTTTCCAGAATGTACGCTCATCCCGTTCAAACGATTCGCATCTTGACACCGCTTTCATCGCAAAAGTTCCCGCTCTCGGCTACAACACATACTGGCTCTGGCACGAGGATTCGGAATTCGTTGAATGGTCAAAGCCCGAAACGGATATCAAGGCTGACGGCCTTACAATCGAAAACAAATATCTCAAGGTTGAATTCAACAAAGAAAACGGCAGCATAAAGAGCCTTATCACCAAAAACGACAATCACGAATTTGTCGGCGGCGAATTCTGCATTCCCACAATTATCGACAACACCGAGCCGGACACCTGGGCTCACAACATTTTCAGATTCGATAAAGAAATCGGCAAAATGAAGCTCGCTTCAATCGATCTTATTGAAAACGGCCCCGCAAGAGCGCTTATAAGAGTTCGTCACACGGTCAACGGCTCATATCTTTCGCAGGATTTCATTCTTTCGTCCGGCTGCAAATATTTAAGAGTAAAATGCCGTGCATTATGGCAGGAGCCGCTCACGATCCTCAAAATGCCCGTTGAAATCAAGGGAAATGACCCGATTTCGACTTATGAAATTCCCTCAGGTTTCATCAAAAGACCCTGCAACGGCGAAGAAGAGCCCGCTCTCACATGGGGCGATGTTACCGCCGACGGCTACGGCGTTGCGATTATGAGCGATTCTAAATACAGCTATGACTGCCCGGGCAATAAGCTTCGCCTTACCCTTTTGAGAAATTCGATTTTCGCAGATCATTATTCAGACAGAAGAGCTGCTGACTTTTCATACTGCGACGAAGGCCTTCACCGTTTTGAATACGCAATCTATCCCCATGCAGGCAAGGCAGAGGAAAGCGGAGTTCAGAAGCTCGCTTCAATCTTCAATGTCCGCCCCGTTACGGTTCCCGTCGGTTACAGAAAGGGAACCCAGCCTCAGAAGAAGAGCTTTATCAGCGTCGATAAGGAAAATATCTCGCTTACGGCGTTCAAATTCTGCGAGGACGGCTCCGGCGATGTCATTATTCGTCTCAACGAAACGGAAGGCAGAAAAGTCAGAGCGGCAATCGTCTGCAATATGCTTGATGCCGGATTCTATGCGGATTTCAACGGAATGCAGATAAAGACATTCAGAATCAGCAAAAAAGACGGTTCGGCAGCCGAAGTCAACTTCCTTGAAGGCATAGTAATGTAATTTCAGCGTTCAAATAAAAATTTTTTTATTTCAAAAAGATTTCGCAATATTTTTTTAAAAACTCTTTTTTTCAAAAAATATTGCGAATATTCTTTTTGCCAACTATATTTTTATTGACAAAAAAGTAAATAAGTTGTAAAATTTTGATTAATGTTAACGCTTTAAATGCGTAAAAAATTATGAGGTGAAAATCTTATGGCAGAACTCAAGAAAAAGTACGGTCTTGTTACCGCCATATGCATGGTTGTCGGTATCGTTATCGGCTCCGGCGTATTCTTCAAAGCAGAAAAAATGCTTACTCTTACCAATGGCGATCTCCCCACAGCTCTTCTTTCATGGCTTATCGGCGGTCTCGTTCTTATCATCAGCGGTTATGTGTTCGCAGTTATGGGAACACAGTATGAAAAGGTTAACGGCGTTGTTGACTACTCGGAAGCTCTTGTCGGCAAGAAATATGCTTATTATGTCGGCTGGTTCATGTCAACGATCTATTATCCCGCAATGACATCTGCTCTTGCATGGCTTTCCGCAAGATACACAATGGATATCTTCGGCTTCAGCGCAGATTCAGCTCAGGTTATGACCCTTGCGGGTTTCTATCTTATCATTTCCTATGTTATCAACACTCTTTCCCCGAAGCTTGCAGGTAAGCTCCAGGTTTCAATGACCATCATCAAGCTTATCCCCCTTCTTACCATGGCTGTTGTCGGCATCATCTACGGTATCAGCCACGGCGTTATCACCGAAAACATGAATTCGGTTGTTAACGAAGTTTCGGAAGGCGTTTTTGAAACAGCTGCAAGAAACGGCATTGCAACAAACCTCATTCTCCCCGGCGTCTGCACATCTGTTTTCGCATACGAAGGATGGGTTATTGCCACATCAATCAACTCCGAGCTTAAGGATTCCAAGAAGAATCTCCCCAGAGCTCTTGTTTTCGGCGCAATCGTTGTTGTTGTAATCTATATGGTTTATTACATCGGCATTTCAGGATCGGTTTCAACTGCTGACCTTCTTTCAAACGGCGGCGCAAAGTTTGCTTTCACATCAAGACTCGGCAATGTTTTCGGCACGATCCTCACAGTATTTATTGCCATCTCCTGCCTCGGCACTCTTAACGGACTTACCCTTGCAAGCGACAGAGGTTTCTATTCACTTGCAGCAAGAAATCAGGGCCCTGCTCCCAGGTTCCTCGGCAAGCTTGACGAAGCAACCGAAATGCCTTCCAACGCTTCCATGATCGGTCTTGCATTCAACGCATTCTGGCTCTTCTATTTCTTCATGGCTAACCTTACCGATCTTGCAGGTCTTGAAGGCGTTGCCGGTTGGTTTATGTTTGACTCAACAGAGCTTCCCCTTATCTGCGTTTATGCTTTCTATATCCCCGTTTATTTTATGCTTATGGTTAAGGGCAAAGGTCTCAACACATTCAAGAGATTCGTTATGCCCGTACTTGCAATCGGCGGCGCAGTTCTCTTCATGTATGCAGCAGTTGCAGCTCACGGCATCAAGAACGTAGGTTTCCTTATCATCGCTCTTGTTATCATGATTGTCGGCGCTTGCTTCTACAAAAAAGAAGAAGCCCCCGCAAAATAAGAAATAAATATCAAAGCTCCGCATCATAATTGATGCGGAGCTTTTTTCTGCCCTTATTTCTTTATTCCGAGTTTTCTCAAAAGCAATTCGTAAGCCACAAAATATTCTCTGATATAGCGCTTATATGCTTCGCCGGGGGTCGGAGCGGTAACTCTTCCGAAACGCTCAAGTCCGTTCATCTGCGCAATAAGTCCTGCACGGTGGATATGATATGAGCTTGAAAGAAACGCTATGTTTGCATCGTTCGCTTTTTTGCCGCTGTGATTTTCAATGATTTTAATTGCAAAATCAAAATTTTCAAAGGTTGTTGTTGAATTATCCTCAAGAATGATCCTGTCAGCAGAAACGCCGTTTTGAATCAGATAAGAAGCTATGATTTCAGCTTCCGAGCGCTTCTGCTCTTTTCTGAAACATCCGCCGCAGGGCACGGCAATAACATCCGGATTTTCGTTGAGATATTCAGCCGCTCTTTTCATTCTTTCAACAAGCTGCGGGCTCGGAATATCCGCCCCGAAAATATCACCGCCGAGAATCATTAGATAATCGCATTTATCGTTGAAATTCTTCTTTGCATCTGCCATAACAAACGGAAGATAAACCGCTGCACTTCCGGCAAGAAAGCCCGCCGAACCGGCAATGATTTTTCCCGCACATTTAACTGCTTTATTCATAATCAATCCTCCGGAAGGCATTCAAAAAATTTATCTCTGATAAGCTTTTGCCTCTGCTTTGCAGATTCTTCATTTTCTCCTCTGACCGAAAAATAAAGCTTGAGCTTCGGCTCCGTGCCGGAGGGTCTGACCGCCGCCCACGAGCCGTCCGAGAAGCAGTAACGGAGCACATTTTCTTTCGGAAGTCCGTTGATCCCGTCTGAATAATCCTCAAACGCATCAACATCATCAAAAAGCTCTTTTCCGCATTTTCTGAATGCTTCCATAGATGCTTTTATCTTTTCCGCTCCCTCTCTGCCCTTGAGGACGATTGTTTCAAGGCAGTCATAATAATAACCGTATTCGGCATAAATTCCGTTGAGCGCATCGACGAGAGTTTTGCCGTTGTTTTTATAATATGCGCCCATTTCGGCAATCAGCATTGAAGCCGAAACCGCATCCTTATCTCTTGAATTATCGCCCGTAAGATAGCCGTAACTTTCTTCGTAGCCGAAAAGGAAGCTCTGCTTTCCGTCTTTTTCCCATTCGCATATTTTTTCGCCTATATATTTGAATCCGGTCAATGTCTGATAAACGGCAGCGCCGTGTTTTTTGGCAATTGCGGCTCCGATTTCGCTCGTAACTATCGTCTTGACAACTGCCGCATTTGCGGGAATATCCTTTTTCATTTTAAAAATGAAATCCATCAGCAAAGCGCCGGTCTGGTTGCCGGTGAGCAGAACAAAACCTTTATCTGTTCTGACGCCGACACCTACTCTGTCGCAATCCGGGTCTGTTCCGATAACAATATCGGCATTTTCTCTTTCTGCCTGCTTAAGAGCAATATTGAGAGCATCCTTTTCTTCCGGATTCGGCGAACGGACTGTTGAAAAATTGCCGTCAGGCTCTCTCTGTTCACGCACAACCGAAAGATTTTTTCCTTCAAGAATTTTTCTGACCGGGATATTTCCCGTTCCGTGAAGCGGAGTATAAACGATTTTAAGCTCGCTCTCTTCGCCGTAAAGAGAAAGCTTTCTGATTTCATTGAGAAAGGCATCAAGAGTTTCTTTTCCGATAACCTTTATCATCCCGCTTTTCATGGCCTCAACCTCGTCTGCCATCGGAATTTTATCAAGCTCATTAACGGCATTGACATAGCCGATGACCTTGTCGGCATATTCCGGCACAAGCTGACATCCGCCCGCATCATAGACCTTATAACCGTTATATTCTTTCGGGTTATGGCTCGCCGTTATAACAATACCTGCCGTGCATCGATGATACCTTACCGCAAACGAAAGCACGGGAGTCGGCATCAAAGTGAGGAAAAGAAAAACCTTTATGCCCTGAGCCGCCAGCACCCTTGCTGCGGTAAGAGCAAAATCCGAAGAATTGTTTCTTGAATCATAAGCGATTGCAACGGATTTTTCGCCGCTGAATTCGCTGTTAAGATAATCGGCAAGGCCCTTTGTTGCCTTCGCAACGGTATATTTATTCATTCTGTTCGGCCCCGCACCCATAATGCCGCGAAGTCCGCCCGTTCCGAATTCAAGCTCCTTATAGAATCTGTCATCAAGCTCTGTTTTATCGGTTATCGCTTCAAGCTCCGCCTTTGTGTCTTCATCAAAGGTGAGCCATTTTTCAAATCCGGTCATAATATTCGCCTCCGAAGCTGATTATATCACCAAAATTATTTTCAGGCAATAAATTTTTGAATTTACTATTTTAAACAGAATAAATATATGATAAAATGGGAAAAAAGGAGGTATCGCCATGTATGTTGTAACAAGCAAGCAAATGTACGGCGCAGAATGCCGCGCAGTTGAACGTGGCACAAGCTTTTCTCAGTTGATGGAAAACGCAGGTGAAGCCTGCGCATACATAATCAGGAAAGAATACGGGATCAACAAAACAAATCTCAAAAAAATTGCGGTCATCTGCGGAAAAGGCAAAAACGGAGGAGACGGCTTTGTTGTTGCCCGTCTGCTTCGTGAAACAGGCTGTGATGTTTCCGTTATTCTTGCCTGCGGCGAGCCCCAGACAAAGGATGCGGTTGATAATTTCACGCTGCTTGAAAGCGCCGGAATCGAAGTGCTTCGCTATGAAAAAAGCATATCTCCTCTCCTGCCGGTTTTAAGGAATGCGGATATTATAGTTGATGCCGTTTTCGGAACGAGATTTTCTGGTGTGTTAGATTATAACCTGACCCAGCTTGCGAACACGGTCAATTCCCTTTCCGCAAAAACGGTTGCAATTGATGTTCCGAGCGGCTCAAACTGCGACACGGCTGTTGTTGCCGGAGCAGTTTTTAAAGCAGATCTCACAATTGCAATTTCGGCATATAAACCCATCCATATATTAAAACCGGACTGCAAATACTGCGGCAAAACGGTTATTGCGGATATCGGCATAACAGACGAGGATTATTCAAAGCTTGAAAGCGTTGTATGTCTGACATATAATTCGTCGGACATAAAGAAAATGCTTCCGAAAAAAAGAAGCGTTTCAAACAAAGGAACTTACGGCCACGCCCTCTGTATATGCGGAAGCATGAGAATGGTCGGAGCCGCAAAGCTCTCGGTCGGAGGTGCGTTGCGTTCGGGAGCGGGACTTGTTACCGCCGCCTTTCCCCAAAGCATTTATCCGGCTCTTGCGCCGTGCTTTACAGAGCCTCTGCTTCTTCCTCTTGAATCAAATTTTGACGGCACATTTGATGCCATGGCTTCCACAGGCGCATTTGAAGCTTCAAAAAAGGCTACCGCCGCCCTTATCGGCTGCGGAATCGGCATCAATCCCGACACGGCAAAGATGTTTTCATCAATTATCAGAGAATTAAAAATTCCGACTGTTATTGACGCAGACGGAATAAATATCTTAAGCAATAATATAGATATATTGAAAGAAGTTTCGGCGCCGGTCATTCTTACACCTCATCCCGGCGAAATGAGCAGGCTTTGCAGAAAAAACATCCCAGACATAGTTTCGGATCCCGTTTCAACCGCCTTTGACTTTGCGGTCAAATATCGGGTCGTTGTTGCCCTCAAAACGGCAAATACGGTTGTCTGCGACGGCAAAAGCAGAAGAATCTACATAAATCCGACGGGCAACGCAGGCCTTGCAAAAGGCGGAAGCGGAGATCTTCTTGCCGGAATGATAGTTTCGCTTGCCGCCCAGGGAATGGAGCCGTTTGAAGCAGCGGTTGCCGCAGTTTATCTTCACGGCCTTGCAGCGGATGCCGTTGCAGAGCTTTCTTCAAAAAGAGGAATGCTCCCGACTGATGTTATGAATTATCTGCCGAAGCTTTTTTCTAAATTTGAATGATGCGGTGATAATTTGAAAAAGCTTCTCTCCTGCCTCTTTATTTTTTCGTTTCTTATGTTTTTCGGCTGCTCCGGAAAAGAGCCTGTTCCGCCCGCCCCGATTTCTTCTGAATATTCCGCAAAGCTGCATATCCTTTGCGGCAAAAGCGAATACAGCGCCGAAATCATCGGCACGGACAGAATGATGATTATTTCTCCGGACGCTCTTTCGCTTCTGGAATTCAGAAATGAAAACGGAATCATTATCGCTCAATACGGCAGGCAGACAATATCCGAAGAGCAAACCGATGTTCCTCTGAAAGATCTGTTTGTGCGTCTTTCGGCAATTTTAAAAAAGGTCGGAAACGGAGAATACACACAAAGCGAGGGAATTATAAGCTATTCCGAAAGCGGCTGCTATCTTACGCTTGACTGCGAAAACGGACTGCCGGAATCATTTTCCGGAAACGGATACGAAGTTGAATTTATATATTAAAAAATGATTGAGCGGTACTTCATAAATCCGGTTTATGAAGTACCGCTCTTTCCGTTTTTCAAATTGATTCAACGCTTACGCAATGTTCTTCTTTGTTTGTTGAAAGAACAACAAGCGTTTTTGTGAGTGAAACGCCTCTTACGCTCTTGATTTCATTGACAAGCTTTTCAAGACCTTTGCCGCTTGTTGTGCAGATTTTGAGAATAAAATCAAAATCACCGGTAATATAATGGCATTCAACGATCTGCGGATTTCTCGATATAAAATTGATGAAATCATCATTATATTTCGGATGCTCCATGCTGACACTTATGAATGCGGCAAGATCAAGGCCGAGCTTTTCTTTATCAAGCACAAGTGAATATTGCTTGATTATGCCGGACGCTTCAAGTTTTTTTATTCTTTCTATAACCGCCGAAACTGACATATTGACTTTGCTTCCTATAACCGAAGCATTTTCACGGGAATTCGCTTTAAGACACTCAATAATTTTGACATCTATGGAATCCATATATTATACCTCGCTGGTTATGTGTTGTAAATATGATACTATAACTGTGCATAAAAGTCAAATATTTTTTTCGTTTTGTCATTTTTATGCAAAATATTTTTTTGGTTTCGCCAAATACGCTTATTTTGCAGAAAAAATTCAGAGCATTCAGAGCGGCACTTCATAAACCGCAAACCGGTTTACGAAGTGCCGCCCAAAGCTCTGCATTTTCGGTTTATAACAATTTTATTTCAGCTTTTTGCGAAGAGGGAGATAAATCAGAGATATGATTGCAAGAGTTGCGATCATAACCGTTATAACAAGATCTTCCGAAAACATAACCTGAGCAAAGCCGGAAGCGGTTGCCATTCTGTCATACGGGAGGAAGAAGATTTCCGCATGGTTAAGGAAGAAATAGGCAGCTGCGCACATATAGAAATATCCGACAAATGCTTTCTTTGAAAATTCAGCAGGACCGACTCCGATGATATTTTTGAATCCGCCGAACAAGAAGCCGTAAAGTCTTTTAAACATAAAGAACGCAAAAACAACTGCAAGAACCGCACAGATGATTTCACCCATCGGGCCAACATCTTCCATCACTCCGGTATTCTTAAGAAGCTTTGCAAAGCGGATTCCTATTACTCTGCCGGGAACAACGCCGAAAGCAAAAACGGTAATAATGAAATTGAAGATAAGATTTCCGGTTTTGTTTTCAAACATCGGCATTTTATCTTCAACCGTGTTTTCGGTTTTCTTTTTCGGAAGAAGAGCGATAAACAGCATAGTAATAAAACCGACACAGAAGCCTGTTGAATATTCCCAAAGACCCCAGCCGTTTCCGTTTGCGATGAATTCGGGAACATTAACAGAAGGATCGATTTCGGCTTTTACGGCTTCGAGGCTGATGAGCGGAGAAAGAGCCGTTGTGCCGAGGGCAACAAATCCGTCAATAACGATAGTTGAAGCAAACGCAGTTTTATCTCTGCGTCCGATAAGAGCATAGAGAGCAACGGCAATAACGCCGAAAACATCGGAAATATGCTCAATGCTCATATAATAATTTTCGTTGAAAGCTATATCCTGCGAGAAATCTCTGTTGAGAAAATGCGTCATATACGCATCCTTGGGAGAAAGATCAATGCCGAAATCGGCAAGTCCCTTTGCCGCCCATTCAACCTGATCGGGATTGATCGCCTGAAGGATAGGATGAGCAACGGTAGCCTTAACTATCGTTGAAACCGCAAAGAAGAGAACAACCGCTATAACATAATGGCGGATTTTATATTCTTTATCGGAGAAAAGAGAACCGATAAAGAAGGCAAAAAGAGGAACAAGAGTGAATCCCATCGCAATAATGATTATTGCGGCGCTTTCGGTGCTTACGGGCGCACGCATCGGAACTCCGCCCTGAACGGGGTAAGGAAGGTCACTCCAGACCGTTCCGGAAAGCTGATCGATAACGGTTGCGTATCCGGTTACGCCGAGCATCATCATAAGAGCGCCGATGGGGATTTTTTCATATTTCATTCCGGTGCGTTTTCCGTAAAGCTGATAGATAAAGAGCATCAGCACAAGGGCAACGCTGAAAAGTCCCCACGAGGAACCCCATCCGCTTTCTCCTCTGCATCTCCACATAAAGCCCGTGATAAATGCACCGAGGATAACGGAAATCGCCTTTTGACATCCGGTAGGATAAGATTTTTTCATTGCAATACCACCTATATGTTTCTTTTCTTTTTCCCTGCTCCGAAGAAACAGATAATGACCGCAAATGCGCTGACTGCAAGCATTATGATAAACACCGCATTCCAGCCGAATTTATCCGAAACTGCGCCGAGAGAATATGATGTTACCGTACTTCCGACATAGCAGAAGGTGTTGAGCAGACCTGCCGCAAAGCCTGCGCCGAGAAGTTTTCTGTTATCAAGCGGGAACATACTTGTGATAACATTGTTTATCATCGACATCGTGCAGGCAACTCCGATAAAGCATATCATAACAAATACAAGGCTCTTGAATTTAAGCGATGCGATTATGCCTGCGCATAGAACGGCTGCCGCAAAATAAAACATCTGATTCATTCTTGAATGAGATTCGATTTTTGTATGAATCTTGTTGGCAAGGCCCGTGCCGAACATTGAAAGAAGAGGAAGAAGCAGAGTCAGAAGAATTGAAAACGACTGCGAAATGTTGAATTCTTCATAGAGAACAGACGGGACCCAGGTATTGATGCCGTCTTTGATGAAGCCGTTTGCGATTCCGCAAAACGCCATAATGACTATTGCGGTTATCATTCCCCTGCTAATCTTAACCTTTTCGCCCTTGACCGTTTCGGCAGCCGATGCCTTTGAGCTTTCGCCGTAAAGGATCATCCAGATAAATGAGCTGATCAAAAGAACTGCCGAAGCAATATAAAATGTTATGTGCCACGAGGCGAATTTAACGCAGAGCGCCGAAATTCCGTAAGCGGTAAAAGTTCCCGCCGCAACGGTTGTGCTCATAACGAATATCGCTTTTGAAACATTTTTATCCGAAACAAAATCGGAAATCGTTTTGATAAGCGTGCTCCACAGAACCGACTGAACGATGCCGTTTGCGAGCCAAATATATTTCATAACCGAAATATCCGAGCTTATCGGCATCAGTATATTGAGAGCCGAAGAAGCAAAGAGCGAAGCAAAAATCATTTTCTTCGGATTATAATATTTTGAAAGGATTCCGTTAAGAAGCTGACCTGCTCCGTAAGCAAAAAAGAAACAGGAGCTGACAAGGCCTGCCTGCGGCTTGGTTATGCCGAGATCCGAAACGATTGCAACAAGCGAAGCGGAATAATTGAGTCTGCCGACATAGGCGGCGGTATAAGCAAGCCAGCATATAAAAATAATTCTGCCGTCTTTTTTATTTGCCATGATAAACACTTTCCTTTCAACCCTGAAAATTTTAACATCATTTTATGATCCGGTCAAGTAATTTTAATATATTGGTATTGATTTTTTTCTCTATGTTATGCTATCATTAAAAAAAAGCGGAAAGGATGATTAAATGCATACTCTCAAAGTCGGAATTTTAAAGGATATGCACAAGCAGATTTTAAAATACAGCTTCATTTCAAAAGTTGACATCAACGGCTGGGAATATACCAGAGGCAAGTTTTTCGGCGACCACTATGAAACCGAAGATTTTAAAGGCACTATCACAAACGGCGAAAGATGGCTTGCCGCCTACGACAGCGCTCATTTCTTCAAGGCGTCGGTAACGGTTCCCGAAGAAATGGACGGCAAAAAAATCAGAGCAAAGCTCGCAGTCGGCGGAGAAGCTCTCGTCAAGTGCAACGGAGAATATGTTGCTGGCTGCACAAGCCGTGATTTTATGCCGGACAGAGCCGATGTTGACCTCGGCGCTTATAAAGCAGGAGATATTCTTGATTTTGAAATAGAAGCAACCGTTGATTCCATGTGCTTTTGCGATGCCGCCATGGACGGAGCAAAATTCCAGGAAAATGTTTTCGGAGAAACAAGCATTTCCGTTATAGATGAAGAAACAGAGGGCTATTATATTGACCTTGATGTTGCTTTTGAGGCTCTTGATTACATAAAAGACGAGCATATCAGAAGCAAAATCTATGCCGCAATTGATGACAGCATCCATCTTGTTGATTTTGATTTTGAGCCGGAGAGAGTAAGAGAATCAATCAAAGCAGCAAGAAAGCTCTATCTTGACAGACTCGCTTCAATCAACTGGTCTGCGCAGAGCAGAGTTATTCACACCGGCCACAGCCATATCGACGTTGCGTGGCTCTGGAGGATCCAGGAAAGCATCCGCAAGAGCGCAAGAACATTCACAAATGTTACTCACCTTATGGATATTTATCCCGAAATGACCTTCGGCCAGAGCCAGGCGGTCCTTTATCAGATGACAAAGGACAACTATCCCGAAATCTATGAAAAAATCAAAGAAAAAGTTGCCGCAAACCAGTGGGATATATGCGGCAATGTATGGGTTGAGGCCGACACAAACATTGCAAGCGGCGAATCGCTCATCCGCCAGGTGCTTTACGGAACGGAATTTTTCAAAAAGGAATTCGGCAAGGTTTCAAAAACCTACTGGCTGCCCGACTGCTTCGGATTCACAGCCGCTCTTCCGCAGATAATCAAGGGCTGCGGAATGGAAAACTTTATCACGAGCAAGCTTTCGTATAACGACACAACAAGATTCCCTTATAATATGTTTATGTGGGAGGGCAACAACGGAGATAAGGTTTATGCCCATCTTATGCGCCCGAGCTACAACTGCAATTTCAGAGTAAGCGAGCTTACAACATTCGATAACGAATGCAACAACAAGAGCGAGCTTGACACCGCCATGGGTATGTACGGATTCGGTGACGGCGGCGGCGGACCGACAAGAAATATGCTCGAAAGAGGCAGAAGGCTTAAGAATTTCCCCGGTCTTCCGAAAGCGGAGATAGGCCATGTTGACGATTTCTTTGAAACCTTCCGCGGCCATGAGGATGAGCTTCCCGTCTGGAACGGAGAAATGTTCTATGAAAACCACAGAGGAACATTCACAAGCCAGGCATTCGTCAAGAAAAATAACCGTAAATTTGAATATCTGCTCACAAGAACGGAAATGCTCTGCTCGCTTGCGGAAATCAAAAACGGCAAAAAATATCCGAAAGAAGAGCTTGAAGAGCTCTGGAGAATGCTGATGACGAATCAGTTCCACGATATTCTCCCCGGCTCGTCGATCCACGAGGTTTTTGAAGACTGCCGCAGAGATTATAAAAAGCTCGGTGAAAAGGCAAAAGAGCTTTTTGCCGATGTTGTTTCTCATCTCGGCTCTCAGATCAATTCAGGAAAAGATTCCGTTACGGTATGGAACCTCACCAATGCAGACAGCGTTCAGCCTGTTGAAGTCAAGGGCGTTCCCGAGGGACTTCTTGCAAAAGGTATGCCCTCGGTAAACAAAAACGGAACTCTTATTTTCGTTCCCGATGTTATTCCCGCAATGAGCTGCAAGGTTTTTGCTCTTGAAAAGAGAGAAACTGTTGAAAACAGCGATAAATCAATCTCA
Source organism: Clostridia bacterium (assembly GCA_024404025.1). Classification (GTDB taxonomy): domain Bacteria; phylum Bacillota; class Clostridia; order Oscillospirales; family Acutalibacteraceae; genus CAG-177. The sequence continues at coordinate 26,196 of JAKSQP010000005.1, read as the reverse complement.
CTTGAAAATGATTTTCTCAAGGTCGCATTTGATGAAAACGGCATCATAACAAGCATTTTCGATAAAGAAAACTGCCGTGAAGCTCTTGACGGCAAGGGTAACATTCTTACAGTTTCGCAGGATAAATGTATCCACGAGACCGCATGGAATCTTGAGCTGAATTATCTCAAGAAGATGTGGGTCCTTGACAAAGCGAACTGCATTGAGGTTATTGAAAACAACGAGCTTCGCAAGATAATAAAGGTCGTGCGTTCTTTCAACAAATCTGAAATCACGCAGTATATTACCCTTTATTCCAACGGCAGAAGCGTTATTTTTGATACTTCGGTTGACTGGCACGAAACAGACAAGGTGCTTAAAGCCGGCTTTGATGTCAGCGTTATCAACACCGATGCAACCTACGACATTGCTCACGGCGCATTCAAAAGACCGACTCATTGGAACACGCCTTATGACCTCACGAGATTTGAGGTTGCCGCTCATAAATGGGCTGATCTTTCGGAGGGCGGCTACGGCTGCAGCATAATCAACGATTGCAAATACGGCTATGACATCCACAACAGCCACATGAGAATCACTCTTATGCGTGCGCCCACCTGCCCCGACAGAACGGGTGACCACGGCATCAACACCTTCAGATATGCTTTTTATCCTCATAAGGATGACTGGAGAAACGGTACCGTTCAGGAGGGCATAACCTTTAACGTTGCTCCCGTCGGCATCTATGCTCCCGAAGCTGCCGGAAAATACGGCGAAATCGTTCTTCCCGAATGCAGCAGCAAAAACATTATGATCGATGCATTCAAGAAAGCCCAGGACGGCAGAGGCTACATTATCCGCTTCGTTGAGGATGAGCAGAGAAGAGGCAGCGCAGAGGTCAAACTTCCGTTCAGCGCAAAAGAAATCATTGAAACCAACATGATCGAAGAGGATAAAGCCTGCGTATGCACCGATGCTTCGGAATTCTCGTTCAGCTATAAACCGTTTGAAGTCAAGACATTCCGAATAATAGTTTAATACAGAAAAACCGCTGATGGAATTTCATCAGCGGTTGATTTTATATGACCGAGTGAGATTATTTAAAAGAATACTTATAAACTCTTGCCCAGGCACGGACTCTGTCTTTGTTCCATTTCTTGGGCATCATTGCGCAGGTTGCCATAACCTTGCCCATTCCCGCTCCGCAGGCAACAAGCTTCTTCAGAAGCTCGGGATCCTTACAGACAAGCTTTGCCTTGTTGATAAGGTCTCTCGGGTCAAACTTGATCTGACCTGCAAGGCTCGTGAAGTTTGCGCCCATCGTTATATCGTCTTCGTTGATCATATTGCTGTCGAATATGTAATCAACCTCCTCGGGCTTAAGCTTGAGAAGAAGAAGCTTTGCGCAGGCAAGAGGAGCCATTCCCGATCCGAGATTCTTAAAATACTTAACCTGATAGTTCCAAAGGGTTTCTGCGCTGAATTCGCAATGCTTATCGGCAATAACCACATCGGCAAGCATTCTTGAAGCCTTGAGAGTGTTGGCGATGCCCGAGCCGATAACGGGAACGGTCATAAATGCGGAATCTCCGATTGCGGCATATCCGTCTGCAACAAGAATTGAAAGCGGCTGACGAACGGGAATATCAACAAACTGACCGCCTCTTACGATTTCCGTTCCGATTCTCGGATGATCCTTGCGAAGAATTTCCGTGAAACGCTTGACTTCATCAAGGTCATAATCTTCAAATCTGCCGATAAGAACATCTGTATGATCATCTTCGGATGCTATCCAACTGACTCCGGTAATGCCGTCAACGAGAAGCATGACCTTGAATTTTGCATCAGCCTCTTCGTCGCTTGCCTTGTTATAAAAAGCTCTGTAAATCGTGATCTTATCGTGCCTTGCAACATCCTTTTCGATTTCAAAAACATCGGGAAGATTGCGGCGAACAGGTGAATTCATTCCGCAGGCGTCAATAACAAGGTCGCCGTAGAAAACACCCTTGGAGGTTTCGATTCCGACAACTCTGTTGCCGAGAACAACGGGGCCGAGAACTTCGCACTCATATTCGATCTTAACGCCGCATTCAACAGCGTGATTGATAAGATGAGCATAAATATCTCTGCGTTCCATTTTAATTTCGAGTTGATCCTCCGGAACGTGCTGCTGAAGCCCCTTCTTGGTATGAGGTCCGAAAAATGTCATATCCTTTTTATATTCGTATTTATCCTCAGGAGGCATATCAAGGCCTGCAATTCCAAGCGACTTGGGAGCAAAAATATCGGTCCAGTCATAACCAAGAGTGCCTTTCTTCTTCTTTTCATAAACCGTAACATCGAAGCCTTCCTTCGCAAGAAGAGCAGCGGCGGCAATTCCGCCGTGGCCGAGCCCGGCAACTATGATTTTCTTCTCCATACATACCTCCGAAAAATATTATTTTTTATCATTTTACCACGGATAAACGCAAATATCAATAATAAACAGCAAACAAATGTAACAGTTTACTTGTATTTTAATATATTATATGATAATATTATGATGAGGTGTTATATAATGACGGATTCTGAACTTAAACTGCTCATTAAGCAGACCGAAACCCTTGAGCTTAATGCCGAAGAAAAATCGAAGGCAAAGGGAAGCTTCATTGACCTTCCGAGCGGCTTTACCCATTACGAAATGAAAGGCAGCGGCGAAGCTGTTGTGCTTTGCCACGGCTATGCAACGCCATATTATATTTATGATAAAATTTTTGAAAAGCTCGTTGCCGAGGGCTATAAGGTTATCCGCTATGACCTGCTCGGCAGAGGACTTTCGGAAAGAACGAATGCCGTTTATGATCCCGCATTTTTCGCAAAGCAGCTTGATGAGCTGACAAAAGCTCTGCTCGGAGATGAAAAATTCTATCTTTTCGGCACTTCAATGGGCGGCAGCATAACCACCGCATTCTGTAAGCTTTATCCGGGCAGAGTAAAAAAGCTCGTGCTTCTTGCTCCCGCCGGAATGGACACATTCATCCCGCCGTTCTATATGAAGCTTGCAACCATTCCTCTGATAGGAAAGCTGATTTTTGCAATTGTTGCAAAGAAATCCCTTTTAACCAAATGCGCTTCGGAGCTTAAATATTCCGTTGACGAAAAAGATTACTATATGCGTTCATTTGCGGAATCTTCAAAATATAAAGGCTTCATCAGATGCACTCTTTCAAGCCTTAAAAATACGATTCTCAACACCTCGGAAACCGTTAAAGGCTACATAGCCGTTAATGAACAGAAGCTTCCGCTTCTTGTTATATGGGGCACGGAAGACAAAACGATGCCGTATTATCAGCACAAAAGACTTCTTGAAGTTTGCCCCGATGTTGAATTAGTCACCTTTGAAGGTTCCGGCCATATCTTCCTCTTTGACGAGGGTGACCGCACAAACGAAATAATATTACCTTTTCTCAAAAAGTGAGGAAATAAAAAAATGAAAGTTTCCGAAATAATCAAAAACAACAAACTCAATCTTTCAATTGAGGTTTTCCCTCCGAAAACCGGATCCGCATTTGAAAGCGTTAAAACCGCAACAGAAGAAATTGCTGCTCTTTCCCCGGCTTTTATGAGCGTTACCTACGGTGCAGGCGGCGGCACAAGCAAATATACTCTTGACATTGCCAAAAATATCAAAGAAAGATACGGTGTGCCCACAATTGCGCATCTCACCTGCGTTTCCTCAACAAAAGAAACAGTCAGGCAGAAGATAGAAGAAATCAAAGAAGCGGGAATCGAAAACATTATGGCTCTCCGTGGCGATATTCCCGCCGATATGCTTGATGCAGACAGAAGCTTATGGCAATATCATCACGCAATTGACCTTATCAGGGAATTGAAAGAATCGGGCGGAGATTTCTGCATAGGCGGAGCCTGCTATCCCGAAATCCATCCCGAAAGCGCAAACAAAAACGATGATATTCTTCACCTGAAAGAAAAGGTTGAAGCCGGAGCCGAATTTCTCACAACGCAAATGTTTTTTGACAATAATCTTCTCTATAATTTCCTTTACAGAATTAGAGAAGCCGGCATAAATGTTCCCGTTGTTCCGGGAATTATGCCCATCACAAACGCAAAGCAGGTTGAAAGAGCGATAAAGCTTTCCGGCTCTCATGTTCCCCAAAGGTTCAAGGCTCTTGTTGACCGGTTCGGCAATGACCCCGCTGCGATGATGCAGGCAGGCATTGCTTATGCGACCGATCAGATAATTGACCTTTATGCAAACGGAATTTCAACCATTCATGTTTATTCGATGAATAAACCCATCGTTGCCGAAAAAATCATGAGCAATCTTTCGGATATTATCGGCAAATAATTTCGGAGTTAAAATGGACATAAGAGAATTCTTAAAAAATAATATCGTTATTCTTGACGGCGGCACGGGAACGGTTCTGCATTCGAGAGGCCTCAAAGCCGGAGAATCAACCGAAACATGGAATATCACCCATCCCGAAGAGATAGTCCGCCTTCACAAAGAGTATTATGACGCCGGAAGCAACATCGTTTTCACAAACACCTTCGGCGCAACTGCGCTCACCTATGATGATGAAACGCTTGAAAAAATCATCGCTTCCGCTTTTGAAAGCGCCAAAAAAGCCCGTGAGCTTTCAACCGGAAAGCAGGAAAAATTCATCGGCTTCGATATAGGCTCGCTCGGAAAGCTTCTGAAGCCTTTGGGTGACCTTGATTTTGAGGATGCCGTTTCGGCATTTTCAAAAGCAGTCAGGCTCGCCGTAAAATACGGCGCAGACCTCATCGGAATCGAAACGATGAATGACAGCTACGAAACCAAAGCCGCCCTCCTCGCCGCAAAAGAAAACAGCGATCTGCCAGTCATGGTATCAAACGCTTATTCGGAAGACGGAAAACTTATGACGGGCGCTTCTCCCGAAGCGATGGCTGCAATGCTTGAAGGCATGGGCGCAGACATTATCGGCGCAAACTGTTCTCTCGGCCCCAGGCAGCTGCGCAGCGTTATGGAAAAACTGCTTGAAAGCGCTTCAGTTCCCGTCAGCTTCAAACCGAATGCAGGTCTTCCGAAAACGGTTGACGGCGAAACAGTTTTTGACATTACTCCCGAACAGTTTGTTGAAACCGTTGCGGATATGGTAAAATGCGGCGTTCGTGTTGTCGGCGGCTGCTGCGGCACAACTCCCGAATATATCAGGCTTCTTGCAAAAGCGGTTTCGTCTCTTTCGCCCGTTGAGATAAAAGAGAAAAATAATGCCGTTATTTCGTCTTATGACCACGCCGTTTATTTCGGCAATTCTCCCCTGCTTATCGGAGAAAGGATCAATCCGACGGGCAAAAAAAGACTTAAGCAGGCGCTTATCGAAAACGATATTCAGTATATCCTCAACGAGGGCGTTAATCAGCAGAAAAAAGGCGCTGACATTCTCGATGTCAATGTCGGTCTGCCGGATATTGACGAATGCCGGATGCTCACCGATGCCGTATGCGAGCTTCAGGCGGTGACTTCCCTTCCGCTTCAGATAGACACATCCGACCCTGCCGCAATGGAATCGGCTCTTCGCAGATACAACGGAAAAGCAATGATAAATTCCGTCAACGGCAAGGAAGAAAGCATGAGAAGCGTATTTCCTCTTGCAAAGAAATACGGCGGCGTTATCGTTGCGCTGACTCTCGATGAAAACGGAATCCCGAAAACGGTTGAGGGCAGGCTTGCAATTGCCGAAAAGATCCTGAAAACCGCCTCCGAATACGGAATAAGCAAAAAAAATATAATCTTTGATACTCTGGCAATGACCGTCAGCGCAGATTGCAGCGCCGCAATCGTTACTCTGAAATCGCTTCGTGAAATCAGAGAAAAGCTTGGCTGCAACACAGTTCTCGGCGTTTCAAACGTTTCTTTCGGTCTGCCGGAAAGAGATATGCTCAACAGCAATTTCTTTGCTCTTGCCCTTGAAAACGGACTTTCAGCCGCAATAATGAATCCGTTTTCCGTTCCTATGATGAGAACATATTATTCATTCCGTGCGCTTCACGGAATGGACGAAAACTGCCTCGGATATATTGAATTCGCATCTGCAAATCCCATGGCGGTTCAGGCTTCCTCCGCCGTTGAAGCCAAGAAGGATGAAGGCTCGTCGGCGCTTCAGAAGGCTGTTATAAACGGCTTCAGAGATGCTGCCGGCGCAGAAGCGGAAAAGCTGCTCCTGAGCGCTGCTCCGCTTGACATCGTTCAGAACGAAATAATCCCCGCTCTCAACACAGTCGGCAAGGGATTTGAAGAAAAAAGATATTATCTGCCCCAGCTTCTTATGAGCGCTGAGGCGGCAAAATCGGCGTTTGAAAAAATCAAAGCCGCTTTGAGCCGTTCGCCGGAAGAAAAAACCGATTCATTCCCGGTTGTTATTGCAACGGTCAAGGGCGATATCCACGACATAGGCAAGAATATCGTTAAGCTCCTTCTTGAGAACTACGGCTTTGATGTTACCGACCTCGGCAAGGATGTTGAGCCGCAAAAGGTGCTTGACGCAGTCAGAAAAACCGGCGCAAAGCTCGTCGGCTTAAGTGCGCTTATGACAACAACCGTACCCGCAATGGAAGAAACAATAAAACTTCTTCACGAAAAGGAACCGCAGGTCAGAATTGTTGTCGGCGGTGCGGTGCTGAATAAAGAATATGCCGAACGAATCGGCGCTGACGCATATTCGCCCGACGCAATGGAAACGGTCAGATATGCGGAAAAGTTAAAGGTCTGAAAGGAGCATTTCAATGAGCATCCAGGAATCAGGCGAAATGTATCTCGAAACCGTGCTTGTGCTTTCCGAAAAGCTTGAAAATGTGCGTTCAATCGACATCTGCGAACAGATGGGTTTTTCAAAACCGAGCGTCAGCAGGGCGGTCAGCATTTTGAAAGCGGAAAACTATATTTCGGTCAACGCAAACGGATATATAACTCTTACGGAAAGCGGAAAAGCAATTGCACGCAAAATCTATGAAAGACATACTCTGCTCACCAATGCGCTCAGAGCTCTCGGAGTAAGCGAAAAGGCAGCTTCCGAAGATGCCTGCAAGATTGAACACGACATCAGTGATGAATCCTTTGAGGCAATAAAGAAACACCTCTCATGCAAATAAACAACAAGGACTTTAAGACAAGCTTAAAGTCCTTGTTTTTTTCAATAATTGCAATGCTGCCTGATTTCTTCGGGCAGATGATTTGTTTCATTATAGCCCTCAAAGGCTATACGCCGAACACCGTTGAAAAGGAACAGCCTGAAACGGTTTATGCAGGTATTATGCTGAACTATATTCATATTTATATCAAATCGGAAATTAACAAGATTGCTCAATATGCAGGCATTCAGTCCGCCGTGAGCAACAATCAGAATTCTTTCCGAATTATATCTGATTTCGTTTTCACCTTTGATTTTTGTTTCGGAGGCGTTCAGATAAGCCGGATCGAAAACAAGCCTGCGAAGCACATTTTCGCTTCTTTCGATATCGCCGTGAAAATCCTTGTTTATGAGGTCATCGGCATAAACCAGCTTCGGGTAGGCTCTTTCAAGCCTTTCCTTATCGGGAACGAATTCGCTTGTTATTCCCCTTTCGGCAAGCTCCGGCACAACAATTATTTCGGGCTCTCCCTGCTGATGCTCCGCAACTGCCGCCGCAGTCTGAACGGCTCTTATGAGATGGCTCGAATAGATTTTGTCAAAATGAATATTCTCAAGATATTTCCCGAGATATTCCGCCTGCATTATGCCCTTTTCGGTAAGCACAGAATCGCAGGAATCATCCTCGCCGGTATTTGAACGTGTTTCGCCGTGGCGAACAAGATAAAGTTCCATTTTATCCTATCCTTTTCTCGATAAGCTCATTGATTTCTTCTCTGACCTTTTCAAGCCAGTTGTTGCCTTTCGGATTCTCAAAGAATGTAACCGTTCCGTATTTTTCAATAATTGCGGTAACCTCTTCTCTGGATGAAAGACTGCACGCAAGCTGAAGCGCTCTTGTGTCCTGAAGAGCAAATGTGAAAGCCTTAAGATGAAGCGTTTCAAGCGGATCGCCATCAGGTCCGGGATATACAACGAAGCAGTCGCCGGCAGGAACCCAGTAATCGCCGTCCGTAACAAGATAAGGATCTATCGGGCGGCATGAGCCGCAGCTGTTATAGAAATTATAGCCCCATTGAAGGAAGCCCCTGATGTCATATTTCCAGAACTGCAGGCCGATAACTCTCGCTCTTTCCATTGACATGGCAATAAGTCTGTTTGAAACTCCCTTTCTTGTTCCGCAGCAGTAATATGTCCATAAATCGGGAATATCCGCTTCAAGAAACGGCCCTAAATCCGAGCTGCACGGAATCGGGCATTCAACAACGCCTTCTTCATAAAGTTCAAAATGAGACATTGCATCCATAACTCTGTAACCGTCAAGCAGATCGGCTATCTGCTCTCTTGCGGCTTTATAATCATCTGCCTGCTCTCTGTTTGGCTCATCCGAAATATGAAACATTATTCTGTTATCAATGCCGAGTTTTTTGCATTCTGCTGTCAGCGCTTTAAGAAATGCTCTTAAAAATCCGCAGTATTCCGCTGAGGTCGAATCCGTTTCCCAGCCGAAAAGATGCTTATATTCGCCGCTTTCATCCCTGCCCATAATCTTCGGAGCATGAACTGCGCCCCATTGCGAATAAAGATGGGATATTTCAAAAAATTCAATGCCGTTTTCAAGGCACAGCTTTACCCATCTTTCAAGCTTTTCAAAGCCGAAGCTCCAGCCGTCTGCTGTCTTTTCAACATCAACAAGCTGAATCGTTCTTCTCTCGTGGCCGATTGCGGTATCAAGAGGCGGCGTAAAAACGGGAGTGAGGATCGTGTTCATTCCGTTTGCTGCTGCGGTACGGATGAATTTTCCGATATATTCCCAATGCTTTTCGCTGAAGGTTTCAAGATTATAATAATTCGCAATGCAGTCGCTGTGGAACCAGTTTGTGTATTTCATTGTCTGCTCCGGAAGAACGGCATTAACGCAATGGAATGTAAGCTTTGCTTCTGCGGCAACGCTTCCGTCTTCGCATTCAAGAGCAAACGCCATCGGATAATCCCCTGCCGGATAAGAAGCGGGTATTTTGACGGTGACATAGAGCGTTTTCAAAACATTATAAGTCGGGAAAACATGATTAAAGCAGTCGAGCGGAGAAAGAAGATCGGGATAAAGTCCCGCTTCTCTGCGCAAGTAATCCTCGTCATCTGTGATTCTGCAGGGATACCTTACGGGAACCTGCTCAACCTGCCTTATGTTTATATATTCTGAAATCGGAGAATCAACCTTGAGAATGCAGTTCATTCTCGGATAGTTATCGGGGTCATCGCTTGTATATGCGAGCTGAAAAGCGCACTCCTCCTCTTTGAGTCCGCTGATGCGCTCAACAACCGTTTTTGAAGATATTGCTTCATCCATAAAGCATTTTTCCATCATTGTTATGGGCTTGAAAGTTATCATAAATTATCCCTCCTGTTTTTTAATATAACATATCATTTTCTTTATTTCAATAATCATTTTCAATTGAATTATCTTTTACGATATGGTAATATGGAAACGAGGTGAAATGAATGGATATTTTCAAAAGAGCGGAATCAGCCGCCGGATTCATCAAATCAAAAGCCGCAGATATTCCCGACACGGCAATCGTTCTCGGAAGCGGTCTCGGAGCATTCGGAGATTCGATAGAAGCGGAAGTTGAAATTCCGTATTCCGAAATCCCGTCATTCCCTGCCGTTACGGTTGAAGGTCACAGCGGAACACTTATTTTCGGGAAGACTTCGGGCAAAAGAATAATCGCAATGAAAGGCCGCTTTCACGCTTATGAGGGCTATTCCATGGAGGATGTCACCTTTTATGTCAGAGTTTTTTCGCTGCTCGGAATAAAAAATCTCATCCTCACAAATGCCGCAGGAGCGATCAACACTTCATTTGAGCCGGGCGACCTGATGCTGATTACAGACCATCTGTCGTTTTTCTGCGATTCTCCGCTTTTCGGAAAAAATGACGAAAGATTCGGCACCCGATTTCCGCCGATGGGCGAAGCTTATGACAAGGCTCTCTCCGAAACTGCTCTCGAAGCGGCAAAGAACTGCGGAATAAATCTTCGCTGCGGCGTTTATGCCTATTCAAAAGGCCCGATGTATGAAACACCTGCCGAAATCAAAGCGCTGCGCATTTTGGGAGCCGATGCCTGCGGAATGTCAACCGTCCCCGAAGTCATAACCGCCGTTCACAGCGGCATAAAAGTTCTCGGCATCTCGTGCCTTACAAATATGGCTGCCGGGATACTCGATAAGCAGCTTTCGCACGAAGAGGTTATGGAAACCGGAAAAGCGGTTGAAGGAAAATTCAAAGCACTTATGGACTGCATCTGCAAAAAGCTCATATAAAAGCGGAGCCTCGTAAAAAATTTTATCAACACGCCTCGTAGGGCAGGCGTTTATGCTTGCCGTCTTACCCCAAAAACGGTTGTTGGATTTACACGGCACGGATAAATCCGTGCCCTACAATAAAAGAGAGATGATTTCCGGAAATTTATCCGAAAACCGTCTCTCTTTGCTTTTATTTATTCCAAAGCTCTTTAATGCGGTTAACATCCTTTATCAGATTTTCCCCGCTGTTATTCTGCGTGAATTCAATAATCAGTCCGCCCGAAAAATCCAGTTCTTTCAGCCATCCGATAATCTTTTCAATAAAGGCTTTGTCCTTTTTATGAAACTTCTGAAATTTTGTAAGCTCGGAAAAAGAAATATGAACATCCTGAACATAAGGAAAAGTATTGAATAGCTTTGACTTATCGCCGCTTTCATCACGGTACCATGACTGATAATAGGTTTTGACATTGCTTCTTTCAACATCTTTCAGAAAACGCAGAGATGAGCTTTCCGTGTCATTATATGTATGGTGATGACATTCGTGGCAAATAACAAGGCCGTATTCAGCCGCAATATCTGCCATCCTGCGGGCATCCTCAAGCAGAAGAGCATATTCTTTTTCGTTTGTTTTGCTGCTTCCTTTTGTGCCGAGCCAGGTGCGGATATATTTTGCTCCCATTGCATCGGCAATTCTGCAAATTTCTTTCCATTGCTCTTCGTTTCCGCATCCCGTCCGGTAATATGTGCCGTAAGAATTGATGATAATACCTTTTTCATCGCAGAGTTTCTTTGCCTTTTCGGCATCCTCAATGGTCTTTATGTGAAAATCCGAGCCCCACTCGATGATCTCCGCTCCGGCTTTTGCGGCAATATCAACAACCTCTTCAACCGGATATGAGCGAAGCGAAACGCTTGTGAATCCAATCATTTTTCTTTACCGCCCTCATCAAAAAATTTCAGCGCCTCCGGCAGATAAACTTCGTGTTTTCCCTTGAATTCAACCCCGAAGAAATTTTCACTGCATCCGGCAGCATCATATACGTCGGCTATTTTATCCCGTGCGAGCCTTGATCCCTCGATCGGGAAAAGCTTATCATCCGTTCCGAATTCCATCATCAGTTTTTTCGGAGCGAGAGCTGATGCAAAATCATACATATCTCCGATTTTAAGAAGACCGGGGATGTAATTATCCGGGCAATGCCACATACGCAGAACACTCGTTCTGAATGTGTTGATATATCCGCAGACGCAGGTTTTTGAAATTCTTGCATCAACGCAGGATGAATAAAGAGCAACCAGACCGCCGCCCGAAATGCCCATAATCCCGATTTCGTTTATGCTGTATTTTTGTTCAAGAATATCAATGCAGCGCCGGACCTGATAAACTCTCATTGACGCCGCAGAGAAGCCGTATAGCAGGCTGTGATGCGAAAGCGTGTCGCAGGAGCTTGAATAAAATGGTTTAACGAAATCCTTTTTCAGCTTTGCTTCTCCGAATCCTATCGGCTCCGGCACAATAACAAGATGTCCGTTTTCAGCCAGCGCACCGGCAAAGTTTTTCTGATAATTATCAAGGAAATTCAGAATTCTGTATTTTCCCCTTTTGGACTGCCTTATAATCTGACGGCAGCCGTAGCCGTGGCCGCAGAAGGCAACTATTCCGCTTTTGACTTTTCCTTTCGGCTCAAGCACATAGCAAAGCATATTAAGACCTTCGCAGATTTCAACGCTCATTGTTGAAGCCGAATAATTCTTTCTGCTTTCGGTTTTAAGAATTTCTGGCTTTAATTTGTCGATTTTAAGCGGTATGTTTTCGATTGCAAGGGTATCTCCGATCTTCTGCCTGATTTCTTCGCATTTGACGGCATAATCAGCCTTTTCCGTCAGATTTTCAAACGGCGAAGCGTGAGTATCATATATCCTGCTGTAATATTCATCGGGCGAATAGCGGTATCTGTTTTTCATATCATTTTTCCGCAGAAACGAGAGCATCATCAAGCTCTTTCTGCGATTCCTCTTCTCTCTTCTTTCTGAATGCTTCAAGCTTTTCGCTCATCTCATTTTCGTCAAATTTATAGAAGAACATCGGAATTGCCTGAAGGAACATTCCGATTGCGCCGAATGCGGTGAGCATGAAAAATATCGTGTTGAGAAGATGAGTATAGTCTATGTTGCCGATAACGTTCGCAACGGTTGTTGACTCGATCAGAGGAATGGTATTGTTTGCTGTAATAGCCGTCATTCTCTCTGCGTTATAGCCGATTTTATCAATGATAACAAGCACAACAACATTGAAAACGGCAACAGAAATCTTATAAAGCAGGCCCTTCATCGAATAAGCGGTAGCCTCAAGGCGCTCGTTGGTTTTTATTTCAAGGTCATCGGTTATATCCGCAAACATCGCAACGAGCAGAACAAGGCTCATTCCGACGGGGAAATTGGTGAAGAATCTCATAAGAGCATAAACGATAAAGCCCGCAAGAGTATTATAAGGCAAAACATAAACGCCTATAAAATATGTTGCAAAGCACATAACTCCGCCGATAACTGACTGCAGTATCCAGAGCGTTTTCTTCGACATCTTTTTAAGAAGCGGAGGAACGATCATCATCGAAAGCATATATGCGATTCCGCTCATAACCGAAAGCACGGTCGGAAGAATCGAAATTGCGGTGAGCTGCGGATTCTTTCCGAGAAGATTTTCTATGAAAAGATTGATTTTTTCCATCGGAAGAATGCCGATGCAGTTCCAGTTAGCAAAATAAGGCAGAAACATTGAGCCGATATTGATCATTCCGGAAAACAGCGAGCAGATAAGAAGAACTATCATTCTCTTATCGGTAAAAATAACCTTGAAGCTCTTTCTTCCGTTCATCTTTCTCGGAGGAATATAAACCTTTTCCTTAACGCCGAAGAACGACCAGATAATAAATATTGCACCCATAACTGCAAAAATCAGTGCAGACCAGAAATATCCCCAGTCGGTTGTATCTTTTTTGCCGTTTCCGAGCATACCGATCGCAAGCCAGACAAACATAGTCGGCAGAACAGTTCCGAGAGAGCCGATCGTCTGCGACCACGAAACAGCCGAAACTCTCTTGTCCTTCTGCGGAAAAACAAGCGGAGTCATGCTGTTGAACGGAATTTCAAGTCCCGTATATGCAGTTATGAAAAGCATATACATAATCAGAGCAAAAACGAAGTTGCCGGCGTTGCCGATAAATTCTCCGTTGCTGTATAGATTCCATTTTTCAGGGAAGCTGACAGGCGCAAAAAGAAGAGCCGTAACAACAACAAGAGCCGGCGTCATCCATATAAGATACGGACGGCATTTGCCCCATTTTGTGCGTGTTCTTTCAACGAAAGTACCCATAAGAGGGTCATTGATTGCATCCCAGAGCTTTGTTCCGAGAATAACAACAGATGCAAGGGTCATGCTGAGCTTGAGAACGTCGGTCATAAATACATTGAAAACCGTATAAACGGTTGAATTTATGAAAAACATTCCGAGCGGAAGCATTGAAAATGCGATTATCTCTTTTGTTGTTGCATTTTTAAGATCAAGCCGTTTTTTCATTTTTCCACCTGCTTATCAGAATTTGTAATCAATTTTTATTTTTTCACATGAGCATTCGTCAGAGCCGATGAATGCCGAATAGAGAATATCCTCTTCGATAAAGCCGTCTTTTTCCGAATAATATGCAAGATCCGCCTTGCGGACTTCAAGAGAAATTTCTCTGCTTTCGCCCGCTTCAAGCTCAACACGGCGGAAATCCGAAAGAGTTTTAACGGGTCTGTCAACTGCGCTGCCGTTCCAGGCGCTGTAAAGCTGAACGACCTCTGCGCCCTTTCTGCTGCCGGTATTTTTAACCGTCACATTGAATACCGCTTTTTCGCCGTCAGATTCAAGAAGCTTCGCATCCGAAAGCTCAAAATCGGTATACGAAAGGCCGAAGCCGTATGGAAAATCGGGCTTTTTGCCATCTTTTTCGAGCTTTCTGTATCCGTTATAGTAGCCGTAATGCTGCTGAAGAGAAATCCACTTTATATCGGGATAATCTTTTTCATTCTTTGCAATTGCAAACGGAAGCTTGCCGGAAGGATTGACCTTGCCGAATATGATGTCGGCAATAGCGTTTCCGCCCTCCATTCCGGGATAATAAGCCATCATAACGGAATTTATCTCGTTTTTCCATTCACCCATGGTGATGGCATTGCCGCCCATAACAACAGCAACCGTATTTTTATTGAGCAGACCTGCAAATTTAAGCATTTCCGCTTCACGCTTTTTGAGGCTGAGCTTCTTTCTGTCTCCGCCTATAACGAAGATATATTCGCCCTCATCGCCATGGCGCATTCCGCAGATGATGATAACGGCATCCGCTTTCTTTATCTCCTCTGCCCTGCGTGAAACCGCAGAAGTCGGCACAAATGTGATGCTGACATCCGAATAGTTTTCTTCCAGAGCCTGCATAAAGGTCTTTACATAAGGCGGATGAACCTGGCTTGAGCCGTAATCGCCGATATTTTCAACCTTTGCAAGATCGCCGAGAACAACGATATTCTTATATTTTTCTCTGTCAAGCGGAAGAAGATTATTCTTGTTTTTGATAAGAGTTATTGATTTTTCGGCAACCTCTCTTGCAAGAGCGATATGCTCTGCGCTTGCGATCATTGACTTATCGTAAGTCTTTTTGTCCTCTGCCTGCGTGAATGCCATAAGATTTCTTACGATTCTTACACAGGCATCGTCAAGCTGCTTCATTGTTGCTTTTCCGCTCTTTATGGCGTGGTTTACGCTGACGGTGTTATATTTTCTTCTTATGTTCATTTCAACATCAAGGCCTGCGTTCATTCCGCCCTTTGTTGAATGAAGCCCGAAGAAGAAATCCGAAACGATAAAGCCGTCAAAGCCCCATTCGTTTCGCAAAACATCGGTCAGCAGATAGGGATTCGCTCCGTTGAATTTCCCGTTATAGCGGTTATATGAGCTCATGACCGCAGCTGCGCCGGCTTCAACGCACTTTTTGAAATGAGGAAGATAAACCTCTCTTTCCGTGCGCTTATCGGCGGTAACATTGACCCAGAATCTTGAATTTTCCATGCTGTTGAAAGCAAAATGCTTTATGCAGGCAATAACATTTTCGCTCTGGACGCCTTTAACGAGTGCGCTGCCCATTTTTCCGATATGGACGCTGTCTTCGCCGTATGTTTCCTGGCTTCTTCCGCCGCCGGGATTATAGGGAAGATTGATACATACGCCGCCGTAGAAATTGCCGCCGTGAGCACGGATTTCTTCACCTATCGCCGCTCCGACACGTTCTTCAAGCTCCGGATCAAAGGTTGCTCCTCTTGCCATAGTCACGGGGAAGCAGGTCGAATTTCCGCACACGCATCCTCTCGGACCGTCGCAGAAAAGCATCTCCGGAAAATCAAGGCGCTCGCATCCGCCTGCGCCGTAGGGCTTGCTGTTATAGCTGCCTATGCCCATGCTTTCATATACCTTGCAGTTGCCTGCGATCAGCTTGACCTTTTCTTTGAAGGTCATCTGCGAAACAAGTTCCTTTGCTTTTTTGTCAAAGCCAAGACGGTACTGCTTATCAGAGGTCATAATCTTTCTCCCTATCTTTAATTATTATTTAAACATCATTTAAAGAGTATCTGATTGAGTATGCCTTCGAGTCTTTCTTGCTTGCCGGAAGCCGGAGTTTCAGCCGATTTAAGCGAAGCGGCATAGTCTGCAAGCTCTTCGAGAGATGTGCTTCCGTCAATGATTTTCTTTCCTATTCCGTCATTGAATGAAGCATATTTATTTTTGATATTCTCGTCAATTCTGCCGTCTTCAATAAGCTCTGCCGCTTTCATAAGACCGAGAGCAAATGTATCCATGCCGAGAATATATGCTTCAAACATATCTTCGTATGTGTTTGAAGGTCTGCGGTTCTTTGCATCGAAATTGAATCCGCCGGTAAGTCCGCCCGCTTTGATGACCTCATACATACACATTGTTGCTTCGTAAACATCAAACGGGAACTCGTCGGTATCCCATCCGAGAAGATAGTCACCCTGGTTTGCATCTATCGAGCCGAGCATTCCGTTGATTGCGGAAATCCTCAACTCATGCTGGAAAGTGTGGCCGGCAAGAGTTGCGTGGTTTGCTTCGATGTTAAGCTTGAAATCCTTATCAAGACCGTACTGACGAAGGAAGCCTATTGCGGTTGCGGCATCAAAATCATACTGATGCTTCATCGGCTCCTTCGGCTTCGGCTCAATATAGAAATCTCCCGTAAAGCCGATTTTTCTGCCGTAATCAACTGCAAGGTGCATAAGCCTTGCAATGTTTTCCTGTTCAAATTTAACATCGGTGTTAAGAAGAGTTTCATATCCCTCTCTGCCGCCCCAGAAAACATATCCCCTGCCGCCGAATTTAACCGTCAGATCAAGAGCCTTTTTTATCTGCGCTGCGGCAAAGCAATAAACATCTGCGCTGCTTGTTGAGCCTGCGCCGTTCATGAATCTGGGATTTGAGAACATATTTGCAGTTCCCCAAAGGCACTTTATGCCCGTTTCTTTCATTTTGCCGAGAATATAATCGCTGATTTCATCAAGGCGTGCATTGGTTTCGTTTATATCTTCCGTTTCGGGAACGAGGTCAACATCATGGAAGCAGAAATATTCAATGCCGAGCTTCTGCATAAACTCAAAGCCCGCATCGACCTTTGCCTTTGCGTGTTCCATTGTGCCCTTTTCCGCTCCGAAGGATTTGTCGACGGTGTCTCTACCGAACATATCCGTTCCGGCGGCGCCGAGATTATGCCACCATGCCATTGCAAAAGGAAGATACTCTTTCATCTTCTTTCCTGCAACAGTTTTTTCCGCATCATAAAATTTGAATGAAAGCGGATTTTTGCTGTCTTTTCCTTCAAATCTGATTTCGGGGATACCCTTGAATATTTCGCTCATTTTATTTCCTCCTTAATTTCTTTAAACACATTTTTAAGTGCGGGATAAACTTTGCTGAAGTTTTTATATTTTTCATCATACATTGCCGAAAGCTCCGCATCGGGATAAACCGATGAAGAAATTTCAACAAGCTCTGCGCACGCCTCGGAAACGCTGCCGTAAGCTCCGCAGCCGACCATTGCGAGAATTGCCGCTCCATAGCCGGGTCCCTGCTCGGTTTTGACGGTATCAAGCCTTATTCCGAGCACATTCGCCATGATTTTCTGCCAGAGAGCGCTCTTTGCTCCGCCTCCGCAGATGTTTGAGGCTTCAATCTTTATTCCGAGCTCCTTTGCTTTTTCAAAGCTGTCACGGATTGCAAACGCAACTCCCTCAAACACAGCCTGAAGCATATCTTCTCTCTTTGAATTCATCGTAAGTCCGATGAATGTACCTCTTGCATCAACATCGTTTATCGGGCTTCTTTCGCCCATCAGATACGGCAGAAAATAGATATTGTTTCTTCCGAGCTTTTCATCGCTTATTCTGCTCTGAATGCCCTGATAATTCTCATCATTGAGAATATCATCCATAAACCATTTGTTGCAGGATGCCGCTGAAAGCATACATCCCATCAGATGGAAATTACCGTCTGCGTGGGCAAATGAATGAAGAGCGTTGTTCCGGTCATCGCCGAATCTCTCGCTTGAAATGAATATTGTTCCCGATGTGCCGAGAGAGATATTGCACTTTCCTTCGCCGACGGTTCCCGTGCCGACTGCTGCTGCGGCGTTATCCCCTGCGCCTGCGGCTACGCTCACATCCGAAAGACCGAAGCGGTCTGCGAATTCCTTTTTCACCTTGCCGACAATATCATAGCTTTCATAAAGATCTGGAAGCTGATTTTTTGAAATGCCGCAGATTTCAAGCATTTCTTCCGACCAGCATTTGTTTTTTACATCAAGCAAAAGCATTCCGGAGGCATCCGAATAATCGCAGGTATGTTCACCCGTGAGCCTGTAAACAAGATAATCCTTCGGAAGCATTATTTTTTCGATTTTTTCAAATTTTTCAGGTTCATTCTCTTTCATCCAGATAATTTTCGGAGCGGTAAAGCCTGCAAAAGCAATATTTGCCGTATATTGAGAAAGCTTATCCTTTCCGATAACATTGTTAAGATATTCAACCTGTTTATCTGTTCTGCCGTCATTCCAGAGGATTGCGGGTCTGATGACATTATCATTCTTATCAAGCACAACAAGTCCGTGCATCTGACCGCCGATACCGATTCCTTTTACGAGATAAGCGTCAATGCCCTTAAGCACCTGCGAAAGACATTTTTCCGCTGCGGAATACCAATCCTCGGGATTCTGCTCCGACCATCCGTTATGCGGAAAGAAAAGCGGATATTCTTCAGAAGCGGTTCTTATTATTTCGCCCTTTTCGTCAACGAGCAGCATCTTCAGAGCAGATGTTCCGAGATCAATTCCGATATAAAACATAATATCATCCTCCCATACAAAAAATAATAACATTATTTTTTGGGGTTTGCAATAAATTTCTTTTCGAATCAAAAAATCCCCGAAGCTTTCTCTTCGGGGATAAAACTCATTTTGATTCTTTTTTGAACATTCTGACAGCTTTTGCAAAAAACAGATAAGCAAACACGGCAAAAACAAGCGCATAATAAAAGTTTGAAACCTTATTGATCGGAGTTATCAGGAACGACACAAAGAAAAATGCAGCGATGAATATATTAAGCACTCCGCCTGCAATATAAACGCTGACGGGAATTTTCTTTATGATTTCATCAAAGATATTTCTGTATTTTCCGAAAAGCCTGTAAGGAACAAAATATCCGAGCAAAAAACCGGGAAAAATCATGAAAACGCAGATACGAAGCGCTCTCATAAAATTATCGAATCTCATGATATTTTTTATTTCGCATATATGCCCGATTCCGGAAATCATAGCAAAAAGAGCAATTATGCCGCAGATAACGCTCAACGAAATAACGAGATATTTTCCCGAAACGGAAACGGCTGTATTTTTAGCGAAAATAAGTTCTTCCTTGATTGCTTCGGCCTCATTTTTTTCTTCGCTTTTCTTTTCTTCTTCCGCTCTCTTTTTTTCTTCTTCGATTCTCTTTTTTTCTTCGTTTTTCTCGCAGACGGAATCGTTGATTTTTTTCAATATTTCCGCCATTTCGGGATTGAATCTTCCGGCTTTTATGCAGTTATCGTTTTCTCCAAACGGAATTTCAACATCATTGAGTTTTTCAACAGAATTGATTTTCAGTTCCGCCATAAGTTTTCCGAGATATGCCTTTGAATTTTTCGGCTCTTTATCAAGCACTCTTTCGCAATAGGCATCCGCCTGCTCCCATTTGCCGTCCTCAAGGAACAAAAATGCTCTTTCAACAAGCGGAGCGGTTTCGGATGCGGTGCTGTTTTCTTCTATGATTTTTTTTAGCTCATCAACGGAATTTTTCTGCTTTTCAGCCATTTGCGAATTGCTTTCCGGTGCGCCGTTATTCACTTTTAATCTTACAGTTGCCATGGTTCTTCCTCTTTCGGAGATTATTTATATCTAATATAATAGCATATTCGCCGCAAAATGCAATGCGAAGCGGTATTTTTTATCCGAACAATGCTCTTAAGCCGTAAATCACGGTATAAGTAATGTTGTTAAGAATATATCTGAAAGCCGAGAAAATATACGGAAATTCAAAATTCCATTCTGACGGAGAAACAATTGCTCCCGAATATGAATCGTCATATTCTTTTTCGGCATTGAGGAATGCTCTTGTTTTCATCTTTGCCTTGCAGAGTTCTTTGCATCTTTCTCGGAGAGCCGTGCCGAAGCCGACGGGATCTTTTGCATAACGGAGCTTTACCGCCAGGATGTGCGACGGAAGAAAAACAAATTTTATTCCCGTAAGAATCGTATCATTGCCGCTATATACGCCGAGAACAGGGCTCATATATCCGCTGCCGGTTATGTTTGAGGTAAAGTCCGAAACAACGAAGCCGTCAAAGCCCCATTCATTTCTCAAAAGGTCGATCAGCAGAGCAGATTTTCCTCCGCACCAATCCGCTCCGATTCGGTTATATGCGGACATTATTCCGGCGCAGTCGCTCTCTTTGACTGCAATTTCAAACGCCTTGAGATATATTTCCCTCATCGTCTGTTCATCAGCCCAGGTATAAATACCGTTTCTGTTTGATTCCTGGTCATTCAGAGCAAAATGCTTAAGGGTAACAACAAGTCCCTCGGAGCTGCAGCCGTTGATCATCGCCGCAGACATCTTTCCGGAAATAAGCGGATCCTCGGAAAAATATTCAAAGTTTCTTCCGCCTCTCGGATTGCGGTGGATATTGACTGCCGGAGCATACCATATATCCGTTCCTATATCCTCCGCTTCCATTCCGACGGCGGCACCTATGCGCTGCGCAAGCTCGGTATTCCATGTGCAGGCAATGGCGGTTTCGCAGGGATAAGCCGTTCCGCTGTCGGTATAAAGAAGACCGTTTCTTCCCTTAATGCTTGATGGGCCGTCATTATCCATCGTTGCGGGGATGCCGAGGCGCTCAATGCCGGCTGTTCCGTAACCGCCGTCGCTGACAAGATGAGCCATTTCGTCAACGGTAAGCTGATCAAGAAAAGCATCCCACAGACTTTCGTCCTCATAAACATCTTTAAGAGTTATCGTTTTATCATATTTTGCACCGGTCCTCGGCGCAGTTCCGTCTTTGACAGGTTCAGGAAGGCTGTCCGAATTCCTGACGGCATCGCTTTCCTCTTTCTGCTCGAAAACGGGATAAGTTCCGTCTTTGTCCGCTCTTGAAAGAATCGGGAAACCCGAATAGGAATCGGAAAAAAGATTTTTGATTTCCGTTCCGGTTTTTCCGTCATTTTTCAGAATTCTGTCCGAATCAGCGTTATATGTGAATTCTTCGATATGATCTTTAACATCGTTTGCGGCGATTATTTTATATTCTCCCTCTTCAAGCACCCATGCCTCTGCATTTTTATAGTCATACGAAGCCATATCGGAGGTGGGGAATGTTACCGCCAGGGTCTGCGACTCTCCGGGAGCAAGAATGCGGGTTTTTCCGAATCCGCCGAGGCAGATTTTGCTCTTTTCGATTTCTTTATAAGGTGCGCTGTAATAGACCTGAACGGTTTCTTTTCCGCTGTAAGAGCCTGTGTTTGTAACCTTGAATGTTACGCTTATTTCTTCATCGTCAAAAGAAGTATCCGTAATTTCTTTTGAGAACGATGTATATGAAAGTCCGTAACCGAACGGAAACTGAACTTTTTCGGGAGCAAATGTTTCAAAATATCTGTATCCGATATAAATACCCTCACGGTATTCAACATAATGTGCGGAGGAATCCGAATATTTATGGCTTCCGAAGAATTCTCCGGACGGATGGTCTTCAACATTGAAGGCAATTGTGTCGGCAAGTTTTCCGGACGGATTGACTTTTCCCGCAAGCATATCCGCAACTGCGCTGAATCCGAATTCGCCCGGGATCCATACTATTGCGGCTGCTTTGATGCTGTCATATTTTTCAAGCCAGTCCATCTGCATAACATTTCCGATATTGAAAATCACAATAACATTTTCAAATGCAGCTGCAACCTTTTCAACAAGCTGCTTTTCGGTTTCGCTCAACCTGAGAGTTTCAACTCTGAGGTCTGATCCCTCTGCGCTTGTTCTGCTGACGAAAAGCACCGCCGTGTCTGAATAATCAACAGCATTCTTCATTATGCCGTCGGTGAGCTTTTCAACCGGCATTTCAGTCAGAGAATCAATCGAAAGAGCAACCTGAAGAAGATTATTGATAACCGTGTTATCTGTTTTGGGCATTTTGTTCATACCTATATTGGCTTCATAAAGCGCCTTAAGCTCTTTGTTATATTCTATTCCCGCCTCATCCAGAGCCTCATAAAATGTTACGGGGTCGTCCGATGTGATTGCGCCGGAACCTGCTCCGCCCATAAACGGATAAACGGAGCCTATACCGAAAATATTCAGCTTTTTGCCGTTGAGAGGCAAACAGTCGTCCTCATTTTTCAGCAGAACGATTCCCTCTGCCTCCGCATCAATTGCAGCCTTTTTTGAAATTTCGACTACGCTTTCCGAAACATTTCCGCTGAGCGCACAGGCCGCAACGGTCACGGTTGATATAACGAGCATCAACGCCAGAAACAACGAAATCATTTTTTTCATTTCCATACCGCTCCTTTTTTCTTTCCCTTTGAAATGAGCTCTTATTTTTAATCTACAACAGTTCCGGCCCATTGTCAATAATCAAAAATACGATTTTTATCCGATTGTCATTTTTATCTTCTTTTGAAGAAAAATTCCGGATCCGGCAGCACTTCACGAAAAAAATATGTTGATTATATCCTCATTTTGTGATACTTTATGATTATTGAATAACAAACTGAAATTGAACATTTCAAAAAGCGGAAAGGAAAACTCAATTATGAAAATTCAAAAGCTGACTTCGCTGCTTCTCTGCCTTGCAATGCTTATTTCGCTCTGCGGCTTTCAGGCTTATGCTGTTGATGCCGATAACTGGAGCAGCTATTTTGATGAATACTCCGGAACATACGGAAATGTTCTTATGAATCCCGGAAGCAATGATTCCGAAAGAAATTTTTCGTGGTATTCCGCAAAGGGAAGCAAAAACTGCAAGGTACTCATTTCCGAAAACGAAGATATGAGCAATTCCGTTTCATTCGGAGGAAAGGTTTCATCAACTCCCGAAAGCGACTGCGTTAACAAGGTAACGGTCACGGGTCTTAAAGAAAACACAAAATATTATTATCAATGCGTCAATTCAAAGGGCGAAAGCGCCGTTAAAAGCTTCTCAACAATTGACGGAAACAGCTTCACCGCAATGTATGTTACCGATATTCATGTTACATACGAGGAAGACGGAATGGAGAATTCCCTTAAAACGGAATCGGGAAACGTAAACAGACTCCTCACCGCCGCCGCATCAAAAAAGAATATTGACCTTGTTATTTCGGCAGGCGACCAGGCATCATACGGCCTTCGTTCCGAATATGTGAGCCTTCTTGCCTCCCCGCTCTGGTCTTCAATTCCGTTTGCGCTCTGCCCCGGAAATCACGACCGCAAAGGTTTCGATTATAAATATTTCAACAACAATCCGAACAAATATACAAAAGGCATTTCTTCATATATTGCCAACGATTACTGGTATGTCAAGGGTGATGTTCTTTTCCTCGTTTTTGACAGCAACTGCTTTGCCGCCGCAACTCACCGTGCATTTGCAAGAGATGCCGCCGCAAAGAATCCCGATGTAAAATGGAAAGTCGCCGCTTTTCATCACGATATGTACGGCGTTATGAGCGAAAAAAGAATGACCTATTCAAAGGATTATCTTCGTCCGATATTCGGAGAAATCTGCGATGAAATCGGAGTTGATCTTGTTTTCACGGGTCATACCCACCATTACACGATGTCAAATGCCGTTTTCGGCACGGAAACGACCGATTCCATCGAAGGCAAAGACAGCATAACGGATCCCAGAGGCACGATTTATATGGTATCCTCATCAATCAATCATCCGAGAGGCGAAGAAAACACCAGAGGCGATGTTTTCGATGAAAATATCGGATATATCTATCTTTCGGATGAGGTCATTTATAACCTCGTTGATTTTACCGAGGACAGCATAACCGTTTCGTCCTACACAATTGACGGCAGCGAGCCTTTCCGCACATTTACGATTAATAAGACGAGCAAAAACGGAGGACATCCGCAGTATTCGGAAAAAGAAGACCTGAAATCAAGCGATTTCAAAATGGAATTTAAAGCTTTTTTTGAAGAACTCGGAATCGCAATCAAAGTTATTTTCAACAGATTTGAAATTCTGAAAAAACAGGATCTCATATAATATTTATATTTCATCAGACGCCAAAAGAGCTGTAAGAATATCTTTTCACGGTATTCTTACAGCTCTTTTATCTTTATTTTTGGTATTACTTTTCCTGCAGTCTTCCCTGTTATCGGAAGCTCATCAGCCTATCTCATAAAACAAAACATTTCCCGCTTCAATGGTTTCATTGAGATCGATACGCCCGTTTTCAACAACAACGGTTTCCGTTACAGGAGTAAGAACAGCGCATTCCTCATACCTCGCCCTGAGCTCGCTGTTATAAATCTCTATTGCTTTGCTGTCGCTCAAAGTCGTTTTGCTTTCAAGCGTCGGGTCATCGGGCGACCACGAGAAGCATTCGTCGCCGATGCCGTAAGTTTTTCTGTCCTCAAGCCATTCGTCAAAGAAATTACAGTCATCGTTTATAAGATACTTTGTGACCGTAACCGTTTTTCCGTCAAGCTGCGGAACATTAACATTAAAATTGACTTTCATATTCTTATCATAATCAAGATCGTTCTTGAAATTATACACCATCAGCCTTAATGTCTGTTCCTCTTCATTCCATGAAGCAAGGCAGTCGGATTCAATATGAAGTCCTGCGTTCATGTGGGTTTTTGTGACCTTCGCCTGCTTTCCGCCGGCAAATTTATAAATATTGTTCGCCACATGGTAACTGACTGTCGGATAACCGTTCAGCTTTCCGCCCGTCAGGAACGCCCAGGATGAAAAATAATCCATTCCGCTGTCAATTGCTTGTTTAAACAACCTTGCATCGTATGCCGCCTGCCATGTATAGCCGGTTATTCTTGAATTGAGCTGTTTATCAATGCTGCCGCCGTTGATACCAACCAGCAGCCTGCCCTCATCAATTCCGAAAATCAAATCATTAAGTCCGTATTCCTTTGCGGCTTTCTGAATATGCTCCGCAAGTTCCGGCAGAGTAAATCCACCGCCGAAATCTCCGGGAGAATTATTATAGAACGATGCGGAAAAGAAACTGATGTGAGTGCCCTTTTTGCCGGTTGCGTAGTTTTCCCCTTCTGCACAATGTTTAAGGAAATTGCGTTCATCCCATAAGCCTTCCGATACACCCATGCAATGAGCGCCGACAAAAACATCATTGCCTATAACATCAATCAGCGCCTGAACTGTATAATCATAAAGCTTGAAGTAGGCAATTTCGGAGCTTTCGGGCGTTTCGTCCTTGGCAAAGAACCAACCTTTATTTTCAAATTCGGTCATACAGCCGAAACGCCATGTTTTAACCTCTTCAAGTCCGAATTCATCAACAAGGGCCTGCGCAACTGCTTTTATGTAATCATAATAAACATTATAATCATCCGGCGGATAGGGATTCATGGAAAAATCTCCGCCGATAATATAATCGGTTGTGAACTTGATCGGAACTCCGCCAAGCTTGAGATGCGGCTTTGCACCGAGGCTGAGAATTCCGCGGCAGTTCTTTATCAGACGGGCAAAATCATAATCGGTAAAAGTTGAGGTATCATAAGGATCTTTAAACAAATCACGCTCGGGAGTGCCGCCGGTGCACTGCATAAGCTGAATGTATTTTACAAAATTGAACACATCGTATTTTTCGTTGTTTCTGACATTGTAATAGCTCGTGCCCATATCCCAATCATTCATATTGTCAACAATATTTGGAATTTCATTGCGAAGCTCTGTTGTGTCTATTTTATAATTATATGTGCTTGTTCCCGAAAACAGCCCGAAAAAAGAGCTGAAAAACAAGCAGATCGCAGCGAAAATTGCAGAAAAGAATTTCATATTACTCCCCCTTATTTTTCTGAATTATATCATAGCCGCTCATATTTTTCAACTTTTTATCAAAAATATACGCAAAGACAAGGGGACAAAAAGTTCTGAATCTTCAATTGGTTCATTAAAATAAGTCAAAAGCTGTGCTT